>NZ_JAQQDB010000045.1:0-64862 GCF_046030135.1 Caballeronia jiangsuensis
ACGACCACCGACGGATCGCCGATCTCGGTCGTGTCGCGGCTCGAGATGCCGCGAATCGTGAGCACCGGCACGACGGTTTGCACCTGCGCATAGTTGAGGTCGGGCGCGATCGTGGCGAGGGACTTGATATCGGTGAGGCCGGTGCTTTCGATGAAGGCATCGCCATAGACGCTCATGGCGATCGGCGTGCGCTGCTCGGGGGCGGGCTGCCTTTCGGCCTTGACGATGATCGGGGTGAGCTGTTGCGCGGCCGGATCGCTTTCGGCGGCCCACGCGCTCAACGATGGAAGGACGCAAGCCCCGAACGCGCCAACGAAAACGAGACGGACACGACGCGCGGCCGTCGAAGCACGACGGCGGGAGACGACCTCAAAACGCGGGACGGACATGACAATCGCAGACTGGGTGCAGCACAACGCCTGCGATTGCTGCGGAGGCTGTCGGACACTGCCGGCCGTCCCCGCTCTCCGATGGGAATACGACCTGGTGGAAAAATTTACTGCGCCATGGCGCGGGAAAGCGACGAATTATAACGTTCGTTGCCGATGTTCGTGATATGGCGTCCCGCGACGTTCAACGCTTCTTGGCCTCTTCGAGGCACGCCGCCAGCTTTTCAAAGTAGTCGAGCGCCTTGCGCGTGGGCACCACGGTCTTGATGCGCAGATCGTCGCTGCTCTCGTCGACGGATACGAGACCCTGGTTCCTCAGGTTCGTCAGCTTGCGATGCACGGTGGCGGGCGCGCCCGCCACCGAAAGGGCCATCGTCTCCGTGACCGTCAGCGTATGACCCGCATGCCAGGACGCTGTGAGTGCTTCCAGCAAGCGTTCCTCGGCGGCATCGAGCTTCGGTACGGAGGGCAAAGCCTGGACAGCCTGAGCCAGATTCAGGAAGCGAAAATAAGCATCGAAGACGCGCTTTTTGGCCATGAAGAATCGATTGAATGAGAACGGCGTTCATCATAGCATCGGCGAAAATCGAATTATGAGAGCGGCCCAAGTATTTATCAGGGTGATAAGTAAGTGCTAAGATAGTTCACACAGCGAAGGCCTGGCGAAGACATCGATCTTTCTCTTGCCCGAGCCGCTATCGGGGGCACGAGCGTGGTTCAACGACGCGATCTCACTTACATCACACCGACGTTCATCGAGCAGGAAATCGATCATCTGGCGAGGATGATCCGTTCACGCCACTGGCATCGAAGCGCCGCGTGGCCGGTGTCGTACTGGCGCGAGCGCATCGACGAGCTGCGGCACGCCCCGGCCGTCGCGCCGCTCCAGCAGGAGGGGCTGCGCTCGCTGCTCGCCGAGCTGGAGCGAATCGCCGCGCAGCTCGATCCCGCTGCGAGCTACGGCGAGCTTCCGCCAGCCGACGCGCACGCGGACAGCGGGGCTATTGGCAAGGCGCGGCCATAACGTTTGTTGCCCGCCCGTGAGGCCGGATGAGCGCTGCGGTAAGATACTCCGCCGCTTACTGGCTCGCCACGCCAATGTCTTCGTTTCTGCTTCGTTTATGTTCCGTCGTCGGGACGGCGCTGTTTTTCGTCGGTTCGCTCTGGCTCAACCAGGAAATCTTCGTTCATTCCGAGTTCGTGCGCGGGGTGAACTGGGTCTATCTTCCCGCTGGCATCCGTCTGCTCAGCACGCTTCTGCTCGGCGCGGACGGCGCGCTCGGACTGCTGCTCGCGAGCTGGGTCGTCGACTTCTTCTATTTCTTTCCCAATGACCCGGTGCGGTCGTTCGTCGGCGGCATCATCGCGACGGCCGCGCCTTATGCGGTCTATCGCCTGGCGCGCGAGACCTACGGGCTGAACGCATCGCTCTCGAATCTGACGGCGGGCAGGCTGATGATCCTCACCGTGGCGTACGCGATCGCCGGTTCATTGCTGCACAACATCTGGTTCTATCTTCAAGGCGACGCGCAGAACATCACGTCGAGATTCCTTGCGATGTTCGTCGGCGACCTGGCGGGAACTGTCATCGTCATCTACTCGCTCAAGGCGCTGCTGCATTTTCTGCCGGTGCCGCGCGGCCCGAAAGCACGTAGCTGGCCAGATAATTGACGGACCCCGTCGCCCCGAGGTCGCCGCTCGTCTCTCAGGTCCAGGGTCGTCGTGCACGTGATGTCTCACCCTGCCATTTGCTTATCAATTTGATAAGATGGAGCAAAGAGATCGATACTTTGGCAGGCCACCCAGCAGAATAACGAAATCACGATGATTGCCGAACCTACCCTGAGCGGTGCAAGCGCCTCGACAATGAACGCGTGGGAGACCGACGACAGCTATGCGCAGCGGCATACGCTGCAGATCGCGCTATGTCTGCGGACCTTACTTGCGCGCGGCGATTTCCTGACAGTCGAGTTTGGCGACACGCAGCTCGTCACGCAACTGCTCAAGGTCGATTCGGGCCGCGCGCATTTTCTCTTCGATTTCGGCAGCACGGCGGGAGACAATCGCGCGCTCGTCGACGCGGACGAGCTCACGTTCCGCAGCCAGCCTTTGGGCACGCGTTTCGTGACAGGCGGCGGTGTTCGAAATCGTCTGCGAAGCCTGGCATCTTGAAAGCTGCTATCCGTCACCTCGCGATTGATCCAGTCCTCGCCATCTACTTGTCCGGTACCAATCATTTTCGATCCATAGGTATCCTAACTTGGCGCAGTTAGCAAAACTTTCCATTATGATGTGGGTAATTGCAAGCTCTGCATTTAGGTTTACAGGATTGAAATCGATTTGTTGAATGGAATTACAGGCTCTTTGTCGGCATGAGACCGTCGAACTTGAGCGGCAATCGCCGATATCATCGTTCGCTGCTGCAATGGATTGGTCACCGCCAAAATTCCAAAAGGGTGAGTGGCGGGTAGGACTCGGAGATGGCGCGTTTCTGAATGTCGACGCCGCAGCGCGGGCGCGATGATCTCAACGACAGGAACGCAACGGGAAGCGGCCTCACAAACGGTGCCGCCTGAAGTCCACAATGGCACGAAGTCCGTGCGTGGGCCGCGGCTGACGCAATCTCGCGATTGCGTTGGAGCACGACAACGAGATGCATTCTCACAGAGCGTTAGAATATCGCTCGCTACGGGAGTTCTGACGCAGGACCGATTCATCAAGCGTAGTGTGAGGCTGTGTCTGGAGGTACGGGGGCAAATCCACCTCGAGCTTCGTCGAGTCGGCGGTTAACCAGGAAGTCAAGCAAGCGTCCAGTGAAGGGACGCCAAATGGCGTGGCCACCGGCTCATGCCCGGGGCCTACTGCAGGCGACGACGGCCGTCCTGATTGAGCAGTTGCGATCAGTTTCGGGCGATGGTATGCGGCGCCTGCGGGCCACGATCACGCTCATCATATGGCGGCATAGAGCCTCCGTTTTTGGCGCGGTCTCTCTTCTTACCGTTGGTAGCCCTTTTTCGTTCTAGAGGCTGAAGGGGGTTTGACGCTCGGGACGGGCCTTTTTTCCTTTGGAGCGAGCCTTAGTCTTGACGAAGCGCTTCAAACGCGAAACACGCCTAGCAAAGATGCGCCGCGAGCGCAATGTCTATACCGACCGCTGTCTCAAACAATAATCGCTTGCTCGATGCTTATCAATTTGATAAAAACGCCCTCGACACTCACAGCGTAAAGCGTTCAAAGGAACGCATTACGCTCTTGATTTATCAAGATATTTTCTTTCACATTGCTTTCATCGAAGTGTAATCTGCGCTGAGATGAGTTGTTGCAGACGCGCCATTTTTCGAAAGTTGCAGAAATAGTTAAGCAAACACTAAAGTTTGCGTCTTGCGTGTCGATAGCAAAAAGGCAGCACAAGAAAACGCGGGCACGGCCGAGCGGATAAAAACCGAGAGATCGCTTGGTCGATGCGTCATATGAGCAACAACAAAGCGAGAGATCTGAGAAATGACCAAGAGGGAAAAGCGGGTAGCGGTTTGCGCGGCCGTTGCCAGTGCAATGCTGTTCGCAAGTATCGGGGTGCATGCACAAGAATCCGCTAATGATGATCTCGATTCGTGCGTCAAGCATGAGCAGATCGTCGGTACGGCGAAGGGAGCCGGTCTGGGCGCGCTCGCGGGACTTGGAGCCATGCTGGTCGCTCACAAGAAGGAAGACGCAGGCAAGGCGGCACTGATCGGCGCGGTTGCAGGTGGCGTGGCAGGTTGGGCAACGTCCTTCTATACGGCAAACGAAACCTGCTACAAGAAGAATCCCGCATGGATTCCGGAGTCCAAGCTCAACCGCACCAAGGACTACGACAAGATCAAGAAAGAAATCCATTACAACGCGAAGCAGGGCCCGCTGGCCAAGATGCAGTCGATCCAAGTGCCCGGTCCGGTCACGCCGAATAGCCAGGCGGAGGTCACGAGCACGTTCATCGTCATGACGCCCAATGGCGCGGACGCTCCGGTGACCATCGACCGGAAGCTGTTCGTTATCGAGGACGGCAAGGAAAAGGAAGTCGCGTTTCCGGGCCATAGCTCTCAGCAACTCACGCTTGAGCCGGGTCAGCAACAAGATGTGAGTCACATTCCAATCCCTCCTGACGCCAAGCCGGGGAGCACATATCGTGTGCAGATGGCGGTGACGACCGACGGAAGCCCGACGGCAGTCGCGTCGCAACAGTTCACCGTCACTCAGTAGAGCGCCGCCCGGGGCTTCTTTCCGAAATCCACTTTGAGGTGGGGAGGCGCGCGTGCGTCTCCCGGATTGCTATGAAACGGCTTATTGCACGCCTTGCGTGCCTGATCGGCCCGGTTCTGCTGACCGCTTGCGCGGCCAGCAGCATGCCGGGTTATCAAAATGTCTATCACTCGTATAACGTCCCTGAGCCGTTGGTTCAGCAGATCAGAGTGAAGTTCGCCACTCACGGACTCACTCAGGCAACCGTGGCACGCGACAACACCGGGCGCATTCAACTCACCGGGACGTATCGGGACGAGGACGAAGTCGATACCGCGTTCCTGATCGTGCAGTCGATCGTCGGAATCAAGTCGACTTCGCCGTTCTATCCGGAACATATCCTCAAGAAGCGTTGGGAAGTCGATGCCGGCAAAGCGCTCGCCGCGTTCAATCGCGCGCAGGCGGCGAAAGCTGCGCTGCCCGTGAAGCGGGCGCTCGTGATCGGCATCAATCATTTTGCGGATCCGTATCATCTGCTCGACATTCAGGGCGCCGATGATGCCGAGGTCGTTCAACGCTATCTGCACCGTGCTGGCTATCAGGTGACGTCGTTGCTCAATGAGCAGGCGACGAAGGCGAATATCGAAGCAGGAATCGCGCGACTCAGCGCGCAGATCCGCCCGAACGATGAAGTCTTCATCTACGTATCGAGTCACGGCAACATGCCGGTGCCGAGCCCGGCCGGTGGCGACAATCGCAAGATGTCGATCATGGCTTTCGACTCGGGCGACGAGACGACCGTCCGCTCGAACAATCGGACAGAGATCCTCCTGCATTTCCAGCAACATGCAGTGCCCGATACGCTGGTTCAGGATCTCGCGCGCAAACCGAGTCGCGTCACCCGCGTGGTGATCGATACGTGCTATAGCGGCGACATGCTCAATGACATCGTCGACGAAAGTGCCGCGTATGTGCGTCGCACGAACGGCAATCGCAACGAGTATGCAGGCGTCTCCCTCGCATCATGGAGCGGCGACAGCTACACGTCGAAGGGCATTCACTTCTCCGACGACGGCGCCGGCCCGTCTGGCGCTTCGCGGGCGCGCACCGCGATCGATCGCAGTCGCGCGGGATACAACATCATCACCGCGACGAGCCCGAACGAGGAGTCGCTCGGACCGAAGAGCGGCACGTTCGAGAGCCCGCTCTCCGGCGGCCAGATTCTCAAGGGCTCGTTCTTCACGCAATCACTGTTCGCCTATCTGGACCAGTACCACGGTCAATTGGCGCCCGCGTTTCGCGACGCGCAGAGCTTCACGTCGCGCAAGGCAATCGAGGTATCGGAGGGCGAGCGTCATCAGGTGCCACGCGAGTGGTCGACGATACCGGCCGATCTGAACGAAATCCAATAGCCCAATATCCCGAAGCAGCTTCTTTCAGCATTCTGGAGACATACATCATGCGTCATGCATTCGCTGCACTTGCGCTCGCAACCGTCGCAACCCACGCCATGGCCGAAGACGGCTACACCGCAAAATCGCTCTTCTTCGGCGAGGATGACAACGTCCGCGCCGTGGCGACCTCCACAGCTCCGCCCAGCAGCAACGAAGTCGCGGTTGCAGAGAACAAGCCGAATCAGGGCGTTTCGGTTCCCGCCAAAAAGGCACGTGTCGTCAAAGTGTCGAACAAGGCGGTCGCGAATGTCGGCGCGAGCTATTTCATTCGGCTAAAACAGCCGGATGGCTCGACGCACGACGTCCTCGCGCGGCGCGTCTTCAGGAGCGGCGAACACTTCCAACTTGGTGTCAAGGTGAATCATCCGTCGTACGTGTATATCCTAAACGAGGGGCCGGACGGTTCGATCACGCAGATTTATCCGCAGCCTTCACAGGACAATTTCGTGGATGCAATGGGCGTGGTGTTCCTTCCCGCGCGCGGCTCGTTCGTGTTCGACGACAAGCCCGGCATGGAAAAGCTGATGGTCTATCTGTCGCCGGAACAGGTGCGTGGCGATCTGCGCAAGCGTGTAGGCGGCTCGACGCCCGACTTCGTATCGACTTCTTCGCCGGCCCTCGCGCAAGCCTGCGTGCCGCAGACGAACGGCGCGATCGCCAACGCGCCCGCGCCTGCATCGTCGGCTGAAGTGCCGTTGCAGATGGCCAGCGCGGAGACGGGATACGCGGCCAAGGGCATCGCATTCTCCGACGACGAGACCGCGTGCGCGGCGCCGGTTGCCGCCGCGGCCGCGCCGAACTACGCGGCCAAGGGCATCGCATTCAGCGACGATGCCGCGCCCGCCGCGGGTGGCCAGGTTGCCTCTTACGTGGTCAAGCCGGCGACGGCGTCCGACGCCAACCTGTATCTGAAGATCAACCTCGCGCACGAATGATTCCGCCGGCACCGGCGAGCCGATAAAACAACACGAGTCGACACATGGAACACAACCATCTCATCATTGGCCTAGGTGGATCGGGCGGCAAGATCATCCGCAATCTGCGCAAGACGGTCGAACGCAATCGCGACGTAGAAGGCAATTCGCCATCTGATGCGCGCTTCGAGTATCTGTACGTCGACACGTCGACCGACGAACTCGACAAGCACGAAGAATGGCGCGTGCTGGGCAAGGACATCGAGCTTGCACGCAGCCAGTATGTGATCAACACGGCCAGCAATGTACGGCCCGTGCTCGACGATCCCGCGTCCTTTCCAGGACTGCGCGACTGGATCGAGCCGCGCAGCATTTTCGACTTCGTGAAGCCGGGTATCGCGGGCGCGGCGCAACGCCGCAAGCTCGGCAGACTGGTGTTCGCGCAGAATGCCGCGCAGTTCGTCAAGGCCGTTGAAGACCGCATGCGCGTGCTCGAGCAAGGACCGGGACGCAAGGGCGTGACCATTCATATCGTCTGCGGTCTCGCGGGTGGGACCGGAAGCGGCTCCATCGTCGATGCCGTCGCGCTCATTCGCAACAAGTATCCGGAAGCCGACCTGCACCGCATCCTGATCTACGCGCTGCTGCCGGAGAAAGACTCGAAGCGCGTGCGCAACGTGGCCGGCTTCTCGAACTACTACGCGAACGGCTATGGCGCGCTCGCGGAGCTCAACGCGATGGCGGTCGGGCAATATCATCCGCCGAGCGTGCTGGACGGCTCTCCGATGAATCACGACACGTACTTCAACGGGTGTTATCTCGTCAACAACGTCAACGAACATCATCTTCAGTTTGACGTCGACACGGAACTGCCGCGCATCGTTTCCGAGTTCATCTATCAGAAGACGCTCAACAAGCAGTGGGAAGGCCTCGGGCGTGCGGAAAAAGGCGAGAACGATATCAAAAACTTCGAATCCGAAGATGGCATCGGCAAGGCGCGCGCCAAGTTGTTTTTGTCGTTCGGCGTGGAGCGGATCGTCGTGCCGGAGCAGGAGATCAAGGAATATCTCGCGTATGGGTTCGCCGAGCAGGCCACGCGCCAGCTCATGTTTAACAACTTCCGTCAAGGCGAAGGTTATGCCGACGAGCCCGTTCAGAAAGATTGGGGTTCGGAAGCGCGCAAGGCTGACGTGATCCAGAAGCTCTTGCTGAGCGACGCGCATCTGATGCTCGAGACCGGCATCCTCGACGACGACGCGCGCAACGCGATGTGGAAGCCCGCACGCGAATACTGGAAGCAAATTGTGAGCCGCCTGGCACCGGAGATCCGTGTTGATCCGACGCTCGAGCAGACGACCTGGGTTCATGCGCTGAGCTCGCGTCTTGCCAAAGTGTTCGATGAAACGTACCGGACCATGGGCGGGGTGCGCAAGTTCTACGAAATCAAGGCGAATGCCCGCCTCGAAATGGCGCGCCATGTCAGCCGCCAGATCGAGAAGCAACTCTTCTCGGACTGGAAGATCGGAACGCACTCGTTGATCCAGTTGCGCCAGTTCATCGATGCCCTCGTGAACATGCTCGACGAACGACTCGAGGTCTTCAACGAAGAGCTGACCAAAGGCACGGCGAACGAAGTCGCGATCCAGGCGCGTATCGATGAGCTGAGCGCACAGTTCAACAAGGTGGGCTTCCTCGGCAAGCATCTGACGGACAAGCGCGGCGGGCTCTTCACGGATATCGCCACGCAGTATCAGGATCTGTTTGCCCTTCGCACGCTGCTTCAAGGTCAGCGTTTCGGGTGCGGTCTGATTCCGTTCATCAAAGATGAACTCATGACGCTGCGCGGGCTCATCGACTCGCTGCATCAGAATCTCGCGGCGGCGACGGAGCAGGTGCACGAAGAACAGGCCGCGCGTCTCGCGGGTGCGGACGCTGTTTATCAGCAACGCATTTTCGATCGAAACGCGATAAACAGTGTCATGAAGGCCCTCGTCATTGACGAACAGGCGCAGATTGCGCGTACCCAGAGGGTGCGCCAGTCGATCATCGAACTGGCGGGCACCGAAGTCGATTCCTTCGACAAGCTCGTGCGCAGCGTGTCGCTCGGCGCGATCATCTCGACGATTACACAGGCGTCCGCGGTCATCGTCGAGCTCGCGCACACGGAGATTGCGAAGTCGATCCAGCCCGTGTTGCACGTCAATATCGTCGAGCGTCTGCAGAAGCAATACGATGCGAATCCGAGCGGACTGAAGGCCTTCGTGTCCGGTCTGTACGAAAAGTCCGGCACGATGCTCCAGTACAACAAGACGGAAGTGGATCGCTCGGTTGCGAACAATCAGGGCGGTTCTGTCGGTACGGCGAAAACGGTCGCGGTGTTCCTGCCGGAATGCGAGAGCCAGAAGAACTTTCATGCCTCGCTCACACGCATGTTCGAGGAACAGAAGGATTCGGCGTCGGATACGGTGATCGCTTCGGGCAAGCTCTCGAACGAGATCGTCATCATGAAGATCGCATCGCTGATGCCGGTGCGCTTCGTCGAGTCGCTGCCCGTGCTGAAGCGCCACTACGACGGCCTGCTCGCCGACTTCAACGAATTGCATCTGCTGCACAGCGCGGGTGACGGCAAGCGTCTGCCACCGCTTTATGCGCGCACGTCCGCAGAAGTTGCGTCGCAGGCGAAACGCAAGCCGTATCGCCTGATCGCGCATTTGCTGCAGATGATCCGCTCGCGCGAGAATCGCGTCACGGGCGAAACCGAATGGGTCTTCGTCTACGAGGACGACGGTCTGCCGACTGATCGCGTGCTGAACGGACGGACCTGGTCTGCCGTGTTCGACGGCGATCAGAAGGACGATCTGCAGAAGATGATCGAGGCGGAAGTGACGCGCCATATCGCGAGCACGTTGCAACATCGCGACGAGAAGACGAAGCTGATCGGCGACTTCGATGCGTTCGCGCGCAAGACGCTCGTCGATAACGGCGGGTTCACCGACGATCCTGGCTACAAGGCGATCGTCGCGCTCAAGCCGCAGATTCGCGACATCATCGGACTGCCGGCTGCCACGGCGCAGGCCGTCTGAGCGCGATTGCACATTGAACGAACAAGAGCGGAAACAACAACATGGCCATGTATAAATGCCCGACGCTGGGCGATTGCGAACGCGCCAACACCGGCGAACTCTTCGAGCGCAGTCCTGGCGATGATCTTCATTGCCCGGATTGCAAGACCTTGCTCGAACCGCAGATGCCGAACGCGCGCGGCGCAAAGAAAGTGAAGCCGCCAGTGATCGCTGCGATTGTCGGCGCTGCGGTGCTGGTGATCGGTGGCGGAACTGCGTTGTATGTCTCGCATGCGCACAAGTCGGCGGAAGCCGCGCCAGCCGTGCAAGCCGCGAGCGAACCTGCTGCACCGGTGGCGGTGGCGGCGGCGCCCGTCTCGGAGCCGGCGACGCCGAGCGTCGCGACCGCGAGTGACGCGAAGGTGACAAGCACCGGTATTGCACCGACGACGGAAGATATTGCTGCCGACCGCAAGGCGGGCGAAACGCAGCTCACGACTGGTGATGCCGCCGGCGCCGAGACCGCGAGCAATCGTGCGGCAGCCAAGGAAATGATCAAGGTTGCCATCGCCGACATGGCGCAGGGCAAGCTCGATTCGGCCGAAAAGGAATTGAACGATGCGAAGGCACGCGACCCGAAGCAGTCGCTCGTCTACTACAACCTCGCGGTGCTTCGTCTGAAGCAGGATCGCACCGACGACGCGCTCAAATCGTTCGAAGCCAGCTTTCTGAACGGCTTCCAGTATTTCGATGCAATGGCGAAAGATCCGGATCTCGATGTCATTCGCAAGGATCCCCGCTTCCAGGCTTTGCTCAAGAAATACCATCCGGACACGGTATGAACCTCCGACACACCGCGTTGACGGTTGTCTGCGGGCTCATGCTGGCCGCCTGTTCTCGGCAGGACAGGCCTTCGATCATCGGTCACTGGCAGGCGGAGCGTACAACCGTATTCAGCGCGCATCTGCCCGTCGGACCTGACATCGTGATCAGCGAACAGGCTGTGGCGGTGCCGGGCACGGAGGCGCAGATTCCATTGAACGGCATCAGCCAGAAGGATAACGAGGCCGTTCTGGAGTTGCCATACGGCGTCGGTGTGTCGTTCTTCTTCGACGGGCCCGATCGTATCCATTTCGACGCGCCGGTGCTCGGGAAGGTCTATTACCGGCGTGTGCACGATGCGATCGCGGCGCAAGCCGCGCCGCAGCAGGATGCCAAGGCTCAGGCTGCCGGGCCGGTCACGGCATCGGCGGTCGTGCCGGCCGTCGCCGTGCAAACGCAGCGCCCGCCGTCGCCGCCGGTGCAGGTTGCGCCGGTATCGCTGAGCGAGCACGCTCCCGAGGTGCCGCATCGACCGGTCCGTCCGTCGGCGTTCGATCAGGCCGTGCTTGCCGCGCGGCAGGGCGACCAGGATTCGGCTATCGATAACCTCAACGAAGCCTTGAAGCAAGGCTTCCGAGGCTTCGACAAGATCGATGCCGCACCCGAGTTCGCGTCCTTGCGGCAAGACGTTCGCTACCAGGCATTGCTTGCGCACTATCGTTGAGATCGTGTGTATGTCCGGTCACTTTGAGTCGATGTGTCGATAACCAGGAGAGTTTCATGAGCGATGTGTCCCGCCAGATGATGATGTACGACGCACAGAAAAAGAGCCTAGTCGTCGCGTTTCTATTGTGGTTTTTTCTCGGCTATCTCGGTGCGCATCGTTTCTATGCCGGGAAGACGCTGAGCGCCATCCTGCAACTCGTGCTGTCGCTTATCGGCGCGGCACTCACGTTCGCGGGCATTGGCTTCGCGCTGCTTGGCGTTGTGGGTATCTGGCTCTTTGTCGATATCTTCCTTCTGCCAGGCCTTATCCGTAAACACAACGTGGCGCTGGTAAGCCGATTGAGTTGAGCGCAGCGTTGTTGGTTCAATTGCGGTCCTCAGCTTGTCGTACTTTGTAGTTGGCAGAAGCACAAAATTAGAATTCCCGTTCGAAGAGAATCCGATCTTTTCGATTTGCAAACTGGATTTTGGGTAACGTTCGGCTGCGATTCTCGTGCGCTAGTCGAAAAATGGCGGTAACAGTTTTTCCAACAAGATCAATGGAGAGAAACAATGTGCAAACTTCTCGTTGCGACATTGCTTGGTAGTTTCGCGGTTTGCGCATCGGCCTCGCCGAACAAGGAGGCACGCGAATACAAGGACGCTTACGCGTGCAGCATGGAGTCGTTCAAGTCAGGTTACGGCGCTGGCCCGGCCGGTTACTGCGTGGGAAACTCGCGCGATCCGTCGAAGCTCGAGGAGCGTGCCTATGCCGATGCAGAGCGCGACTTCCGTACTGGCAAAACCAAGCAAACTGCTGCTGTCGGCTGCACGTTCGGCTACGCAGTTTGGCAGGCTTCAGGAAGCCATGCTGATGATTTCCTAGAAGGCCCGCAACGAGTTGCGACGATGCGCGAAACAGCGAAATTGGCGAGCGCGAACAAGCAACCTGCGATTTATGACCAAAACGGCGCGGGGGTTCCAGTGGAGCAGATCAATCACTGGTTCTCAGCAAAGAAGATCAACCAATGGGAGACGAAGGTTACCTTGACGCCTGAAGCTCTTAAAACCTGCTCCAAGAAACAAATCGGATAAGAAATGATACTCCTATGTGAGTGAGTTGGATCTTCAAAGCGCCCTCGGGCGCCTTTTTTTCAGGAGTCACCGAGGTGGTAGTCCGGTTCGTCGACCAGCACGGCGCCAGGACAGTGCTAGGACAATGCTTCGAGGCTCCCGCCACCTTCAACAATCGCTCGCGCGAGGGCAGCGGCGACGGCTTCTTGATGCGTACGGGTTTCTCGACCCGATGTTTTCGACTGGTGTGCCGATGGCCATGATCGGTGCCGAGCTGGGCGCCGAGACAGCGAACGCTTGGTTGGATGACGCAGCGCGCGGAAATAAAATGGCACACGCCGTTAATCGGCGACTGTCCGACGCCATGGATCCGATCAGTTGGTTGATCTACCGCGCGAACGACCCAGTCATGCGTACCTTTTCATGGGCCCTTCCAATCGGCTGAGGATGCGCGATGGCGTCGTGAATTTGCTGGCTGGGAATCTGCGTGGCAGTTGGCGTGCCGCGAGCTCTGTTTTATGCTTCAAAGGTGTGTACAGGTGCTTTCGGTACGGCATCGGCGCGGCGTCAGTATTTCGCTGCCAGAGATGCCAGCGCCACGCGCATGAGTTTTTTGAGTCTCTCCGGATCTACCCGGCGGCGCTTATCGCTTGCTCGAGCCCTGAGAACGCGTGTTTTTCGAAAGCGATTACCAGATCAGGCCAAGAACATCCTTGGGCAGAGCCGCGTCGCACGAATCGAAGATGAGCCGAATATTCGAACTCTGCGCTCCGATGCGTCTGCGTTTGTCGCGGCTGAGGGGCGCTCGTCTTGCGACACGAGACGGCTCTAGAGTCGCTGGGCCTCTTGATCGCCCTGGACGGTCGAGTCCGTCAGGCACGCGCGAGCGAGGCCGCATTAAGCAGGACGCAAAAAGGCGGAAGGTTGGACGGTCGCTGGACTCGATGTCAGAAAATTAGGATCACGCCGACCGGGCAGGCCACCGGAAGGTCATGGGCCCGCGCCGGGCCGAGCGATTGACATAACGCGGTCTTAACGTCGGAAATTAGGACTACCGTTAAAGGCTCAGCGGTCCGCAGGCCGCGTCCACGCAACGTGCCGATCGCGACTATGTCCATGGACGCGGGCGCGGTCATATGACTGGCGACACCGAACAGGTGCTGGCTGATCTGGCGTCAGGCAGCGTTCCTCGGACGCGGCTCCTAAGCCTGTCGAATACAGCAGGATCGTCCTATTAACGACGCAGGGCGGAATGAGAAGATTTAGATATATGTTCGGGCGGCCCGGTTGCTCATGCGTATGCCGACGGATTCAGGCGAACGCTAACTCAGCGATTGGGAACAATGTTACAGATTGACGAAGTCAGGGACAGCGAAGGGTTTCCCGAGCGATTGTGACGTCGCGGTGATCGGGGGCGGCATCATCGGCGTCTGCACCGCATATGAACTGGCGCGGTGGGGCATTTTGGTGGCTTTGCTCGAAAAAGGCGCCATCGGCGGCGAGCAGTCGGGTCGCAACTGGGGTTGGGTGCGTCAGCAGAATCGCGATCTGCACGAGTTGCCGCTGGCGATTCAGAGCCTTAGGCGCTGGAGCGAACTTAGCGGGGAACTCGGAGAGGACGTCGGCTTTCCCAAGGCGGGAATCTTGTACGGCACGGAGCGTCAGTCCGACGTAGCGCAATGGGAATCTTGGCTCGCCCGGGCGCGCGAGGTAGGCTTCAACTGTGAGATCCTTGGCGCCCGGGAGCTGGCAGCGCACATTCCATCGGGGCGCGGGAAGTGGGTGGGGGGGCTGTGGTCCGCCACGGATGGCCGCGCCGAGCCTTCCAGAGCCGGCCCCGCAATTGCACGCGGCGCCCAACGACTTGGCGCGAAGGTGTATCAAAACTGTGCGGTACGGAGTCTCGAGACCAGCGCCGGTCGCGTCTCTGGCATTTGGACCGAGCGCGGCCGCATCGCCGCCGACACAGTGGTTCTCGCAGGGGGCGCGTGGAGCGCCTTGTCCTGCCAGAACCACGGCATCAATCTGCCCACCATCAATGTCATTGGAACGGCCTTGCGGACGGCTAAAGCACCAAGCGTCATCGAAGGTTGCTTTTCCGGGCCTGACTTCGCATTACGGCGACGACTCGACGGTGGCTACACCATCGCCGTTCCGGGCTACGGACGTGTCGAGCTCGCGCCACAAAACTTACGGCATTCGGTGAGCTTTCACACGATGTTCCGCAGCAAGCTCAAGAAGAAATTGAAGATTCGCGTCGGATCAAGCTTCTTCCACGGACCAGAGGCCAGAGCGACCTGGCGCGAAGGCGACGTCTCTCCGTTCGAGAAAATGCGGGCGCTTAATCCACGCCCGGATAAGGAATGGCTCCGGGGCGCTCTGCAAAACGTCGCGACCGTGTTCCCCGAGTTGTCTGACTTGCGGATTGTGCACGGGTGGGCTGGCGCTATCGACACGACGCCGGACCTAGTTCCCGTCATTGCTAAGGTCGAAGCTAGACCCGGACTCGTGATCGCATCCGGCTTCAGCGGGCACGGCTTCGGGTTGGGGCCGGGCGCCGGGGTCCTCGTGAGTCGCTTGGTGCTGGACGAGGCGACGCAGTTTGACATGGGCCCCTATAGGCTGGCCCGCTTGAGCGACGGAACGAAACTGAGCAGCCCCGGAGATGATGTGAGTCCGACGGGGAATGGCGCAGTTGGGGCAAATGTAGTCATGGCTTGCTATGCTTTTTCTTTAGACCTCACATCGCGCCACCGCCCTTGAATATTCCACCGCACTGATTGCACGCGCATTGCCCCCTGGAAGCGGGAGCTGGGAAGGATGGTTACCGATGGAAAGCGCCTCGCTTGTCAGCGGAACCAAATCGGGCAGCCCCGATTTGCTCGTTTAAAGCGCTCTCCCGATCGTGTGCGAGGCTCGTCGATATCTGTGCGCGAATAGGAAAAGGTATGACTGTTCTGTCATCCGAGTCCAGGCTGATTTTTCAGCCGGGACTCGCGTCTCGTGTCCCGCAATATCCGTCAATGGGCAAGCAGTTGGGCATAGTCCCCGATGGGTCCTTTGCACGACGTCGTGCACAATGTCCGCATTGGAACGCGGAGAATGACGGTGGGAGTCAACTTTGATTTGAACGATTTGCAGGCATTTAGAGCTGTGGTTGAGCTCGGGAGCTTTCGGAAGGCCGCCGAGGCCGTGAGCATTTCGCAACCGGCCTTGAGCCGCCGGATTGAAAAGCTCGAGGAGGCGCTCGGTGTACGTCTCTTCGAACGCACCACGCGTAGCGTTACGCTCACCATTGTCGGTCGCGCATTTGCGCCGAGCGCCGAACAGTTGCTGGATGATCTCGACGTTGCCCTGCTGGGTATCCGCGATGTTTCTTCGAGCCGACTGGGCCATGTGACGATCGCCTGTGTGCCGTCCGTGGCCTACTATTTCCTGCCAAGCGCGGTCGCCAGCTACCATCGCCGCTTCCCGCGCATACGGGTCAAGCTGCTAGATGCGAGTGCGAATGAGGTGCTTTCCGCCGTCATCAGCGGCGAAGCTGATTTCGGCGTGAGCTTTATGGGGAGCCAGGAATCCGAGGTCGACTTTAAGGTGCTGCTACAAGAGCACTTTGTTGCGGCTTGCCGCCGCGATCACCCGCTCGCCAGCAAAAAGCGGGTGACCTGGAACGAGCTTTACGAGCATGAATATGTTTCGGTGGACAAAACCTCGGGGAACCGACTACTGCTCGATCAGGCCCTCGCGGCCGTGTCGCCCCGTGCGCCGAGCGTCTGTGAGACACGCCACGTCACGACGATGCTCGGTCTGGTCGAAGCGGGTCTTGGCGTCGCCGCGGTGCCGTCGATGGCCATGCCAGGACGCAACCACCACGTCCTCACGAGTGTGCCGCTCGTCGATCCAGTGGTGAAGCGACGGGTAGGAATCGTGAGGCGCCGCGGCCGTCCACTGACACCAGCCGCCCAAGAGTTTCACAAAACGATCGTCGAGATGCGGCGCGACGGCGTCGCAAGCCGCGGCGTCTCGGATAAGGAGTGGTCGCTGAAGGAGCGGCCAAGCAGGAACACCGCATCGTGAGCGTTGTCGCACCGCTCCGTCTGCTCTACGTGCAGGTTTTGCTTGGCATGGCGCTGGGCATGGCCCTCGGTCACCTCTGGCCACAAGCGGGCGCGCTCCTCAAGCCTGTCAGCGATGGGTTCGTCGGCCTCGTGAAGATGATGATCGCGCCCATCGTCTTTTGCACGATTGTCTCCGGAATAACGTCGCTCGCGAGCGGAAAGGCCATCGGGCGCACGATCTATCGGGCGCTGGGACTTTTCTATTTTCTGACTGCCGCAGCGCTTTTGCTGGGACTTGTCACGGCGTTTGTCATCCGGCCCGGCGCCGGCATGCACATCGACGTTCGGCACCTCGATGCGAGCATCCTCGCCCCTTATGCGAAGCAGGCCCATTCGGGCGGCCTTGTCGCGTTCGCGCTGAGTGTCATCCCCGACACGATGCTCGGCGCCTTCGAGAAGGGCGAGGTACTGCCGGTGCTGCTATTGTCACTGCTGTTCGGGTTCGCGCTAAATCTGCATCCGCGTGCAGGCAGGCCCGTGCTCGCGCTCATCGATGGCATCGCCCAGACACTCTTTCGCATCCTCGCGGTGATCATGCGACTTGCGCCGCTCGGGGCATTCGGCGCGATGGCTTTCACGGTAGGCCGCTTCGGCATCCGCTCGGTCGGCTCGCTCGGGATGGTGATGGTGTCGTTCTACGTGGCATGCCTGCTGTTCGTTGCGCTGGTCCTCACGCCGCTCACGCGGCTACACGGTTTCGCGCTCTGGCGGCTCTGCTACCTGCGAGAGGAGTTGCTCATCGTTCTGGCCACATCGTCTACGGAACCGGTACTGCCGCGCTTGATCGGGAAGCTGGAGGCGCTCGGCTGCGACAAGGGCGTCGTGGGGCTCGTACTGCCCGCGGGCTATTCGTTCAATCTCGACGGCACCGCGATCTATCTGACACTCGCCTCAATGTTCATTGCGCAAGCGTGCGACGTGACCCTCTCTACGCCGCAGATCGCGACGATGCTTGCGGTTATGCTGCTCACTTCGAAGGGTGCAGCCGGCGTGTCAGGTAGCGGATTAGTGGCGCTTGTCGCGACGCTGACCGTGATTCCCGATCTGCCCGTCGCCGGGGTGGCGCTACTGGTGGGAATCGACCGATTCATGTCCGAAGCCCGCGCCCTCACGAGCGTGATCAGCAACGCTTGCGCAGTGATCTTCGTTTCGATGTGGCAGGGAGCTTGCGATCATACGCGTCTCGCGCAGATGCTCGGGATGGCGGCGGCAAGTGGTGCGGACCGCCCAGAAGGCCCTCGAGAAATATCCCAAGGAGGTGACGGGAAGGCTGCCACGAGGAAGCCTTCCTAGGTTTGCGTCACTGTGCGGAGACGCTATCGAGCCCGGTCGACTTGACCTCAGCTTGTACGTCAGGCGAAGCGAGGTAATCGAGCAGGGCCTTCGCTTCCTTCGGATGCTGTGCGCTCACGGGAATGCCGGCGGCGAAGCGGGTGACGGACTGCAGAGATTCGGGAATCTTTCCGACGAACGTCGCGCCCTTGACCGGCAACAACTCGCTCACCTGCTGAAAGCCAATTTCGTAATCGCCGTTCGCCACCACCGAGCCCACCGGAATCCGCGGGATCATCCTTGCCTTTGGCTTGACTTGATCCTCGATGCCAAGCTTCTTGAACAGTTCCCGTTCGATATAGACACCGCTCGCGCTGTCCGAGTAAGCGATCGACTTCGCATGCAGCAGGGTCTGCCGCAGGCCTTCTGCCGAGCTGATGTCGGGCTTCGCTGCACCTTCGCGTACGACCATCCCGATGCGCGAGTCCGCCAACTCGACCCGTGATCCGGGCACGACCTTGCCCTGCTTGATCAGCTCGTCGAGCGCATAACCGACCATGATGACGGCGTCGGCCGGCTCGCCCCGTTCGAGGCGGTTGGGAATGGCTTCGGGCGATTTACCCATCGACGGGCCCAGCGCGGTGTCGAGCGAATTGCCCGTCTCGGATGCGAACTTCGGACCGAGCACCTTATACGCTGCGGTAAAGCCGCCCGAGCTCATGACATGCAGCTCGGCGGCCTGCACGTTCGCCGCAGCGGCCGAGGTGGCGATGAGCGCTGCTGCGCACAGTTTCGGAAGCAGATTTCTCATGATCATAGTCGTGTCAGGTTGCGGATGGTAGACGCTTGTGCAACGAGATGGGCGTTAGTGCGCCGGGGTCAGCGTTACTGCACGGCGGCGATAGAGTGCGAAAGTCGCCAAAAGCGCGCACGCCGCCGCGAAACTCATCCAGTAGCCGGGCGCGGCCTTGTCGCCGGTCATATGAATGAGCGCCGTCGAGATCGCTGGGGTGAAGCCGCCGAACACTGCCGTCGCAAGGCTATATGCAAGCGAGAAGCCCGCCACGCGTACCTCAACCGGCATCACCTCGGTGAGCGCGACGACCATTGCACCGTTATAGATGCCGTACATGAACGACAGCCAGAGCAGCACCAGCAGCATGTTGAGGAAGCTCGGCGCGTGGGCGAGGATCGACAGTGCGGGGTATGCGGTTGCGATAGCGAGCACCGTCATGCCGACGAGCAGCGGCCTGCGGCCGATCTTGTCCGAGAGCGCGCCGCCGATCGGGAGCCACACGAAGTTCGATACTGCAACGCACAGGGTCACGAGCAAACTATCCGCGGTGCTCAGATGGAGGACCGTCTTGCCGAAAGTCGGCGCGTAGACCGTGATGAGATAGAAGCTCGCGGTGGTCATCGCCACCAGCATCATGCCAGCGATGACGACGGCCCAGTTCTGAACTAGCGTGCGAAACACTTCTTTCATGCTCGGGCGATGCTGACGCGCCTTGAACTCCTGCGTTTCCTGCAGATTGCGACGCAGCATGAAGATGAACGGCACGATCATGCAGCCGACGAAGAAGGGCACCCGCCATCCCCAGGCCGCAATGGCCGTAGCGTCCAGCGATTGGTTCAGCACGAAGCCGAGAGCCGCGGCGACGACGATTGCCACCTGCTGGCTCGCGGATTGCCAACTGGTGAAGAAGCCCTTGCGACCGGGCGTGGCCATCTCGGCGAGATACACTGACACGCCCCCCAGTTCAGCTCCTGCGGAGAAACCCTGCAGCAGACGGCCAATGAGCACCAGCGCAGGCGCCAGAAGGCCAATCGTCGCGTAGCCGGGTACAAACGCAATCAAGATAGTGCCGCTCGCCATGATCGAGAGCGTGACAATCAGACCCTTGCGACGACCGACGTCGTCGATGTACGCGCCAAGCACAACCGCGCCGAGCGGACGCATCAGAAATCCTGCGCCGAAGACCGCGAATGTCATCATCAGCGAAGCAAATTCGCTCGACGCAGGAAAGAAGACGCTGCCGATTTGCGTCGCGTAGAAGCCAAACAGGAAGAAGTCGAACTGTTCGAGGAAATTCCCGGCCGTTACGCGGAAAACCGCTGCAGCCTTTGATTGTCCCGGCGAAAGGGTAGAGGGTGAGGGGTGCATCAATGTGTCTCCTGAAGTCCCGGAATATGCGGTTGGTCCGCTTTTCTCTTTCGGGAATATTGGCCTATGACCAACAAAACGATAAGTGCAATGTTCTAAACGATTGATGTTTGGTGGTTATCAATCGACCGTCACCATCGACTCGACCGGGCGCTACATAGGTACGAGCGCCCGGGGGAGCCTTCAGATTCCTGCGGTCAGGCCACAAAACGACACTGTGAAGCGGGTGTGCGCGTGTCCATGTTGCGGCCGCGGTTGAGGTGATCGTCGATTTCCGCGGCGCAGCCGAGCATGCGCGGATAGAGAAAGATCGTGAAAGCCGCGGTTTCGAGGTCGGCTTCGCTGAACTCCCCGCGTTTGAGCGGCTGCCACAGCATCTTCAACAGCAACGCGGCGATCACGGCATCGACATTGACGCAGTACACGTTGCGCGAGACGCCCGCGTCGAACAATGTTTGCACCAGCGCGCGGTAGTACGCGTGAAACGCGTTGTAGTCGCCTCGCGCCTCATAGAGCTCGGCGATGAACACCTCGCGGGGGTCGTGATTCACCGGCTTGTCCTTGAAGACCGGGTGATTCACGCCCGGCAGCTTGGCGATATCAAGGCTGCCAGCATGCTTCTGACGAGCCTTGTACTGCGCGTAGTGCTCGACGGAACGGCGCGCGAGCGCTTCGAGGTCGACGCCGTGATGCGCGTCGGCGGGATCGACGAGACCGCTGTCGCGAAACGCGTCGTTGAGAAACGCAATGCCTTCGTAGCCGTTGCCGCCGTGCGTATAGCCGGAGTGCGTGAGAAATCCCACGAGCGCCTTGTTCAGTTGCACGCGCTCCGGGCCTTCGGGGCCATCGGCGGATACCGCGCCCTTCGCGCCTTGCGCCGAGATCGCCCCCGGTCCGTTCGTGAGCAGCAATCCGGTCAGCGTCCTGAAGGCGAACAGGTCGTCGGCGGACGGTTTCAGGCCGAGCAGTGCCGCGAACGCGATTTCCGTCAGTGAGCGTTCGCCGAGCAATGCCTCGGTTGAAAAGTCGCAAAAGCTGTCGGGATGGTGGCGCGACGCATCCGCCGAGGCGCCGATCAGCGTGCCAAAGAGCTTCGTCCACCATGGCAGGCTCTCCGCCGTTAGACGCGAGATGCGCTTTCGCATGAGCGGGCCCCAGGCGAGTGTCGTCGTGATCGCCGCGAGCACGGCGTCCGCGCGCGGATGGCCCGGGCCGCTGGCAATCCATCGTACGAATACGGAACTCACGCCACGGGTGGCGAGGCCGGCGAGCATGGCGTCGGCCTTCGGATCGGGTTCCTCGTAGAACAGTGCCGCGCTACCTTCGGTGTCGATCGCGTCGATGTCAAAGTCGCGATCGAATGCGTCGACGAGTCTTCCTGCGGCGAACCGGTCGATCATCAGCTTCGCAGCCTCGCGCCCCGCTCGTTGGCGATTGGGCCCGACGATCGCTGCAGCGGCGGCGAGCACCGCATTGGGCGCATTGCCCGCCTCGCGCGCCGCTTGCGCCGCGGCCAGTTCTGGCGTGCCGTACAGGTTCACGGCCGCGCCGACCGCGACGTCGATCAGTTTCTCGTCATTAGCGCCGCCGAACTCGTGCAACAACGAGAGGCACACGTTCGCTTCGAAAGAATGCGTCGCGGCTTCGAGCATCGATACGCCGTGCAGGCTGCTGACCTGTGTCTTCGCATCCATCTGCGAGGCGCCCGAGGCATCTTTCAACGGCTGCCGAGGCGGGATCGCGCCGATCTGGTCGTTCACCCGCGCGACTTGCTCGTCATACGGCGCCACAGCTTTCACGACTGCCAGCGCGAGTTCCTCGGGAAGATCGAGCCCTTGGTCCGAGCCGAACCAAGGCTTGAGCGCGAGGCTGCCTTCGGGCTCGAAGTCGGGCATCGTTGCGTTGGCGCGCATTACCGCTGTGAGCGCGGCGGGAATATGCGCGATGTTCGTCACCAGCGCACCTTTCACCGAGCAGCACGGATCGCCGGGCGTGAAAAGCCTTTCGACGCCGAATTTCTCCTTGAACCAGCGTTCCTTCGCGAGCGCATCGTCGGCGCCGCCCGCCATCGCGCCAGCATGTCCCACCGCGCGCGTCAGACGGCTTTTCCAGCGGCCCACCACGCACGCGACCACGGGCTTCGTGAAGTCCGCGTCGGCTTCGTAATAGCCGCCGGGCTCGCAGTACAGCACCGCAGCCTTGCTGCGCGCATCGTTTGCAAGCGCGAAGGCGAATTCCGGCGCGGCATAGTGGATGTAGACATCCTTCCCGCTGGAAATGACCGTCGAGGTGCCCCAACCGCTCATGCGCAGGTATTGCGCAATCGTTGTGCTGAAGCCGCCGGAATTCGAGAAGATCGCGATCGATCCCTGGCGCAAGGTCGCGCCCGGATCGTCGCCGCCAAGCGCGCCGCCGATGCGTACGCGTTGCCACGAGTCCGCGACGCCCAGCCCGTTCGCGCCGAAGATGTCGATGCCCGCCTGCTGACCCATCGCGCGAATCTCACGCGCATCGTGCACGGCGATCTTCTCCGTGATGATGAAGATCTTGCGCAGATCCGGATTCACGCGGATCAGTTCGGCCACGCCGTCGCGCGCGGCCGAAGGCGGCAGATAGACGACGCCGCAGTTGAACCGATGTCCGGCCTCCAGCCCTTCTCGCACGTTGTTGAAGACCGGAATGTCGCCCGCGGGCGTCGCAAGCATCTGTCCGCCTTTGCCGGGCGCCGTGCCGAAGACGACATTCGCGCCCGAGAAAGCGTGGCTCACCGGCGTCACGTCCGATGATTCGCCGCCCAGGATGTTGAGCACGCAGACGCGGTCTTCGCGCGTCGCGATATCCGCCAGCGACTGAATGCCGACGAAGTATTTGAAACGACTATTGCCTTGCTTGTGCATGTCCGATCTCCTCAAGCCGATGCCGTATGCGATTGCGCGTCGCGCGCGCCGATGCGCGCCGCAACTTGCGCGCGTCCGCCCGATTGCATCCATGTATCGGCACGGCGCGCGTACTGGATCACTTCGCTGATGTCGGAGTCGAACCCAAAAAGGCGATACGGCAGGCCGAGCGAATCGCAGGTGTCGCGCAGTGCCGACATGCCGCGCACGAGGTTCGGGCCGCCGCGTCCGAGCACGACATAGAGCGGCGTCGGCCCGTGCTCGCTGAAGTGCTCGCGCAGCGCATCAGCCATCGCGCGCAGCGTTTCGTAGATGTCGGTGTTGTTGGACTTGCCGCCGATGATGAACAGCACGTTCGCCTGCTTCAGCCAGTGCCGGAAGCAGATGCGCGCCACTTCCTTCATCTTTTCGTATGGAGGATTGCCGCCAAAGTCCGACGAGATGATGGCCGCGTCCCCCAACATTTCGGTGACGAGCGAGTTCGCGCCGCCGCCGAAGGTGGGCGCGAGGATGGTGCCGCGCTCGTTGATCACATACACATCGCTTTGCCCCTGATGCGTGCGAAGCTGATTGATCTCCTGTTCGAAATCCGAGTAGTCGGCGGCGAACAAATGGGCCGGCAGTCCGAGGCGCGAGAAGCGCGGATCGTCGCGGTCGAAGCCGCACTTGAAGTCGCATGCCACGGGCGTGAGGCGTCCCTTCTTGTCCTCGCGCATGCGGATCGGGTTGAGCTCAAGCGTCGTCATGCCGAAGTCGTGGAAGAGCTCCCAGAGCTTCGGCAACTGCTGCACGAGCGGCGAGATGATTTCGCGCGGCGCGCCGATCTCGCTCAGCGCATTCGCGACGACGAACGCTTTCAATCCGGTCAACGCATCGAATGGCACCATCGCGACGTGTTTCGGATCGACCTCCTCGATATCCATACCGCCCATGTGCGACAGCGTCATCGTCGGCGCGCGAAAGCGGGTGGAATCGGTGATCGAAAAATAGACTTCGTGCTTGGCAGGCACGCCCGCTTCGAACGTCACGCCGTTCGCCTTGGCTCTCACATGACCTACGGAGTGCTCGGCGAAGTACAGTCGTTCCTTTTCGGCGAGCGCCGTCTTGAGATC
Organism: Caballeronia jiangsuensis; assembly: GCF_046030135.1. Lineage (NCBI taxonomy): Bacteria > Pseudomonadati > Pseudomonadota > Betaproteobacteria > Burkholderiales > Burkholderiaceae > Caballeronia > Caballeronia jiangsuensis. Next base: position 24,202 of record NZ_JAQQDB010000045.1, read on the forward strand.
CGTGGCGCGGCCGAGCAGGCCCGCTTTGCCCTTCTTGCCCACGCCGCCCTTGAACACCGGCTTAATGAATATCTGACCGTGTCGGTCGATGAGCGACTTGATTTCTTCTTCGCTGGCGTCCGGCCCCAGCACTTCGCTGGACGGGAAGCCGACGAATTGCAACAGGCGCGCGCCGTGCAACATTCCGGTGATCTGCATGTGAAGTGTCTCCTGAATTTCAAGGCAATGACGAATGGAGCGGATACTGGATATTCGGTCAGCTCGCTTTGACAGGCGCGAGACGCACCGCTGCCGTGGACACGCTCGAAGGCGGCGGCAGAATTCTCATAGCGAGATGGAGCAGGCGAGATGCGGGTCGGCGACTGTAGGCGGCGCCCGTGCTCGGGCTGGCACTGCGATGCGGCGAAACGCTGTTCGGCGTTTCGCGCCTGTCTCCAACGCGTTCTCTGTTATGAACGTCTTGAGGATCGATATTTGCGCAAAGCACGCGAAACGAGAAGTGCAAGTTTTGGAAGCATTGATGTCCAATGGTTATCAATGCCGAAAATGGAAAAGCGGCACTGACGCCGGCTAGCACATCAGCGCACCGGCTGGCGCGCCGATGACGCAGGAGCAATGTTCAGGCAAGCGATGCGGACCGCTTGGCTCCGCCGCGCCGGCGATACAGCGTCAAGGTTGCGACGAGCCCGCATGCCGCGGCGAAGCTCAGCCAGTAGCCGGGCGCGGCCTTATCGCCGGTGATCTGAATAAGATACGTCGAGACGGCGGGCGTGAAGCCTCCGAAGACCGCAGTGGCGAGACTGAACGCGAGCGAAAATCCGGCCACGCGCACCTCGGCGGGCATGACTTCATTGAGCGCTGCGACCATCGCCCCGTTGTACATGCCGAAGAAAAACGAGAGCCACAGGAGCACGGCGAGCATGCGGCCAAAGCTTGGGGCCGATGACAGCCATGAGAGTGCCGGATACGAGGTGCACATGGCGAGCACGGTGATGGCAATGAGAATTGGCTTGCGCCCGATGCGGTCAGAGAGCGCGCCTCCGATCGGTAACCAGATGAAGTTCGAGAGGCCCACGCAGAGCGTGACGATCAGGCTATCCGCAGTGGTGAGCTTCAGCACAGCTTTGCCGAAGGTCGGCGTGTAGACTGTGATGAGGTAGAACGTGGTAGTGGTCATGGCCACGAGCAGCATGCCCGCGAGCACCGTTCGCCAGTTTCGCAGCATCGTGCCGAAAATCTCGCGTGCACGCGGATGGTGGGTGCGCGCCTTGAATTCATCGGTTTCCTGCAGCGTGCGTCGCAGCAGAAAAATAACCGGCACGATCGCACAACCGACGAAGAATGGAATCCGCCATCCCCACGCGCCGATTTCGCTGGCAGTCAAAAGGTCATTGAGCAGATACCCGAGGGCGGCTGCGACCACGATCGCGACCTGCTGGCTCGCGGACTGCCAGCTTGTATAGAAGCCCTTGTGTCCCGGCGTCGCCATTTCTGCCAGATAGACAGAGACGCCGCCAAGCTCGGCGCCTGCGGAAAAGCCTTGCAGCAGGCGCCCGAGCAGCACGAGGGCGGGCCCAAGAAGCCCGATGGTCGCGTACCCGGGTACGCACGCGATCAGGATCGTGCCGCTCGCCATGATCGAAAGTGTGACGATCAATCCCTTGCGGCGACCCACCTCATCGATGTATGCGCCCAGCAAGATCGCCCCCAGCGGACGCATCAGGAAACCCGCGCCGAACACCGCGAAGGTGAGCATGAGCGAGGCAAACTCGCTCGTAGACGGAAAGAAGATGCGCGAGATGTAGGTCGCATAGAAGCCGAAAAGAAAGAAGTCGAACTGCTCCAGGAAGTTGCCACTGGTGACGCGCAGGACCGCGCCAACCTTCGAGGTTCGACCGTGCGCGCTATCCTCGGCCTTGAGCGATGAGGGATGCATGAGTTGTCTCCATGGATGTGTTAGTGTGAGTGCCCCGGCGATCCGAGGTATTGTCACTACTACCGACCTCAATCTGAGCCGAGTTGTAGGCGGCTCGCCTGCCGTTTTTCGATCGATGACTTGAGGAGCGCCGCACAGCGATAGATCCCGTGGGCGAACTTGCCGTAGGGCAGCGTGACGAAGAGCGCCATGACAACACCGAGGTGCAAAGCGAGGAGCCAGGCCATCGCACCAGTGTCGCGCCATGCGAGGAGCGCAAGGCCCGAAGCACTGGTCAAGAGCAGCAGCGCGATGAATCCGCGGTCCATCGGGCGCTGTTTCGCATCACCGCGGGCCGGATCGCGGCGCAGGTTGAGCCAAAGCAGGCCAGCCGGCCCAACAAGCAAACCGACTCCACCAAGTGTGCCGAGCAGCACAGGCAGGCTCAGAATTGGGTAAGGCGCGTGCAGGTTGAGCGCATAGTGATAGAAGGTGGCAACCACCGTTGCCGCGAAGCACAGCATGAAGCCGTAGAAGGTCAAATGATGGAAACGCCGCCGAGCGAGCGTGAAAGAGTCGTCCGACTCGTTGCAGCCGTCGCCATGGCCTCCGTCGAGATAAGTCAGGGTGAGCGCGTCCTTCGCGGCCTCAGCGATTGCCGGCGCGCTAGCTGTTCCCGCTGATACGTCACGCCAGAATCGCGATACGCCGACGCCGAGCGCGAGCATCGCGAAGCCGAAGACTGCACCGAACATCGCCGCGAGCAGGTTATGCGGGAAAATCGCGTAGAAGTTGCCGCCCAATGCGCCCGCGGACAGCGATCCCTTCAAGCCGATACCAAGCACGAGAAAGAGAGCAAGTCCGATCGCGAGCGCGAGCGCGACGGTTAATCCATTGCGCTTATAAAGCGCGCCCATCGGCGCCGGCCACGCATACTCCGCATAGGTTTCAACGCGGACTTTAGCCATCGCCTTCGGCACGTTGACGGCGAACTCATGGGGGGGCGCATATTGGCAGGCGTGATAGCACGCGCCGCAGTTGTGGCACAAATTGGCGAGGTAATTGACGTCCGCCTTGCCGAATTCGAGGCGCCGTGTCATCGCGGGAAAGACCGCACAGAAGCCTTCGCAGTAGCGGCATGCGTTGCAGATCTGCATCTGTCGCGAGACTTCCGCTTCGTTTTGCGTAAGAGGAAGTACCCGGATTATCGACGTCGTGGGCTCGCTGATGAACGCGTCGCGGCCGGTGACGGAAGGCGAGGCGAGTTCCCGCGCTTCGCGGGCAAGTGCTTCAAGCTTCTGCACGTTGAACTCCAGTGTGATGAGCAGCGGCCATCGCGGCCTGTGTGCCGGCAATGCGTCCGAACGCGGTGCCGATCGACATCCCGACGCCGGCCGTATAACCCTTCCCGAGCACATTGCCAGCCATCATTTCTCCCGCTACGAAAAGGTTTTCGCTCGGGCGTCCGCCGAAATGCACCTGGGCGCGATCGTTGACCTTGAGTCCGAGGTAGGTGAACGTGATGCCCGGCCGCAATGCATAGCCAAAGAACGGTGGGGTATCGATGGGTCGCGCCCAGTGGGTCTTCGCTGGCGTGAGGCCTTCGGTGCGGCAATCGTCGAGCGCCGTGTGATCGAAGGTGCCGGTCTGGCACGCGGCGTTGTAGGCGCGAATCGTCTCGACGAACGTCGCTTCCGGCAGCTTCAGTTGACGCGCGAGTTCGTGCAGCGAGTCGGCTTTGGTGCCCGGAAAAACCGGTGGCATGAAACGGCCGATCGCTTTCGCGTCGATAATCGAGTAACCGATCTGGTCGGACTGCTGCGCAACCAGTCGTCCCCATATTGCATAGCGTTTCGGCCAAAAGTCTTCGCCTTCGTCATAAAAGCGGTGCGCGTCGCGATTGACGACGACGCCGAGCGACACGCAGTCGATACGCGTGCAGATGCCGCCGTCATAGAGGGGCGCGCGGGCGTCGATGGCAACGCAATGCGACTGCGACGGATCGCCGATTGCATCGGCGCCCGAGTCGATCATGTGTTTAAGCAGCACGCCCTGATTGAAGCGCGTGCCGCGAATGAGAAAATTGTCGGCGGGCCATTCGCCGCGCTCGTTTTGTCCCCACGCTTCGCGAAGCCATTCGCGATTCGATTCGAATCCGCCGGCCGCGAGCAGGCAGGCGCGCGCCTCGATCCGTTGCACGCCGCTGCGCGCTGCGACGAAACGGGTGCCGTCGAGTTCGATCGCGTCGACGGGCGTGTCGTAGCGGATCTGCACCCCGAGCGCTTCTGCGCTGCGGTAATAGGCGTTCACGAGCGCCTTGCCGCCGCCCATGAAGAACGCATTGGTCCGTGCGACATGCAGTGCACCGGAAAGGGGCGGCTGAAAGCGCACACCGTGCTTGCGCATCCACGGACGGCATGTCGATGACGCCCGGATCACGAGCCGCGCGAGCGCCTCATTCGTGATGCCGCCGGTTACCTTGAGCAGGTCTTGCCAATATTCCTCTTCCGGATAAGCGTCGACCAGCACGTCTTGCGGCGCGTCGTGCATGCAGCGCAGATTGCGGGTGTGCTGGGAATTTCCGCCACGCCATTCGCGCGGCGCCGATTCGAGAAGCAGGACTGAGGCGCCGGCTTCTCGCGCCATCAACGCGGCGCACAGCGCGGCGTTGCCACCGCCGATCACAAGAACGTCGACCATCTGAGTTGTCTCCTTTGAGACAACTATAAGAAGCACCGGTCGGCGCCGCCATCAGGCAGGCGGCAAGGGGTCTTCAGGTTTCGTGAAGAGCGGGTCGGCGAAGCGTAGCGCCGGGCCAACCGCCCGCGTTGACGGTGTCGCGCGCGACATCGGCCAGCACGACGCGCGCGGCAAGCCCGGCGGGCGACAGTTCATCATCCGACACACTCGCAATCAAGTTCGGCCTCGTGGCGTATGCCTCGACGAGCGGCACGCTCGCCAGCGCCGCGTTCTCCGCTCGTGCGAGTGCCGCTCCCGGCTGGATTGTTGCGCCGAGTCCACCGCGCACGGCGTCCATGAGCATAGCGAGGCCGTCGACCTCGGCAGCGATGGATGGGACGTAACCGGCGCGCTTGAATGCGACGTCGAGCAGTGCACGAAGGCCATGTGTGCCGCTTGGCAGGATTAGCGGCAGGGAGCCGAGCTTCGCGATCGACGTCTGCGATCGCCCGGGCATGCCGGGTAGCGTCGATGCACCGATCACGAATAGGCGCTCATCGAGCAGGGGCATGACGCTCCAGCGCTGCGCGGGCTCTTCACGGAACAGGATGGCGAGGTCGATTTGGCGTGCGCCGAGCATCGTCCCCAGATGACCTGAAAGACTTTCGACCATGCGCAGCCGTACGTCCGGATAGCGCGCGCGCATCGCCTGCATGAATGCGAGACCGAGCACACCTGTCGTGCTTGGCGCGAGGCCCACGCTGACATGGCCCGAGAGGCGAGCCTGACGGGCGGCGAGGGCGGCATCGTCGATGTGGCGCAGCGCGAGTTGCGCCCCACGCCAGAAGGCGAGTCCCGCATCGGTGGGCATGACGCCGCTCGACGTTCGCTGCAGCAGGCGGGTCGAGAGCTCGCTTTCCAGCCTGCTGATCTGCTGGCTGAGCGCCGACGTGACGACGCCCAACTCGAGCGCGGCCTTGCCCATGCTGCCGTGCTCCACGACGCTGATGAAATATCGTAACTGTCGGAGTTCCATTGAAAGTTTCACCGTTGGCGGCCCATCCAGTGACACGTCACTGCGTCAGGCGCGGTTTGGTGGCTGAGAACCCGATTGTTCCTCTCGGCGTCTCCCTTGAACCGCATTCTAAGATATTAAGAAAACGGAAGCGGATCCGTTGCACAAAGTAAATAGCCGATTTGGTATGCGAACCCTGACCCGCACTTATCCACCCAACGCGCCCGATTTCAGCACGCGAGGCGATGCCTGAAAGTGTGGATATGGCGTGGACTGAAGTGCAGGCAAGTACTCGAATTGTGTCCACCGGATCGAGGAGGGTCTCAAACGCTCTTTTCCAAGCGAGCGACTGAGATGGAGCGTGCCGGTGTTTCTTCGTCGTCGACCAAATGATGATGCAACATAAAGGAATTTAGCGTCGTAACGTAGGAATACTATCTATCCTTCACCTCGCAATTGATTTGCGAGAAACGAGTCACTGATGATTCGCGGTGGCTCGTCGATAAATCAAAGCGCCATCGGGCGAACCCGACCTGACCAAGTTCGGCAAGTTGCCGTCGTTCGGTTTCATGCAACCCAGGACACCCGCACGGCTGCTCTACGTAGGGAACCGGACATTCGGGGCGGCGGGGGGCGATGAGCGCCATTGCGGCTCGTACAATCTTCGACGAGTTTTTTACGACGTCTGCACGTGACGCAATGATGGAGGATTCGAGGCCCATCGGTCGGATACCGAGCCAGCCTCGTAAGCGCGCCTTATGACGTGTCCTTTGTCGCGAAGTCTCCGTGCGCGATGCGAATCGTCATGGCTTGCATCAGTTCGAACACGTGAACCACCGAGGGCGCCTGCTTCTGCGCACCGAACATCAATGTCGCAGCGCCCTCCATCTGCGCGGCGATCAGCGTTGCCCGTGCGAGGCATTCGCGCGCGGTCGCAGATGCGTCTATCTCGCGTGCTAGCCCGACGTAGATCGTCCGATAAGTTGAGTAGAGTCGTTTGACCAGCTCACGCGTGATATCCGAATGCTGGGCGAGCGCGAACATTTCGAACGAGAACCGGCATACCTTCGGATCCTGAGCTTCCTCGAAAACATCCTCGATGATTTCACAGCAATAAATCATGCAACGAGTGCCGAGTTATGTTTTAGCTACCTCATTAGTTCGATAAAAACTTTGTTTATGTCAAGTGCGATCCGCGATTGCGTGTGTTTCCGGTCAATGGGGTCAAGCACGGCGCATGTTTGCAATCTGCTCCCGTCTGCGCGCGAGCCGAGTCCTCTCCTGACTTGCGCCGTACTCCGCTTCGGCAGCGGAGACAACGCCGGTGGTTGCGCCAGTAAGATCCACGCGCACATTGCCCTCGACGAGACAGGTCCAATAGCGTTGTCCGCGGCACCAGAGCTTCACGCCGTTACGAGCGTCTCGCTCGCTTAGTCCAAGCGACGCCGCATGGGCAAGCACATCCTTAAGAATCCCGACCTTGAGAGGAACCTTTGGTGCGGGACTACGCGGAAAGGCATGTGGAAAATGCCGTTGCAGCGTGGTGACTGCGCGCGCGGCTGCGTCGGCAGACGTTCGCGGAGCCTTCGGTGGCTGCTTGATTTCCCGTGTGACGTCCACTGGCGATGACGTCAAGCGTGAAGCAACCTCTTTGCGCTTCGCGCCTTGGTTCAGCTGCGCCTTGAGCGCAGCGAGCTGTTCGAATCCCATCGTGCTTGCCTGAAATCAGTCGTCTAATCTTATCAGTCGCCCTCAAACATCGCCGTCATCAGCCCGCATGACGTCCTCACCGGAACTTCCTCGCTATCAGAGCCTTTTGGTGTGCAGTTGTCACCATAGAGCACCTCACCATGCAGACGGAAAGCTGGGTAGGACAGATCGAACGTGAATGGCAACAGCTTCGCAGCGCAGACCCGATGCTGAATGTCGAGAAATTCTTCAAGCACGTGATTGCCGCCAACAAGACAGGCTTTCTCTCGCTTGAATCACTGGCTGCGATAGCCAATGCGCTTTTGACAAGCCCCCTTTCTGGCGCACCAATCCTGGGACGTCGCCTTCTCGACCGTGTAGGCGTGAATGGCCATCCGTCATTGCGCGTTGCACTTGCCATCTCCCTCGTCACGTCGACCGGCGGGGAGGCGGACTACATAAGTGGCAACGCGATCCTTGAAGATGTGATGAAGGACGACACCGCCGACGGTCGGCTTCGTGGCATCGCGGCCGCGGCGCTCGCCGACAGCGCACGGATCGGCAGGGGGATAGATGCGGATGTGGATCTTGCGCGCACTCTGTACGAACGAGCGGTTGACTTGGGCCACAAGGCTTCCGCACACAACTTGGGGCTGTATTGGGAAGGAGCGTGGGGAGCACCGAGCACCGGAGCGACGCTCAATCGTCAGAAGGCCATCCAGATGTATCGGCGCGGAGGTGATGACGCCCGGTGCCTACGTCGCCTTCAAGCGTTGCGGTAGACCTCGGAGCGGCTTATCTGAACGCACGCAATCCGAACCTGTCGTTCTACGGCAGCAATCCATCGGCGGCCACGAGTGTCACCTCCATGAACACGGGGTCCCTCGGCAGCGCGACTTCGCCGGAGTCGAATCCCGCGTACGCGGGATATGCGTCGGCGAGCACGCTGCAGGTCGCCGCCGTGGGGGCGGCGTGGCGGCTCGGGTCGATCACGCTCGGCGCCACGTATTCGAACGTCCAGTTCCGCGGCCTCGGCGATACCGCCACGTCGGGGCCGAACGCCTTTGGCTACGCGGGCACCGCGACGTTCGATATCGGCGAGGTCAATCTCAGATGGCAGCTCTCGCCCTCCCTTCTGGTGGGCACCGCCTACGGCTACGCACACAGCAGCGGCGCCGACGGTCGCGACAGTGCGATCTACCAACAAGGCTCACTCGGCGCCGACTATCTGCTCTCCAAGCGCACCGACATATATTCGATCGTCGTGTATCAGCACGCATCCGGAACCGACTCTTTGAATCAGCCTGCGGTTGCATCGATATCCGGGCAGACTGCTTCGGCAAACAATCATCAACTGGCCGTACGGTTTGGTCCGCGGCACCGGTTCTAAACGCCTCGTTTCTCGGCAGCACGCCAGCCCCCGCGGGCACCAACCGCCGCTCGGTGCTGACCCCTCGGTGTTCCGTTTTGCAGCGGCGGTATGATAGGACTACATATTAACAATTGCTTAATTGCTTTATTTAGAACCTTTCAAGTGCACAAGCCTAACGAGGCTCCGCCTCAGACCGACGAATGGTACGCGTGACTGCGCAGCGCTGGCGGTGTAAGGTGGCTCCGGCCGAGCCGGCTGGGACGTGCCCAGCGATGCACGAGCTCGAAGCTCAATGGGTCCAAGGACCCGTGGACGACCGGAGCCGTTCATGACGTTATCACAGAGTGTGTGCGAAGTTCTGCGCGCTCACGTTGTGCTCGAGAGCGAGTGCATCGACCGGATGTACCTGGAACGCTTACGTGCCAACGGCGTGGTGGGTACCTGCGTGCGCATCTCGGTCAGCGCTTTGCCTCGACGGCCACGGTGGCAGAAGGGTGATTAACTCATCAAGATCCGTAGACGAGAGTCGCGCCGAAGAAGATGGCGTCGAGTGTGGCATTCGTTGTTGAGCCGGTGACAGTCATGCTCGGTGGCGACCCCGACATGTTCTCGCAGTTGCGAGCCGGGGCACTAGAGTTTTATACGGTGTCGGGCGCAAATACCTTGTCGACACTGGTTCCTAAGGCTTCGATTTCGGGCGTCGGCTTCGCCTATAAGGACTATGACCAGGTATTCGCCGCATTCGATGGCGACCTTGGCGCCCATATTCGCGGGCTCATCGGCAAAGCGAACCTCGTTGTGCAGGACAAGATTTGGAACAACGGCTTCCGTCAAATCACGACCAGTACGAAGCCCGTCAAGACGCCTGGCGACCTGCAGGGCATGAAGATTCGCGTCCCCGGCGGTCGCCTTTGGATATCGCTGTTCAAGTCGCTTTCCGCTGCGCCTGCGTCGATCAGCTTCAACGAAGTCTACTCGTCGCTGCAAACAAAGGTCGTCGACGGGCAGGAGAACGCGCTCGCTGTAGTGGACGCCGCGAAGCTTTATGAAGTACAGAAATATTGCTCGATGACCAACCACATGTGGGATGGCTACTGGTTGTTGGGCAACAAGACAGCGTGGGAAAAGATGCCGCCCACCGTCCGAGACATCGTCTCAAAGCACCTCAATGCGGGGGCCTTGAAGCAACGGCAAGACGTGATCCAGCTGAACGCCTCTCTGCAAAAGACGCTTGAGGGACGAGGGCTTGCGTTCAACACCGCTGATGCCAACGCGTTCCGCCAAACCCTGAAATCCGCGAACTTCTACACGGAGCAGAAGCAATACTTCGGCGACGAGGAATGGGCCCTCATGGAGAAATACACGGGGAAGCTGGCATGAGAACGGATACGCTGAAAGATGTGGACGACGCACTCGAACAACAGACCAGCGCAACCGTCCACCACACAACGAAGTCTATGCCCAGCTGGCTGTCCCGTGTGGACTTCGCGCTCGGCCTGGTCGTTTCTGTGCCTGCGGCACTGCTGGTGCTCGCAGAAATTGTCCTGCTCTTCAGCGGCGTTGTCGCTCGTTACGTCCTGCATCACCCGCTGATCTGGAGCGATGAACTCGCCGGCATCCTGTTTCTCTGGCTGGCTATGGCAGGTTCCGCTACGGCGTTGCATCGAGGAAGCCACATGCGCATGACGGCACTCGTCAACCGCATGGGCGAGCACTGGGATCCGTTCTGGGACACCATCTCGATGGTGGCGAGCATGCTTTTTCTCGGGCTCATACTTGTTCCGTCGATCGCTTACATCAAACAACAGTGGGACATCCTGACGCCGACAATGGAAATCAATGACGGCCTACGCGTCGCGGCGATCATCTTCGGGATCGTGTCGATGCTGCTGATCTGCGTGGTCAAGTTGTTAGCGATCGGCTGGAAAACGGCTGTCGCTGGGATCGGGGTGTCGCTAGTCACTGTTTTTGCGCTGGAACATGCAGGGCCTGTTCTGCAATCGCTCGGAAATTTGAACTTAGTGATCTTCTTCGTCGGCGTGGTCGGTTTCACCGTCCTGAGCGGAATGCCTATCGCATTCTCCTTCGGTCTTTCGGTGTTTGCTTACTTATCGTTGTCGACCTCCATGCCGCTGGAAATCGTCGTTAGTCGCATGGACGAAGGAATGTCTCAGATCCTTTTGCTGGCCGTGCCGATGTTCATTTTCCTTGGGCTTCTCATAGAGATGACCGGGATGGCACGGGCGATGATCAATTTCCTGGCGTCGTTGCTAGGTCACGTTCGGGGTGGACTCTCCTATGTTTTGGTTGGCGCGATGTACCTGATTTCTGGGATTTCCGGGTCCAAGGCGGCCGATATGGCGGCCGTTTCTCCGATTCTGTTCCCCGAGATGAAAAAGCGTGGCGAGAATCCCGGCGAGCTCGTTGCACTGCTGTCGGCAACCGGCGCACAGACCGAAACGGTTCCGCCAAGCATCGTGCTCATCACGATTGGATCGGTTACTGGCGTATCAATCTCTGCGCTTTTTACCGGCGGTCTATTGCCGGGGCTCGTACTGGCGTTCATGTTGTGCATGCTCGTCTGGTGGCGGGCTCGAAGATTCGAGCCCACGTCTTCCACGCGGGCCGCGTGGTCCTTGGTTGGAAAAGCGTTTGTGGTATCGATCCCTGCCATGGCCCTTCCGGTTGTCATCCGCATGGCTGTGGTGGAAGGGGTGGCCACGGCAACGGAAGTTTCGACAGTCGGCATCGCGTATTCTGTTGTCGCTGGCCTCTTGGTGTATCGCTGCTTTGATTGGAAGCGTGTTGGCCCCATGCTCGTGGAGACGGCCGCTCTTTCGGGTGCGATCCTCGTTATCATTGGTACGGCTACCGCGATGGCGTGGGCGCTTACACAGTCCGGCTTTTCTCACGGACTGGCGGATTTCATGCAGCATCTGCCAGGGGGCGCGTTCACCTTCATGGTTGTATCGATTTTCATGTTCATCATCTTGGGCAGCGTCCTCGAGGGAATACCAGCCATTGTGCTCTTCGGGCCATTGCTTTTCCCCATCGCCCGGGCTGTTGGCATCCATGAAGTTCAATACGCGATGGTTGTCATTCTTTCGATGGGTTTGGGGCTGTTCTCGCCGCCGTTCGGGGTCGGTTATTACGGCGCGTGTGCAGTCAGTAAGATCTCGCCGAACTTGGGCATTCGTCCGATCATGGGTTATATGGCTGCACTGTTCATTGGAATCATGGTGATCGCAGCGGTACCGTGGATTTCGACCGGCTTCCTGAAAAGCTAGGAGGCGCCTACATGCAGAAACCGAAGAGGCTGGACGCACGTCCAGCCTTTTTAGTTTGGCAGTCGCTTGAGGCGATCGTGGGGATGCTGATAAGTTGAGAAGTAATGAGATGCTGCGAAGCAACTATCACCCGCGCGGATCTGGACACTTCGTCAGTGGCGTTGCCACGGTGATCAAACTGGGAAACAAGAAGACAGAACGGTGCCTGGAAGCTCGCCTGGACCGGCCGATACGTTACGCTGAATGGACGGATGAACGATCAGTACCCGGTGATTTTATCGGCGCTTCCGATGTGATCGCCCCGCAGCAAGGCTTCCCCGGATCGGACTACTAACATGGCAAGGAGCTGTTCCAACTTAGCGTGGCATCGGGTAAAAAGCCCCCCGGGTATGTTGCCGAGCTGGACGTCGTAGATACATACGATCTTCTCGAGTACAGAGCTAGCGTTCTCACTGAGCGTCCACGGCCCGCTATTGGCGCGAACAGCGGCGATGGCCTCTATCTCGCGCTCAGCGTCGCAGTAAAGCTGATAGGTGCCGGCACCCAGCCCCTCGTTCCACATCAAATATGAGAGGTAGGTTGTTCGGATGAGTTGATATAGAAGATGCTGGCTGCCAGATTGAAATGAAGCAAGGGCGAGGTGCGAGACTAAAGACAGCTCGTTGACAAGCGGCAAGGGAAGGGGAAGAAGCATCTGTTTTGACAGCGCCGGTCCGTGTCGTGGATTTTTGCGATCCCGTGATTTCGACACCATTGCGGATACCAGCGCCTCGCCGAAACTGAAGCGGGGCCCGCGCAGCGCGCCCCACGCCCTCACGTATGGACGAGGGATTAGGAAGGGTAGACGATTCGCAGAAGATTACTGATGCCGGGCGTGCCAAACGGCACACCTGCTGCGATCAGCAGCGGTTTGTGGCGGTCGACACCGATCCGATGCGCTGCCGCTGTGGCCTTCGTGACCATATCTTCAACGTTCTGCGCATCGTCGACATGTAAAGGACAGGCACCCCAGGTCAACGTAAGTTGACGCGCAACGGCTTCATCAGGAGTGAGCGACAGGATGCGGGAGGTTGGCCGTTCGCGAGCAATCCGCTCGCAGTCGCGCCCGAAGTGGTATAGGCGACGATCGCTGCAACCGGCAACATTGATGTAATGGTAAAGATCGCTGCGCTGATTGCCTCGGGTGCGTCAGCGGAAGCCGGTGGCCTGACTGCTTTGAACAGTTGACGATACGACGGCGCATTCTCTGTGCGCTCGATAATCCTATTCATCATCGAAACGGCTTGGACTGGAAAGGCACCTGAGGCGGACTCCGCGGACAGCATAACGGCATCGGCGCCGTCAAAAACGGCCGTCGCTACGTCGGACGTCTCCGCTCGCGTGGGCACGGCAGAGCTCACCATCGACTCCAGCATCTGCGTTGCCACAACGACAGGCTTTCCGGCTTCTCGGCATAAACCCACGATTCGCTTCTGGATTACCGGGACTTCCTCGGGGGGCAATTCAACACCCATATCGCCGCGCGCAATCATGATGCCGTCAGAAGCATCGATGATCTCCTCGATCGAATCAACGGCGGACGGCTTCTCGATCTTCGCAAGGATCTTAGCCCGGCCTTTGATCAGATTACGCGCGTCGCGCACATCGTCTGCCCGCTGCACAAAAGACAGTGCGATCCACTCCACGCCTTGTTCCAGGCCGAATTGGAGGTCTTGCTTGTCCTTTTCGGTCAGTGCTGGAATGGGGAGGACGACGCTCGGGACGTTGACGCCTTTTCGGTCCGAAAGAACGCCGCCGATAACAACTTCGGTCGTTATAAGGGTAAGCGACAAATCAACAATCTTGAACTTCAGGAGGCCGTCGTTGGCGAGCAAAGTATCGCCGATCGCCGCGACTGCGAAGATTTCAGGGTGAGGGAGACAGACCCTCGACTCGTCGCCAGGCGCGCTATCAAGGTCGAAGCTGAAAGTTTGTCCTGACCGCAGATCGACCTTCCCATCTTTGAACCGCGCCACACGCAGCTTTGGCCCTTGCAGATCAAGCAGCACGCCGATCGGACGACCATGCCGGGCCTCGATGCGGCGAATTGCTAGCAGTCGCTGAACCTGTCCCCATGGCTGCCGTGGCTCATGTTCAACCTGAAAACGTCGGCGCCGGACACGTACAGGCTCTCAATCAGGCTTTCGGCGGAGCTTGAAGGTCCGAGCGTCGCGAGGATTTTCGTGGAGCGGTTTCTATTCATCGATGTAGATTTTCAGGTTGCGGAACACTTCGTGCGGAAGAGACAAGGAATCGAAGCGGGCCAGAGATGACGCCGCTTGAGTAAGCGAGCAACTACCGCCTTCCGATGTGACGACATTGCAGTCGGTCTCAATCTGTACAGGGAACCTATGCGATCGAGACTGGCTGCGCGTGACTCCGTGCCAAGGTCCTCCTGTTCGCAATCGCCGAAGCGTCGGGCCGTTGTCCGACGTTCTTGATTGACCAGCGGGAACGCGCTTTAGGTGTCGGTTCCCGTTAGCATCTACTTTGCGGCGTGAAGAAAGTGCGGCTGCGCTGCGGCACGTGGCGATTATCTTGTGGTGCCATCCCGAGCGATGACAAAGAAGTTTTCGTCGCCCATTTGGCCCCCCTTGAGTGCAAGCTGAAGGTCTCGCAAATGAGACTTATCGGAAAGCACACGGCACAATGGCGCGCCTGCGGCAAGGCGGCCATCAATCTCAAGCGCGTCAGGCCCAAGGACTTGTGTGACTTGACTTGACGTATCGCCGCCTGAAAGAACCAGGCGGCGCAAATGGGTAGCCTCAAGAACAGCATTCGCGACCGCGCCGAGCCGTTGGCCTAGCAATCGACCGCCTTGATGCCGCGCGTCGTCTTGGGTCAGGCCGTCGGCGGTGAAGTACTCAAGCATTTCAGCGATGCGTGTATCGCGGGGCCCACGGGCGGTGTGCATAATGACACTGCGCCCTTCGCTGAGTAGTGCAATCGTACGACCGACGATGTCCTGAGCGGTTTGCTGCCAAGAGTCTTCTCGAACAAGCGCTTTTGCGTCGATGGCAATTTCGGCGAAGCCTGCGGCGATCGCCGTGTCAATCTGTGCGGAAGACAGCGGTGACGCACTCCCAGAGATGGCAAGAATCTGACTCGTGGGCGCGATACGGTCGTGAGATCGCTGAGTATCGGGAAGCTTCCCGAGTTCACGCCACCATTGGGTCAGCGCATATTCGACGCCGGACGAGCCGATGGTAAATATGGAACCGACGGATTTAGCGTAGCCGTCAAGGATGCGACCGACTTCGGTTAGATGACGTTCGGTGACTGAATCGAGCAAGATTCCCGCGTCGCCCGTCGAAGTTGCTTCCGACCAGCTCCGGTCTATTTCTTCGCGAGCACCTTCCAGACTTGGCAAGAAGATGCCGGAGAGAGGCAAGTCTGTCTGCAGCGCCAGATGACGCAGAAGATCCCCCTCGACCATCGGCGTGACCGGGTGGACGCTCATAATCGGATGGCGGTCGATTCGATATGTCTTGTTGTCCGTGCCGGATCGAGCAAACAAGTTGCCGAACGCGCAGTAGCGTTTTAATGCCGGAGTGCCAGCAACAATCGGAACTGGATGCTTGGTGATTCCAGCGAGGGCTATCTCCAGAGCTTTTCCGATGCTTCCTATCGCTGGGCCACTATCGAAAGTGGAACAGACCTTGTAGTGAAGGATCGGAGCATTCAGCGCGCGTAGAGCCTCGAATACTGATGGAAGGGAGACTTCCATTTCGGACGGGCTCATGCCTCGACTGTCGCCTGCGACACCGATAGCGTCAAATCCGCCGAGTTGCGATAGTCTTTCGGACGACGGCGGTTTCAAGAAAAGCGCGCACCGCAGCCCTGCAAAAGCCAAGACTTCCAGAGCGTCTGTCGAGCCGGTAAAGTCGTCGCCGTAGAAGGCCAGACGCAATGCCGCGTCTGATGGTTCGAGTTTTGTACTCATCGCGTATCACGCCGATTGGAAGTGAGACAGCGCAGCCCGCAGCGCAGGTCGTGACTCCGCGAAGGTTTTCAGATCGATTCCTTCGACAGCTGCTTCCCACCCTTCTCGCATACTGGCAACACCCGCGGCGATTCCGTGCGGATGTCCGATGATTCCGCCGCCGGCCAAATGCATCAGGTCCACGGAGCCCAGCTGAGCATATAGGTCGGGAGCTTGAGACGCCCACTGGCCCGACGAAAAAACGGGCATCAACGGCTGCACACCCGCGAACGGTGCCAGACAGGCACGGGCCGATTCGATGACGGATGAATCCGGCTCCCAGAACTTGCTGCGAATGCCGTTGACATGCAAATGATCCACTCCAGCAAGTCGCCACAACTTCTGAAACGCCTGAAAAGAGAACCCGAGTTGGGGGCAGCGCGTGAACGCACCCCAGCCATTGCGGTGGCCGTGGATAGGTAGTTGGGAATGCCTTCGAAGATGCTCGACGCCAGCAAAACCAACCCAATTAATGCAAACCATCACGCACGTACCGCCAGCCCGAAGGACCGCATCGTGTCGCTGGAGCATCTCGTCGATCGTGCCGGAGATGTTGATCGCATACATCGGCATGCGACCCATGCGGTCGGCGTGTCGATGCAAGACCGGCATGACGGCTGCGAGACGCTCATCAAAGCTCGCGTATGCGGGATCGGCGAGCAGCTCGTCATCTTTGATGAAGTCAATGTCTGCGGCGCAAAGGCTATCGACGATTTCCGCCGTCTGCTCCGGAAGCAAGCCGATGCTCGGCTTGATGATCGTTCCGATCATTGGCCTGTCGTAGACCTTCGCGAAGTCACGGGTTCCGCCAATACCGAATTGAGGGCCGGGGAATCGTGCCGCGTACGTTGCTGGTAGATCGATGTCAAGCAGCCGCAGCCCTGTGACTTCCCCTAGCTCAAACAGGTTGCCTGCGACAGTCGATAAAAGGGTGGGCAGATTCGCGCCAATGTTGTCCACCGGGAAGGCGATCTCGATCTCACCTCGGTAATAGACGCTCGGCGGACCCTTGCGTTCGACGTGAGCACTATGCAGCGACGGCTCGAGAACGGCGGGGTGCGAATCGACCTTCACCACACGAGCCCGGGCACGATTTTTTAGCGCATCAGTTTCTCCCGGGAGCGCGAGAAACGTTCCGCTCGACTGTTCACCGGCAATGACTTCGGCGGCTTTTGCAATCGGTACTGAGCTTTCGACGAAATAGCGCGCAGTGAATTCCGCTCTTTGACTGGAGATTTCGACCATGTTCGACTCTGCGTCCTGGAATATTAGATGAAACCGGGCGCATGGGACGTATCGTGGGACGCATGCGCTTAAACCGGGGATGTCCAGAATATAGGTTTGACGACTCGCGACATCAAACGATATGATTTCTCGACGCGGAGCGAAAAACTCACAATAGGCCACTTCCATCAGCACTGGGCCTCGGGCCCACAGGAGCCCACGTGCCTCGTCTTTCGTTGAATGCGTTGCGCGCCTTTGAAGCCACAGCTCGCCTGCGGAGCTTCGGTGCCGCTGCGGACGAGCTCAGCGTCACTCATGGTGCGATCAGCCGGCATATCCGTGCACTCGAAGACCAACTGGGCGTTCTACTGCTGTCACGCAATGCGCACGCGACTGAGCCGACGCCTGAAGGGGCGCAGATGGCCGAAGGCCTGAGCGTGGCGTTCAACCTTATCCAAAAGACCGTCGATCAGTTAAAGCCGGGGCCGTTGACCCTCTCGTGCTCGGCCTCGATCATGATGTACTGGCTGTTGCCGCGCCTTTCGAAACTGAAAAGTGCGATGCCATCGCTTGAGCTAAGTTTCAACACGAGTCATGGCGAAATCGACTTCACCCGAGACAAGATAACGGTGGCAATTCGGCTTTCATCCATCCCGGTGCCAAAAAGTGTCACCCCAATACCGTTGATTGAGGAATGGATCGGGGCAGTGTGCTCGCCAGAGTACATGCGCACAAACAGGATCAAAAAACCGAGCGACCTTGAGCGGGTGCGGCTACTAGCAACCAATACGCGACCGTCCGCATGGGCCGACTGGTTTAAGGCGACCTCGACCGTACTCGAAAATCCGCCCGAAATCGCTGAATCATTCGATCATTTCTATCTTCAGATCCAGGCCGCTAAATGCGGATTGGGAGTCGCTGCAGTGCCGAGAATGCTTGTCCGAGACGAGTTGGACTCAGCTGGTCTTGTCGCGCCGTTTGGTTTTGTCCCAGGCCCTGTAAGCCTCGTGCTGTGGGTTGCTCCTCATGCGGAGAGTCAGCCCAAAACTGTTGCCTTGGTGGAATGGCTGAGGAGCGAATTACAGCAAGTGGAGGGATGAAGCCTCCTCGGCCCTTATCTTGCCGCGATCCACGTACGGAATGTGAGTTTTCTTCACAATCTGCGGCCTTATTATCCTTTGACCTTGCTCTCGTGGGCTCCAATAATCTCCACACGGGATGGCGCGCAGCGCCGTCGTTCGACGCTTCCGGGCATCGCACTCGATGCCGCATAGCGGTCTTACATCAAAGGGGACAAAGTGGAGCAGATGGAGCAAAACGAAGCAAGCCGCGTCGCAGTGGTCACGGGCGGCGCAATGGGCATCGGTGCAGATTCGGCAGAACAGCTTGCAAAACGTGGTTATCACGTGGTTCTTGCCGATATCAACAAGAACGCCGCAGAGGAAGCGGCGTCAAGCTTCCAGCGCGCAGGCCTGTCAGTTTCGGCTACGGAGATGGACGTCTCGAGCGCCGAATCGATTGCCGCTGCGTTCGATGCGATCGACAAGACGCATGGGCGTTGCGACGTGTTGGTGAACGGCGCCGGCATTGCCAAGCTGGCGCCATTCATAGACTATCCCCTCGACACGTTCCTCAAAACCATGCAGATCAATGTAACTGGCGCGTTTCTATGTTCCCAACATGCCGCGCGTCTGATGGTTAAGAACCGCTGGGGCCGCATAATCAATATAGCTTCGGTGGCAGGCATGCGAGCGGTCGGTAAGGGACGCGCGGCATACGGCACGTCGAAAGGAGCTGTCATCGCTTTAACACGCCAGATGGCGGTGGAGCTCTGTGACTACGGCATCACCGCTAACGCAATCGCCCCGGGTCCAGTTGACACGCCGATGACTAAGGCGCTTCACAGCGAAGAGTTTCGTGCTGAATACTCCAATGCGATTCCGATGAAGCGCTACGGCACGACGTCGGAGATCGCCGCGGCCGTCTGCTATTTGGCATCGGAGGAAGCCGGATATACGAACGGGATCGTGCTTCCGGTGGACGGTGGATTCCTAGCTTGGGGGGCCGGCGCGGTTTGAACGGCACTTGACGGCTCGGACACCAACCAACCGCTGAAAGCAACGGATAGTGGCATCCGTTGGCTTCTGAATCCGTGCGCGGTCGATGAGCGCAGGCTTCATCGGCCACAGCGGCCTTTCAGCGCGTCCCGAGCATTAGCAGGCAGGGGCGGTGTCCTCCGAGAGCCGTTATACCCTCGGCTGCGGCCGTTCAGATCACGGAAGGCTGAACGGCATGTTAGGCTCGTTCATGCCCATTGTATGAATGGACGTGGCCGCGACGATCACCGTGTTTGGTCATCGGGCGCTAGTCGGCCACAAAGAGACATTCGAATCTATAGTCGCCTCGACGCTCGAGCGTCGCCTGCGCGCCAGCGAACAGCCCTTCGTCCCTCAAAGGTGATGGAGCCCCGCGAAACGAACGCTGCCGTCGCCGCATGACTGACGTGGCCGCTGCTGTCGTATCGAACGACCGGTTCGCACCGTCTTTCAACACCGCGAGTTGCCCCTGTCGGCAGAGCTTGCCATGTGAGGATTGCCACTTCGGAACAGTGCGAGCCGATGGTCGCTCGCAGTCGCGGCGCTCCCGTAGTCCCTGCCTTTCAATTGCCCGGGCAACCTTAGCGATACACTACCATTCGATCACGCACACGCCAAAACAACGGGCTTGTGCCGATCATTTCCGGAGACGACTATGAAGATCATGACGATATTGGCATGTGTAGTACTTTCTTCTAATGCATTCGCCGAGTGCAGAACGACCGCCACCGGGCGCACGGTCTGCGACAACGCGCAGAACGCCGGCGGCTACAACCGCAATACCGGGACCGCCTGGAAGTCCGAAAAAGATTCAGGTGGCGTGACCACTACCCAGACGAGTAAGGGCGGGGAAGCCAAGACAAAAAATGGCAAGGGCGTATATAAGAGTCCAAGCGGCAAGACGTGCGTTAAGACCGGGAATAATCAGGGATGCAATTGAAACCTTCCTCCGGGCCGAGGGGTGGGTCGACCTCCAGCAGAGAGAGTGCCGCATGCGCCACTTCGCCGATGGTACGTACCCCTGTCGTCAATCCGTGGGGGTGCGAGTCGGCCAGGTTTCCTGTGACCCTGTGACTATTAATGGAGCCCCGCCGCGCTCGGCTGGGCGCAGATCCGGCTTGGGGCGGCATCTCGCAGTCCCGTTCCGGAGAAGTCGCACGACCGAACGGCAATATGCATTTCATTCGATCGCGTTTCGATAGAGTTGATGGCGCACATCCGAGAGATTGCGCTTTGGGCGTAGCAATTCGTTGCATTACAGCAGTCCATAGCTGCTGCCGTTAGCAAGACCGGACTGCTGTTTAAGACGGCACTTGCCGGCTCGTCGCTCTCTGGCGGGTTCAACTTCGCCGCCCAGCCCGCTCCGCCGATAGGGCATACTGGCCACGCGTGTATCAGACCGTGGGCGGGCATATTCCCGCCGTTCCGCAAGCTCGAGATTTTCGCGGACATCCATCGCGCGTCCGGCTCGCGCATCGAGCCCAAAGATGCGCGCTCCGTACACCTCTCTGTTGCCCCGCGGACGCGAGGAACTCATGACAATGTCGGGAGCGTTGATTGACTCGCAGTCCGCAGTCCGTGCCGGGCACCCAGCGTATTGCGGCCCGAAAAAAAGAATTCTTGGCGCCTTCAGTCTCGGTGGCCGGGAATAGCGCTTGTTTGGTCCATACTAGCGTCCGCGCAGGAGATGGAGCCGCGCAGCTATTCGGCCGTCCCGCTTGGAACAAACTTTGTGGTGGCGGGATATGCTCGATCGACCGGCGACGTTTCACTGGACCCTTCGCTGCCCATCACCGATCTTCAAGCCCGAATCAATACGTATTCGCTGGGCTATTCTCACAGCTTTGGCGTCGCGGGACATCTCGCCAGCATTGCTGCGTTGCTGCCGTATGCCAATGCAAACCTGACGGGGAATGTCGCCGGCGTGCCTGGGCGGGCTTGGCGTTCTGGGCTAGGCGATGTACGGTTCCGGATTGCCGTCAATCTGTTAGGTGGTCCCGCGCTCACGCCACAAGAATTTTCCCAGCGTGTTCCGAGCACAATACTGGGTGCCAGCCTGAGCGCGGTGGCGCCGACCGGCCAATATCAGTCCGCCCGAATCATCAATGTGGGCTCGAACCGATGGGCGTTCAAACCTGAGCTCGGACTGTCCCAGCCAGTCGGCAACTGGTTTGTAGAAGGCGCCGCTGGGGTGTGGGTGTTCACCGACAATACCGACTTTTTTGGGGGGAAGCGACGAAGCCAGACTCCGCTGGCCGTGCTCCAATGGCATGGAGGCTACACGTGGCGGCCCGGATTGTGGATTGCCGCAGACATGACGTATCTCACGGGGGGGCGGACAAGAATCAATGGAGTCCAGAATCAGGATCTGCAAAGCAGTAGTCGCTATGGGGTCACGTTGTCTGTTCCTCTTGCTGCACAATGGTCTACCAAACTCGCATGGTCGCGCGGGTTAACGACACGCATCGGCGGAAACTTCCAGACTGTTGCGGTCGCGCTCCAATACCGTTGGTTCAATCGCTGACTGAACGTAGAAACACGTGTGGTCGCAGCTATTCCCCGCCGCGGCTGCTCTCAGTCGGCCGGCTTCTGTGTGACGCATGTTGGGAGTCCTGTGGGCTTGTCCTGGTAGCCGATTCGCCGGTGAAGTGTCGACATCTGCGACGAAGGAATAGCTGTTGACGCTATCGCTGCCGTTGAGCTGGTCTGTGGGCCGATGACTGGAGACGGTCGGATGCGGTCAACCGAGCGACGACAGCACCCGGCCAGCAGCGCACTTGGCCGATGTTTTCATGCTGGCATTCGAGCGTCGGCTCCGTCCCAGCTTACGGTCAACCGCCAGTCGTGCCACGAGGCGACCGCGATCAATATCCTTGCGGGGGCGGAACGGGCGTGTACACCACGCCGCTGCTCCCATATCCCGCCGCGTACCAGGTCGTTCCGCACTTATAGTACGTCGCCTCCTTAACGGTGACGGGGGCTACGTTGCACGGCGGCGCGACTGGTGCAGGCGCAGGCGAAGCGACGACGACGGTGGTAGTGGGCGCGGGTGGCGGTGTGGTTGCGGCAGCGGCTGCACCGACCACCATTGCCCCGGCCACAAATCCGGCCGCCGCAGAGCCGCTGTCCCAGTCCGAGTCGGAGCAGTTATTGCAATTGCCATTGTAGTTGTTCTGCACGTTGGTCACGTTCGTAGCACGCGTGTTCTGCATCTCCTTAGCGGTGGATTGACGCGCGCTCTGGTTTTGGCCGCTCGTTTGTGCCGCCGCAGTCTGTCGCGCGCTCTGGTTCTGGCTCGACGTAGCCTGGCGCTGGGCCTGGTTCCCGCTCGTGCTCTGCTGTCGGTTCGCCTGATTCTGGCTGGAGGTTGCCTGCATCGAACTCGCCGAACTCTGGCGTGCACTCTGATTCGCACTTGAAGTTGAAGTCGCTGTAGCCTGGCGCGAGGCCTGCCCTTGTTGGGCTGCTGCCCGCTGGTTGCCGCCAGATCGTGAAGCGCCTTGCGCTGCCGTTGTGCCGCCGGAGGACAACCCTCCAGCCGATGCCGCCCCGCCACGGGAAAAGCCTCCATCGCCACCACCACGGGCGCCACCACCTCTTTCGCCTCGTGCCTCCGCCTGATTCATCAAGCCCAGCGCGAATACTGCGGCGACGAGTGCCGTGACGGCACCATCCCATGATTCTGTTTTCATCATTTGGCTCCCTTTTTCGCAGACGACTGGCGAGCCGTGGGCGACGCACGGGGAAGCTGCGCTGCGAACGCGACCTTTTGCAGGCCATCGGGAATCTGAGCCGAGAACGTCGCATCGTTCAACTGGGGCGCGAGATCCCAGTCGACAAAGTCCGCCCAGAACTGAGGCTGGCCCACCGCCTTTTTGTAAGTCAGTACGATTCGCTGCAGCAGAGGCTTGTCGCCATCTGCTATCCAGACCTGAAAATCCACCGTGTCGGTACGCGCGGCTAGATGAAAGGACGCCGTGCCGTAGATACTCGTCTTTTCCACATACTCTACTGATCGTACCCGGGCTTGCAATTCTTCAGGCAGCCGGTTGAACAGCAGCGCCGCAAGCGGCAGGCGCATTCCAAGATCTTTGACGAAATACACGATGCTCTCGTCAAGCGTGCCTGGCTGCGGCGCCGTAGCATAGACTTTGCTGCCAAGATCGACCAGAACAATCTCTTTCCCGGTGAGCACAACGAGCGTTTTCGCGCCATCGCTGCGCTCGCTCTCCACGCGCATGCGATCGGGCCGGCTCAATGTAACGGTGCGGTATTCGCCGAATTCGATTTTTTGCCCGGACGGCTGCACGGCGTCGTAACCGCTGCGCACACCGACACGAAAGCTAGGCGTCCCGCCAAGGAACTCCGCCATTTTCATCAGGATCGCACGTGCCTGGACTTGCGCAGTGGTCTCGGGCTCGGCTACCGGGGCACGCGCCGCTGGTTCTTTCTGCGCGGCGTTGGAGTAGGCGGCAGGCGCGGCGGTGAGTACCAACGCCGCTATGCATAAGGCCCTGGCTGCATAGTGCGATGCTTCAATGGTTAATCGCATGAACCGACTCCTTCTCTGTGTCGTCCTGCTTCAAGATGGCCTAGCTTACAGAATAGTGGATTCCACAGGATCTGTTAGGCAGCCAGCTGTCGATTGGGCCTTCGTCCCATCACCACTCCGCTTGCAACAGGCCCGACCTGAAACGGAACAATCTTTCGGGTGGCTTCGCACCGCGCCCGGATGACGTCCGTGAGAAGGCGCCAGGAACAATTGCATTCGGGGCAGCAGCGTACAGGCTTTCCAGCGTGCGCTACTTCGTGGCGGGTACCGTTGCTGCCGCCCCGGTGCGCGTCGGGTCACCCACGATCTTGCCCCCAACGTCCTGCAGCAGCCGCTGAAACTCGGGCGACGCCTTGATGATCTTCCCCGCAGCGGCGCGCAGACGGTCGACGGCCTCGGCCGACAGGGAGAACGACGTGGGCTGCTCATTCAGGTAATCGAGTTCGGCCTGGTCGGTCAACTGGGCCAACGACACGTCGATGGCATAGATCGTCGTTTCCGGCGTGCGCAATCCCTTAGTTATGGCCATATCGTTATTGGCGGCAAAGCCAGGCGACTCGCGGATCCGGCGCATCGATTGCCACTGTGCCTGCTTGTCCCTCAACAGTTCTGTCGCCTCGTAGGAATAGTGATCGATCGGAACGCCCGCCGCCTTCACCAGTATCTGCAGCGTGCCCGGCGGGGATTCAGATTTGTCCCATACGGTCTTCGGTGTGGATACTGAGTTGACGACAAAGACGATGATCCTGCGTATATGATCGAGCGGCGTGGACTGACCGACTGATTGAAGCGCTTCCATGATCTCCAGCGAGTCCAGCACGCTGCGCATGCCGACGTTGTCCGAAACGCCGCCGTCCACGATATGGATGTATGGCCGGTTGACGCCATCCCCGAACTCCGCCTCCTCTTTTAGATGGCGGGTCGCGCGTGCGGCAGGTCGGGGAGGCTCGACGGAGTCGACAAACGGCTTGATCCAGGCGGGTGGCGCGTAGTCGCAGGTGCCGCCGTAATTGTTCAACGTGATGGGCGAGAGCACCACCGGTACTGCCGACGATGCGGCCGCCGCGCGCGAAAGGCGTATCCCATTCAGATCCGAGCAGAGCACGTCGAAAGTGGCCTGAGTAAAAGGCAGACGGGCACCGGTGGAAATGTCAGTGGCCGATGCGATGATGAACGGGCCTTTTCCGCGATCAAGATCACCAAACGTCGCCCCGTTGAACAGGATTTCGTCGTAGAGATCGGCCGCCAATTCGGAACGACCCCAGCCGCTTGACCATAGTGACGGCCAGTTGGTCGGGTTTAAAGTGCGTGAGGTGATCTGCCCCAGCACGTCGCGCTTGAGAAAGCGCTGTTCGTAGTCGTCGAAGAGCTTCTCACCGTAGAGGCCATAGGCCAGGGCGGTAAAGCTGCCGCCTGACACGCCGGTGATCACGCCGACATGATCAAGCAGGCGTGACTTGCCTTTCGGTCCGACGACTTGGGTATTCCGTAGAAACTCAAGGACGCCGTACGAGAACGCGGCAGCGCGGGTGCCGCCGCCCGAAAAGGCAAGCACAACCAGGTTTTCGTCGGCCGTCGAATACTGCGGGCGCGTGACGAATCGGTAACCGGTATTCGGATCGGCGTGGGTAATCGGCGGGTTGATCGGACGGCTGGCGCAGCCGCCGAGCAGCAGCAACAACGCAAGTACCAGCCATGGGGGCGTCGGAAATCGAAACATGTGTCCTCCGGATCGCTTCATACAGCACTCACTTCTATCGGTTCCCCAGCCCTGCTCAATCGCCGTGCGCCGCGAACACGCTCTTCAGAGTCAGCAGGAGCAAACGGTAACAGCGCCATCGCGCGCCTGTTGTCATAGAGCCTGGCCGCGGCACCCCGGAGGCTCGACTCCACGAGGCGGTCGGGATTACAGGCGGGAGACCCCGCGCCGACATTAATCAATAAAACCGATCCGACGGCTTCACAGGGGCCCTTGAATCGCGATGACGCCAGTGCAGGGACGCGATTATCAGTTCGTGTCGCATCACTGTTACGCCGAGCGCCGCTCCGCGGAAATGTAAGCGTGTCGGCTCTTCAGGACCGCGGCGTGTACCAGATCGGCGATGTGTAGGCTCGCTCCTGGATGGTCATTGGCACTTCGGGCGGCATGTTGACCTTGAAGTACTTCGCGTCATAAGCGGTCCAGCGTGGCGTCGGAATTTCGATCACCCGCGCATAGTAAAAGGCTCGCAAGCCGGAGTCGAAATCCGGATCACGCCAAACCGTGATGAGTTCTGGATCGCCGATCGAGTTGCTGTAGGTGGCGTTGGGCACGTCGACGGTGTTGCCCACGGCCGGTAGCTTGCCGTCGGCACCAGGCGTTCGCTTGTCCGACCACACCACGTCGTAGACCTTCTCCTGCAATTCGCCCAGCCGGTCCAGCCAGCCCTTGACGATCTGAATGCGGTCGAGATTGGCGCCAATCGGATCCTTCAGCGCCGCTACCATGAAAGTCGGTGCCTTGCCCTTCGGCGCGTCTCGAAGGTCGCCGCCCATCGGCACGCCCTTACGGTAGCCGATCGCAGCCGGCATGCGGGTCCTCGCGTCCGCGGCGTCGAAATCGAAGCCTCCGAAAAAGCGCACCACCATGCGAGGACCCGTGGTCGCGTAGACCTCCTTGCGCTGCATGGCGTCGAAGATCGATTCGCGGGTGTTCTCGTTGGCCCACACCGCCGCATAGCCCGAAGAACTCTGTTCCCAGCCCATGATGACAGCCTTGTCGGTCTTCATGAAAGGGTGCATCGCGCGGTCCTTGCTTGGTTCGGAACTCGAGGTCTTGCCAAAGAAGTTGTCTTCTTCCACTGCCGTCAGTCCGGTATGGGCATCGGTCGAGCCGACCATGCCGAACTTGTACGGATTCACACCAAGCTTTTGTTCGATCTTCAGCCCGGTCTTTAACGCCGATCGCGCGTATTCGTACTGCAACATCTCGGGCTTCTTGAGTTCGCTGGAATCGAGATTGCCCTTATCCCAGCGCTCGAAATTCGCAAACTCGTCGTTGGGAGACAGGAAAGGATGGGTTTCGCCATCGCCCTTGATCTGAGTCGCTTCATAAAGCCGCTCCCAGCGCGCACGCGTCTGGGCGTACTCGCGATCGATCGGCTTGCCGCCGAACGACTCAATGACGGGGAACATGCGCCCATTGCTCAGGTTGCCGTTATGAGCAATGGCTATCACACTACCGCCGGTCTTCTGCTCGTAGGCCGCCATCCATTTCCACAGATCGCGCGGGTTGTCGCTACCGAGCGGAGCAAGGACAGTGAAAGGTTCAACCATGCTGGCGCGTCGGCCGTCATCGCGAAATATCACGTTGCGGTGCAGGTTGTTGCCGCCAGTGTTGGAGGTCCATTCGTAGCCAATAAATGCGGTGAAGCGGCCAGGGTCATTCGCTTCTTCCGCCGCCTTGATCGTCTCGCGCCAAGCCGAGCGGTAGGGCGTACTGCCAGGGCTGTATAACAGCGCTGGTGGGAACTTTCCCTGCGAGAAAGCGACGATGATCTCCATTGCAGCGTCGCCGCCCTTTCCCTCCTGCACCATGACGTACCACCTGCGCCCGGTCGGATCGGCCAGCATTTCGGGCTTGCCGGCGAGCAAGTCTGGAAAGAAGCCCATGTTGTCGGAGTGATCAGTTACAACAAGGAAGTCGAGGGGGCGCGACAGCTTCGCGCGCTGCCCGCTGGAAGCGGTGACCTCTTCGCCCTTCGCAAAACGATAGGCCTCTCTAGGTCCCAGACGGGCACCGAAAGCGCCGGCGTCCATTGAGAACGATGTGTGCAAATGTGTGTCGCCGAAGAAAGGACGCGTCGGAAAACCGCGGCCCGCGTAGGGCGAGTATGGGGCACTGGGAAAGGCTTTCTCTGCGGCTTCATGATCGAGTGTTCCCACGCCAGTGGCCGGCGGGGCGGCAGCAACAGCGCTCCGCCCGAGCGGCAGTGTGGCGAAGGCTACCATTGCTGCAACTGCGCAAAGTTTCCCCGTGCTCATGGTGCTCTCCAGTTATCGTGTCGCTCGTCATGCATGCATTCATCAGAACGTTGCCACGCGCTGAATGACCCAAAACATGGCCAGCGTGCCGATGGCATAGGACGGAAGCGGCGCCAGCCAATGCGGCGCTCTCCAGCTAATCCGGCGAGCAAGCGCCATTACGACAAGCACGGCAGCAATAAAGCTCAATTGGCCCGCCTCCACACCAACGTTGAAGGTCAGGATCGCAAGTGGGATGTCAACCTGCGGTAGCCCGACCTCAGCCAGCGCCCCAGCGAAACCGAAACCATGCAGCAGACCAAAGACGAACGCCACCAGCCAGGGCCGGCGTGCAGTAAAGCCGGGGCTTGCGGCGTCGCCCATGCCCCGACGCTGGCGCTGCGCGATTTCGTTTGCCACGAATACGATCGACAGCGCGATGACGGCCTCCACTGGTGCTTGGGGCACGTGCACGATGCCGAGCGTGGCGAGCGCGAGTGTGATCGAATGGGCGACCGTGAATGCAGTTACCGTTTTCAACAGCCTCGCCCCGCTCTTGACGATGAGCATCAGTCCCAACACGAACAGCAGGTGATCGACACCCGCCAGAATGTGCTCGACGCCGAGCGCGAAATAGGTGCCCGCCACGTCCCAGGCTGAAGTGCGCTCGGCCACGACCAGAGCCGGCTGAGTCGGCTTAAGCAATTCGGTCTGCACCCGACCGTCGAGAAACTGGATGCGCAGCAGTACGTCGGTCATCGTAGTAGCCAGGCCATCGATCTCGATACGTTGACCGGCAAGGCCGCCTCGGCAATCGACTAGCCGGCGCTCGATTGCGTATTGGCCCCGCAGTTCACGGCTCGGCGCCGAAGCATCTACGCAGCGATCCGGCCAGACCGGAGCAAGCCCGAACACCTGCTGGCCAACCTGTGGGAGCTTGAGCAGTACCTCAAAGCGCGAAGGTGTCGACTCCGTGATCTCGAGATAGGCCGGACGCACTTCGTGCGCCAAAAGCGGAATCGCGTGCGCACACACGGCCGCCGCCAGTAACGATCGGATGGCCCACGACGACAGAAGGCGCCCGACTTCATGGCTTCGGTGTGTCGTTCACGACGACGCTGTAGCGAGCGCGCAACCGGGCTATGGCTTGCGCATTGAGCTCACGCTGCTGTTCTTCGGCCCAGTCGGCCCGCAAGCGGCGATCGAGGTCGGCGGCGTCTTCGCCCTGCGGCTCGCTGCAGGCTTCCAGTCGCACCAGATGCCAACCGTAGCTCGATCGAAACGGACCGGCCCAAGTCCCCAAAGGGAGCGCCGACACGGCGGTGATAGCGCTCGCGAACTCCGGACCAAAAAGATCGCGCAACTGGGTCTGGCTCCGTGCGGTCTGGCCAGGTCGAGCAGCGAGGGATCGCCGAGGGTATTCGCTCCGATGTCGCCTTCAGCATTGCGCAACTGCGCCAAGGCCTCCCTGGCGTCTAGTTCGGCGCGCTCATTACGGCTCGCTGTGCTGAAGTAGATGTGCTCGAAGGTCCAGCGCGGACCCTGCGAATAGCGATGAGCATTCTGGCTTTGATATCTCGCCAGGTCCTCTGCGGTCGGTTCGCGCAGCCCGGCTACGTCTAGCAAAAGGAACTGGGTTTTCTGCGCAAGGCGGCGCCGCACGACTGTATCGTCCCGGTCTAATCCGAGCGCGAGGCCTTCGCGGTAAAGAACCTCTTCATTGATACGATCGTTGAGCAGCGCCTGCATCTCAGCGGCGCTCGGGGACCGGCGCCATTCTGCTGCAAAACCGAGCCGCAGGTGATCGATGTCGCCACGCATGAGGATTACTTGGCGTGAATCCCCAGACGCCGCGTGCTTTGGCTGCAGAAGCGCGTAGAGGCCGAACAGCACGGCGCCCAAGATCAGGAAGTGGACAAAAGGCTCCCTCAGCGGTCGCACGGTGAGAATCCAAACGTGTGCCCTTGTCATTGCTTCTCCAACCATTTTTTACAATGGTAAGCCTTCAGCAATGCAAATCGTCTCCAGTGCTGAATGCCAAAATTAACTTGACATTGTGTTTCGGCGCCCGCCGCTCTCGACCGACATCCAGCCGGCACCGACCGTAGCCAACCGATCCACAAGGCAACCGGACTGTTTTGGAATGCGAGACGTGCCATGCATACGTTGCCTCAGAGAAGCAATTGCTTTCCCCACTCTACATGCAATACTGCGCCTTCAACATTGGACTTTCGCCCTACGTCTGCAGGGGAACCTGGCGAACCAGCAAAGATCTGTGCAATGCTGCGCAGCAGTCGCAGTAGCAACACGGAGAGGGTGTTGCGCCATGAGTCAACCGTCAGCAGGTGTGTTGCGGCGGCGCAGTTGCAGCTGTATTCGTTCGTATCGCTGTTACTCTACGCGCGTGAGGCCATCGTCGTCCTTCATGGCTTCCGCTCCTACCAATGAGACATTGAGGATGCACAGGTGGACATCTCTCACGAGCCGGCACCCACCTGCCATGCCAGGTGAAATCAAGCGCCGACTCCATCCATGAAAAATTTCGCCAGCGTCGCCGTGTTCTGTGCATCTCTCTCAGCCGCCCCGGCCTTCGCCACCGGCGACTGCAAATTCCTGAAAAAGGTCACTCTGTCCGAGCAACGGACCGCCGTTATAGCTACTGGCGATCTGGAACCCTGCTCACTCGGCAGTTATACGGTGCGTATCTACTCATCGGAGAATGTCCAACCCGGCCATGACACGACCTTTTACAGGTTTGGCCTCCTGCAGGAGCGCAATGGAACAGTTGAAGACACGTTTCTGGCCAACCTGGGGCCACGTGTGCCATCATCCTTGATCGTCAGGATCCGATCAGTGGGCAGCGGCGGCTATGTGAGCGCGCGCGCCTATGTTATTAACAAGAACGGCATTCATCTGGTGGCCGCGGTAAGCGACCAGCAACCGCAAACCGATCTTGTGGCTGCTCTAAAACGGCAACTGGCGCGGAGACCGAAGTCGAGCGCCAGCTTGTCGACAAACTGACAAGACGGGACCGGTCACACTGCGAAGACGATCTGACGCATGCTGGCTTTAAGACTCGCTAAAAAAGACGTTGTTGAACGGCACCCATGCACGGCTTACTGGTGTCGGTAAACTGCGTTTCCGCTTCAACGATGTGCGCGGTCCATTTCACGGCCTACAAACAATGGTAATGATCACGCTCAACGGATTGCAGGACGGCGCGACCTGAAATCCATAGTGGGTTGACTCCGGCCCGAGGCCTCGCTCGGTAACGGTCATTCGCTGAGCGCGGCGTGCGACGCGCTGTGGACGTCCTACAACGACCGAGCACCCACGAACCAACCGGACGAGCGAACGGCCGTTGTATCGTGGGAAACGGCCCTTGGGATAGTTCGCCTGCGGCGACCGTCGCCCGAACTGCTGGACCCGACCCATAACCGCCCTTCGGCCCCGCGTTCGTTCGCCGGTGGACGAAGATAAGTGAGCAACATCTCGACATGCATGGCGGAGATTCGGTCGATGGCGACGAGAAAATTCCGCGGTACGGCGGCTGCGGTCCGGGGAGACTACTTCGCGGTGGCGTGCCCGTCGCGCGAGTTGAATAGGCAAGGGCTGACGCGTCGGATTCACACGCCGATGATCCGCACGCCGATACGCTGCTCGCGCACTATGAGTCGGACGATCCGCCCTCGCTGCACTATCGCGATGGCACGCGGCGCTACGCCGTCAAGGCGTGGTCGCGCTCTCCGTTCAGCGAGCGCGAGGTCGAATCGTCGCCGGGCGTGCTGTCGAGCATGCTTGCCGACGAGCGGACTGAGCGCTGAATGTTGCTCGCAAGCTTCCGCCGTGCGGGTCGAATCGCCTATGGCTTACAGATCGACGACGATGTCCCGAACCGGCTGCGCGCAGCAGATGAGCAGGTTGCCTTCGGCGGGTCGGTCGAGCGGCTCTGCCTCATAGGCCACCGTGCCCGACACCAGTCCGCTTTCGCAGTTGTGACAGACACCCGTGCGGCACGACCACCGCACGGGAACGTCGCAGGCTTCAGCCAGTTCGAGAACGCTCTGGTAGACCGACCGATTCCAGTGCGCGGTAATGCCGCTCCTTGCGAACGACACCAGCGGCCCCGTATCGGCATCGTCCTTCGGCACATGGGGACTGCGTTTCGCCGCTCCGACGATGCCCGGATTCAGCGGTTCGCCGCCGTTGAACATTTCGGCGTGAATCCGTTCCGGCCCGACGCCCATGCCGGCGAGCGCCGCTTTCACATCGTCCATGAAGCGCAACGGTCCGCAAAGATAGATGTCCGCGTCGCGCGTGATACCAGCCCCGGTTAGAACCGCTTGCGAGAGGCGCCCGGTCGCGTCGAAATCGACGCCCTCACGGTCGCCCGAGGCAGGCTTGCTGTAACAGACGTGGCTGCGTCCGTGGGCGAGCGTGGACATCAGACCGCGAGCTTCGGCGGCGAACGGATGATGCTGTCCGTCGCGCGCGGCGTGCATCCACAAGACCGGCCGCGTCGAGCGCGACGCCGACAGCGCATGCAGCATCGAAAGAACCGGCGTCGCGCCGATGCCCGCGCTGAGCAGCACCACGGGTCCGTCGCCCGGCTGCAGAACGAAGCTGCCGCGCGGCGCGCTGACGTCGATCGTATCGCCAACGCGCACGTGTTGCTGAAAATAGGACCCGGCTGCGCCATCGGGCTCGATCTTCACGCTGATCCGGTAGCTCTCCGGCGAACGCCCGCCTGAAATTGAATAACTGCGGAAAAGCGGCGGTCCGCCGGCCGTTCGCTGGAGACGCAACACCAGAAATTGCCCCGGTAGAGCAGGGTGCAGCGGCTGACCATCCGCACTTGTGAAGCTGACCGAGAGCACGTCGGCGGATTCAGGTTCGACTGCCGAGACCTTGAGTGGCCGGAAACCCGGTGCGGCGGCATTCGCTGCGGCTGCCGCCGCGAGCCCGGGATTTCCGCCCTTCGCGCCGTCCTTCAGAAGCGCCTCAAAAGACCGCCGCCACCCCGGCGACAGCGCTTCGATCCGCAACGCTCGCTCCAGATGATCGGGCGGATGATGAGCCGAGTAAAGCAGCGCATTGACCTGCGTGACGCTCATGCGCTCTTCGGCTTCGCCGATCTTCACGATCTCGTCGCCCGCGCTCACGTCGCCTTCCTGCAGGACGCGTAAGTAGAAGCCGGGTCGTCCGCTCGATGTGAGCAGGGCGGGCATCCGCGGTTCGTTCATGCGGATGCCGACGCGATAGCAGGTCACGCGGGGCTGCGTCACTTCGAACAGCGCGCCGCCGATCCGATAGCGGTCGCCGATGCACACATCGGAATCG
The DNA here is from genome assembly GCF_046030135.1 of Caballeronia jiangsuensis. Lineage (NCBI taxonomy): Bacteria > Pseudomonadati > Pseudomonadota > Betaproteobacteria > Burkholderiales > Burkholderiaceae > Caballeronia > Caballeronia jiangsuensis. The sequence continues at coordinate 57,394 of NZ_JAQQDB010000045.1, forward strand.
GATAGTCCTTCGATCGTGAAATTCTCGCCGAACTGTCCGCAGGCAAGGTCGCTGCGCTTCAATTCCGCCTGCCAGTAGCGCGACGATTCGATCTGGTAGACGAAGACGGCACGCTGCTCGCCGCCGTGGCCCGCCAGATCGCCTTGGCCGTCGCCATCGAGGTTCAGCCGTCCGACGCGGCACCGGCCGCGCACGGGTTCTTTCCAGATGCCGGTATGCACCGTGCGGCCTTTCCACTCGATGTCGCGCGGAAGCCCGACATTCACCGATAGTAGTCGCGCCATGGTCATCACCGCTCGATGTGTTCGCACGGCACTTGCCCGTGCGGAGTGAAGCCCGATTGGCAGAGCCACGATCTCGGGTCGGTCTTTCAGCGTGAATGATGATACGGACAAGTCGTTAGTCCGCCTAGTTTAAACATGCTCGCGGGAGAATGCCGGGGCCGTGCCATTCGACGAATCCGCGGCACACAGCCGATCGCCGGGTTCGCGATCGATGAGATTGGTCCGTTAGGAACGGTCCGTCACCCATGATGAGCAGGAAATGGGCGTTGCGTAGGCCAAGAGTCTTTGCTGGCGATGACTCAATACAAAAAAATTGCACTGTCGGTCAGTCCCTGTAGCGCCACGCATCCCCTCGGTTCGTTGAACATGCAAAGATTGGTCTTGAACGCCGCGCGGAATGCCCTCGCTGCGCACGTAACGACGAAGTCGGCCAGATCCGGCCGTCGGCTCTCGATTGCTATGTGACATCCAAAAGTCGGTTGGCACGCCGACTGAGGTCGTCCACTGACCCTGCAGTGCGCTATTGAACAGGAATCGGCTGAAGCTTGTGCTCGGTGGGGCATACCCTCAGAAATCGCAAGCCGCCGAGGACATGTTTGATTGCTGCCTTCTCGTCAGTGTTGTAACTGCCTTGCGATAAGGAGCCGCTTCATATTCTCGTTGTAAAGTCGCCTGCTCCCTATTCCTCAAACGCTTCCCCGCCAGGTTGTCCAGCCGGTCGCAGCATCAAATCTATCTTTTGCGTTAGAAACCACTAGTATTCTTTCAGCATTTGCACCCGCTGCAGACTAACGCACGGACGACACGCTTCGACCGACATTCGCATCATCTCGTGCATCGAATTGATGTAACCGGCAAGTGCGTGTCGGATTTTGCGGACCGTATGCCGTGACGCGCCGGAGATAACCATGAATGCGGCACTCAAAGCCTTCGCCCTCGTCGCGATCGTGGTCCTTTCCATGTATATCGCAGTGCCGGACGCACGTGCGCAATCTCTCAGCCTGGCCGGATCGTGATCGCTGTCTCGCTAACTGTCACCCGAAGCGGAACCGAAGAGGAGCTGCTGGGCGCGCATCCGGAAGGTCTGCTCGTGTTCGGGAACGATGGCCGCTATGCACTGGTCGGTGTTCGCGCCAACCTGCCGAAATTCGCTTCGGGCAACCGGGTACAGGGAGCGGTCGACGAGAACGCACGAATTGTTCAGGGAAATGTTGCTCATTTCGGCACATATACAGTAGACACCGCCACGCACTCACCGCTGCTGGAATAGTGGCGCGCAATCTCGATAAGTCTCGCGGTCGTCAAAAGGGCCGTTCGACCACTGACTGGCGCTTCCCCTGACGCGTCGAAATTCAACCAGAGGGAAATGTGAGACACGTACAGATGTGGACAACGTCCTTCATTGCGGTTGCGGCGATCAGTTGCAGTATTGGCTGCTCGCAAATTACTCTGCTGGACAGCGCAAGTAATTTTCAGGACGAATCTGCGATTGAAAGAGTGATCTTTGAGATGACAGACGGCTTCAACAGCCACGATGCGGAGGCAGCCACCCGGATGTACACGGAGGATGCCGACTTCGTCAGTGTCCGCGGTGATGTGGCAAAGGGAAGGGCTGATATTAAAAAGGTGCTGGCTGCCATTCTGCGCACAAGGGCAAGGAACGCAACGCTCGAAACCCGCGGCGTGGCAATCCGATTTATTCGGCCAGACGTTGCTCTCGCACACGTTACCAACGAGCTGAGCGGACTAGTAAATGCTGAGGGACAGGCACTGCCCGCGCAACGGGAGTTAAGCCTCCGAGTATTCGTGAAGGAGTCCGGGGTTTGGCGGGTTGCCGCTTTCCAAAATACACCAACAAAGCCGTTTGAGACTAGCTCCAAGAGTCAAGGTGCTGCCGCGCCGTGACAGACGCAGCCGTGGCGATGTTGCGAGCAACTCGGCCAGTCGCGATAGAGAGCAAGCGGCCCAGATCAACGTGTATTGCATGGGGCGGATCGAATCCGATACCTTCTACTTGGCTCGCTTCCATTCGTTGGTCGGGACAATTTCTCCATCGGAAGTCTTCACGGGAGAGCCGGTCGTCGTCAGCATATCGCCGCTCAAGACGACCTGCTGTTTGCGGACCGCTCCGTCGAACGCCGGCGAGGTACTGGATTCGACGTTATAAGTTAGCGTGCTGGCAGACTCGTCGACCGTATATGTTCCGTAGTACGCGATGACGGGACCGATGGGCACGCTTGGATTGGCAATCGTCCTCGGGCGGTCCTTGCCCACGAGATAAAACGCCATATGGCCGGTCGAATCGAGCATGAGGTTGCCCGAAGCCCAAGGAACGATTGTCTTGCCATTTGCGAGCTTCTCCGATCCTGATGTCAAGGTCCAGGTGCCGACTACCTGCTGTTTCAGATTTTGCGCATCCGCTGGCAGCGCGGCGCTTGCGCACAGAACAGCAAATACGGTTTTCATAACCAGGCCACGTTGTTCCATTGAGCTCTCCTTGGATCGTGAAACACATCGGAGACAGCCATCGTGCCGCCTCTAAGCAATCGTTTCGGGCCGGATGCAAGGTCACTTAAATACATCCCAGTTCGCCTGCCCGCCCGTGCAGAAGCGCGTAACGGAATATTAGAGGTTTGTAACGCAAATGATAGGTTTACCATTGTGAGCGGCCAGACAGGCCCGCCGGTTGGCGTTGTTGAAGAAAAAGGTGCAGCACTTTCCTTCGCTAGGCAGCTAAAACACCCTGACGACGCACGAAGCGTCTGGACATTCCTGATTAGCAGCAAGACAGAACGTCGGCGGAAGAGCGATGTGAGCGGTCTCCGATCGAGAGAAGAACGGCCGGTACGGCCCACGGATGCCTCGGATTCTGGCTCCGCAAAGGTGCCCTCAAGCCGAGAAGAGAGGAGATTGTTTGGATGCCTTGGGTGAACGTTGGGAACCGCGGCTCCCCGGCCACCTACCGACGTTGCTCCACATTCTCACGATGACGTTCGAACGCCGCGCCCCTCCCGGAAGCAGCCGTTCACATGATGGAGCGTTGAACGGCACAAGCGAAGGGGGTGCGCTGCTGGCGGTTGGTCGGGACATTTTCCCGGGACCAATTTCGGCGATCTCGTTCTGATACCTAGTTTCAGCTCCGATCGACGGCACGCAAGCCGAATACGTGCGCATTCCTCATGCCGAAACGAGCCTTTTCCCGATTCCCGCCGGCGCCGATGAGGAAGCGCTCGTGATGCTTTCCGACATCCTTCCGACCGGCTTCGAATGCGGCGTGCTGAACGGCAAGGTGCAGCCCGGCTCGACCGCGGCGATCGTCGGCGCCGGGCCGATTGGTCTCGCCTCGCTCTTGACGGCGCAGTTCTATTCGCCCGCGCAGATCGTAATGATCGACCGCGATGCGAACCGGCTCGACATCGCGCATACGTTCGGCGCGCCGGCGTGTATCGATATCGGGCAAGCGGACGCTGTCCCGGAGATCATGAAGCTGTCCGATAGCGCGGGCGTCGATTGCGCAATCGAGGCCGTGGGCGTGCCGGCGACTTTCGAGCTGTGCCAGTCGATCGTACGGTCAGCACACCGATGCTGCTCAAGACCGTGCGCTCGAGCCGGCTCGATCCCAACAAGCTGATCACGCACCACTTTCGCTTGGACGACATCATGAACGCGTACGAGACCTTCGGCCACGCCGCCGACACGCATGCGTTGAAGGTCATCATCGAGGCGTCCGGGTGAGTTGTATCCCAAACGGCAGGTCTGGGTTCACGCCAAGCCGGAACGAGCAGTACACTCAGTCTGTTGCCGCGCTTAATGCTTGGCTAGAACGATCGTCCAGTGACGAGTTTCGCCTTGTTCATTGCCGCGCATCTGCATGGCGTCTCGTGCCGCAGACCTGACTGGCGGCTTGCCGCGCCGACCAGGCCCTGGAGGGAATGATGGAAACCATGAAGCCCGACTCGGCTACCGTTGCGTTCGGCCGTCCGACAATTGATCACTTCCGCTTCCATCGTCCTCATGTGCACCTTGCTTCAGCGTTTGGCAACGACACATTCGCACTCAAGGCGGAAGCGTTTGCGCGTTTTTTTGGAACGCCTCTGTTTCTAGGTACGCAAACAGCCATCGTTGCGATCTGGATTGCAGTGAACGTCCTCGGCCTTACGAGGTTCGACGTCTATCCATTTATTCTGCTCAATCTGGCATTCAGTCTCCAGGCAGCTTATGCAGCGCCGCTAATCCTGCTGGCGCAGACGCGACAGGCAGCGCGAGACACCGTGCACGCCGAGGCTGACGCACAGCACAGAGAGGCGCTTGCCGTCGCGAACGAGCAACGGCAGGAGATCGCAGCCCAGAACGCGGCACAACTGCTGGAGCTGTTGAAGCGAAACACTGAGCTCACAGAGCTTACTCAGAAGTTAATTCAGCGGGTAGAGATGTTGACCGCCGAGTTGCATGAGAAGCTCGTGCAACAAGATTCGACGCCGTAATATCGCGTGGTGCTGCGCCGGTTGCGGCGAATCTAGTCGAGCGCATTCTCGGGAGCACTCCGGTATGCGCGGCTGTGGATCCCGCGTCCACCACGCCACACCGTCAACGAAAATCAAGCGGTATGGGATCGCAGGAAACTGCCCGGTGAGCAGCTAACTTAATGGGAACACGGGCTGCGAAGGGCTGTGTTTGCCGCCCTAGGCACGGTATCTGCGAACCGGCTCGGCAGCATCACGGCGTCAATTGCACTGTTCCGTTTGCAATTGCGTGATGGAAACGCGATGGTACGCTACCGCTCATTTCCAACAATGCTGCTCAGTTTGAAGCCCGTGGATCGCCTATTGTTGTCGGCAGGCTTCGAACGACATTGCGGCGCCATGAGGAAAACTGGACGGGCCAGGATATTGGGGTACCCGGTGTATATCAGTTAACAGGAAATTTCTGTGATCGCTCACACCGGGCTAGCGCATTCTTGAAAATGGCGAAACATCTTGTGATTCGCTTTCGGCCACGACTTTCCTCAAAGGGGATTGGAGATGAGTCAGCGAGAATTGGCATCTCGGTTACTCTTGGCGGGTATTCTTTGCCCCTTTCTAAGTGCATGTGGCGGCGGGGACTCTAACGGCCCCACAGCTACGCACACAAGCGTGTCAATGACGGCGGCTGACCGAAAGCAGACCCCCCCGATAGAGGCACGTCTACCGACCCTGGTGCCTGGATTCAAAATCCAAGTTTATTCCAGTGTCGATCAGCCTATGAAGTTGTCTTTCGCGCCCGACGGCGCACTCTATGTTGGACGACAGGGAGGCAACAACCGGATTCATCGGATCACTCCCGGGGGAAGTTCGGTTTCCGAATTCGGTCCACCCATGGTCGACCCGGATGCCGTTCTTTTTGACGCCGCTGGGCGTGTCAGTGGCACCCCTAACTCCGTCCTCGTCGGAGGAGGAGTCCTCGCTGCGGTCTTCCCAGATCAAACGTCGACGGTCGTCTTTAATGCGGGCTTCGCCGATGTGGATGACATGAAGTTCGACGGCTTGCGACGCCTCATTTTCTCAGATGATCTTCCTCGCGTCCTCACAAGCAGCGGGGGCGCCCTGACTGTATTGATTTCTCTTCCTGTCCGGCCTGGCAGTATCGCCGTCGACAGAGACAATCGAATTTTTCTGGCGCTGGAAGATGGGACAATCCGCATTTACAACGCAGATGGAACGCTTGCAGCCAGCGCGTTTGCGACCGGGTTGGCCGGTCTCGATACCTACCTCGCCTTTGGTCCGGGGGCAGGAGGCTTTGGGCACGAACTCTACGTCCTGAATGGAAGCGATCTTCTTCGCTGTGATATGAATGGTAAAATCACCGCGATTGGATCCGGATTCAATGTGGGTCCGTCGTCGGGTACTGGATTTGTGTTTGGCCCTGATAAAGCGCTCTATGTTTCAGAATACTCTAACAATCGGATTCTAAAAATTACTAGGGGAAACGGAGACTAAAAGCGATGGCGCGGAATAAAAGTCGTAGAACTGGTTCCTCCGCTCCTGCGTTGCGATTTCGAACAGCTGAGGCCCTCAGCTATTAAGCGAGCGTTCGACAGAAGCGCTCGAAAGGTCGTCTACGCGTTGGCTGTCGGTTCGGCGGGTCTGTGGTTGTCGGGTCCGGATAGGCAGTTCCTAGCGCCGCGCGGGCGGCAATAGGCAGTGAGAGGTGGATATTCCGGGCCACGGAGGCCACGATGATCGACGACGACCTCTTGGACTCCGTAAAACGGCTGCGCGAATGGGCTTAGGCGCATCCGCATGTGCGGCGACTATGGGTTTATGGCGGTCGACTTAGGGGCGTCCAGCGGAAAAACAGCGATCTCGACGTTGCCATGGAAATCGACCCTATCGGCTCCGTTGAGACGGCAACGGTTTCGTGGGTCTGTCCCCGCACTGAGTGGGAAATGAGATGACCGCGCTCGTCCCATATAAGGTGCACCTCCAGGAGTACGATCTTACAAACCCAACGTCAGGCGTCGTCGCATATATCTGTTGCTGTGCCTCGCTGGTCTATCAGCGCGATCCTATGGTCGAGGAACAGATCGTAGTAGACGGCGAGCGCCAAAAAGCCGGGACTCTTTGTGACGCGTCACGAGGAGTGGAAGCCTCGGACCAAAAATTGGCTGTTCCGCCCCCAAACCGGACGTCCAGGGCGAGAGACAGTGGAGGTCGGCTGTGGGTCGAGTTCTGCCGGACGCGAACCGACCAAGGGCGGCCTCGTTCGCAAGGTCGACGTCGGACCGGGATCGGCCCAGATTGTGTCAAAACGCATTTTTGGAGCGCTGAAATTTTGCTATCCGACGGCGGAGGACAAGCAAAATGAAGCGGTTCGTTCGAGGCGACGATCGTAACCAGAGCTTTCTCCTTCCCGAAGCACTTGATGATTACGTGACGGACACAAATCCGGTCCGCGTGATCGATGTCTTTGTAGAAGAACTTGATCTTAATGATCTGGGGTTCGAGGGAGTACAGCCTGCGTTGACTGGAAGGCCGGCTTATCATCCTGAGGTGATGCTTAAGATCTATATCTACGGGTATCTCAATCGCATCCAGTCCAGTCGTCGTCTTGAACGCGAAGCGCAGCGAAATATCGAGCTGATGTGGCTCACTGGTCGACTGGCTCCGGACTTTAAAAGGCGGTTTCAAACCGAAGTGCAACGGGGGG
>NZ_JAQQDB010000046.1:0-61725 GCF_046030135.1 Caballeronia jiangsuensis
CTCGCGTTGGGCCAGCGCATACAGGCGCTCGGAGAGTTCTGCGTTCAGCGCGAAGGGCAGCGTCGCGCCGCTTCCGCTGATCTGTGCAGGACGTGGACGATCGGTGGGCAGATCGAGTGGCGCGAGTTCGGCGAGTTGATTGCGCCAGTATTGAGTCTGTCGATCAAGTTCGGCGCCGGCGAGCCAGTCGCGTTGCCACAGCGTGTAGTCGGCGTACTGCACGGCCAGAGGCGGAAGCGCGAGCGGTTCATTGCGCAGTGCAGCGGTGTAGCAGGCACCGAGTTCACGTACCAGCACGCCGGTAGACCAGCCATCGGAGACGATGTGATGCATGGTGAACAGCAAGACGTGTTCATCTTCTGCGAGGCGCAGCAGTTGAGCGCGCAGTAACGGGCCGCGCTGAAGATCGAAGGGACGACGTGCTTCGTCCTGTGCCAGACGCTGGACATCGGTGGCTTGGGCGTCGATGAGCGGCAGTGCAAGTTCCAGTGTCGGAGCGATGTGCTGCACGGCCTGACCGTCGTGTTGGGCGAAGGATGTGCGCAGGCTTTCATGACGCGCAACAAGCGCATTCAAAGCGGCATGGAACGCACGAACATCGAGTGAGCCGTGCAGACGCAAGGCGATCGGGATGTGATACGTGGACTGCCCGGGATTCAACTGTTCGAGGAACCAAAGGCGTTCCTGTGCGAAGGACAGCGGTACATGTGCCGGACGTGCAAGTGCTTGCAAAGGCGGCAATGTGCCAGCGGACGGTTCGTCGAGCGAAAGCGCCTCGGCAAGCGAAGCAACGCTCGGCGCATCGAACAGGGTGCGCAAAGGCAATTCGATCGAAAGCGCTTCACGCAGACGAGAAACGAGTTGCGTCGCAAGCAGCGAATGACCCCCGAGCGAGAAGAAGTTATCGAAGACACTGACGCGTTCGAGACCAAGCACGCTGGCGAAGCACTCCGCGAGCGAATGTTCGATCGACGTGCGCGGCGCGACATAAGCGGTGAGGTCTTGCCACTGCGGATCGGGCAGCGCGCGACGATCGAGCTTGCCATTGGGCGTCAGAGGCAGCGCATCGAGCACGACGAAGGCCGATGGCACCATATAGTCGGGCAAACGCGAATCGAGATGTTCACGCAAGGCGCTCGTATCGATCTCTGAAACCAGCGTGACATATGCGACGAGTTGCTGATCGTGCGTCTTTTCATGCCGCGCACGCGCGATGACCACCGCCTCACGCACAGCCGGATGACTGGCGATCTGCGCCTCGATCTCACCCAGCTCGATACGGAAGCCACGAATCTTGACCTGATGATCATTGCGGCCCAAGAACTCGATATTCCCATCCGCGCGATAACGTGCGAGATCGCCCGTGCGATACATACGTGCACCGGGAACGAACGGATCATTCAGGAAACGTTCGGCGGTGAGATCGTCACGATTCAGATAGCCCCGCGCGACCCCAGCCCCACCGATATAAAGCTCGCCCACCGCACCCGGCGGCATCAACCGACGCTGTGCATCGAGCAGATAGATACGTGCGTTCGCAATCGGCTTGCCGATGACGGGCTGCATCTGTTCGATCGTGATCTCGGTCAGAGCGGCATCGACGGTGCATTCGGTCGGACCATAGACGTTGAACGCGCGGATCTGATCGGCCTCTGCGAGCTGATTCCATGTCTGTTGCGAGAGTGCTTCGCCGCCCACCAGCAACGTCAACTCGGATCGCCGCTGTTCAAGCAGGCCAGTGGTGAGTAACACGTCGAGCTGGGTGGGTGTGCAATCGAGCACGTCGACGTCGCGCGCATCGAGAAATTCGATCAACGCCGCGCCATCGGTGCGCACATCCGCGGGGATCAAAATCAGGCGATGTCCCGCGAGCAAGGAAGTGAGGCTTTTCAGCGAGGAGTCGAATGCGATGCTTGCATTCAGACTGACGCCGGAGTTCGGAGCGCAATGCGCGAACACCGTCGATTGCAATGCGCGATGGAGATTCGCGACATTGCGATGCTCGACCATCACGCCCTTGGGCTTGCCGGTTGAACCGGACGTGTAGATCACGTATGCAAGATGATTCGGAGCGACGTCCGTTTGCGGGTCGTCTTGCGACAGCGAGCCGTCGAGCGATGCAACGGGGTCGAGCACACTCAGCGAGCCGGTATCGCCCAGCGCTTCACGTCCGGCGGCATCGGCGAGCAGCAGGCGAGGCGTGGCATCGGTGAGGATATGACTCAGACGTTCGCCCGGATACGCCGGATCGAGCGGCACGTAGGCGCCGCCTGCCTTGAGTATCGCCATCAACGCGACGACCATGCCGATGCCGCGCTCCATGCACAGCGCGACGCGTTCTTCCGGCCTGACACCCAGCGCGATCAGATGATGCGCAAGCCGGTTCGCACGCGCATTGAGTTGCGCGTAGGTCAGCGATTCATCTTCAAATACGAGCGCGATGGCATCAGGCGTACGTTGAACCTGTTGCTCGAAGAGCTGATGAATGCACAGATGTTCTGGATAGGCAGCAGCCGTGTCGTTCCAACGTTCGAGCAATGCGTGCTCTTCGGGCAACACGAGTTCGAGCGCATGCAGCGGCGCATCGGGTTGATCGAGCGCTTGTTGAAGCAGGCGCGTGAAGCGTTCACCCAGCCGTGCGATGGTGACTTCATCGAACAGATCGGTGGCGTAACTGAGCGTGCCTGAGAAGCTGTTTTGCGTATGCGTCAGACTCAACGTGAGATCGAACTTGGCGCCCGCTTCGGCCCCGGGCAGCAAGGTCAGCGTGAGGCCGGGCAACGCGAGCGCTTCCATCGGCGCGTTCTGCAACACGAACATGACCTGAAACAGCGGCGTGCGACTGGTATCGCGAACCGGCGCGAGCGCTTCGACCAGTTTCTCGAAAGGCAGATCCTGATGCGCATACGCGGTCAGCGTCGTGTCGCGCACTTGTGCGAGCAGATCGCGCAACGAGGGCGAGCCTGAGAGATCGGCACGCAGCACCAGCGTATTGACGAACAAGCCGATAAGCGGCTCGATCTGCGCATGTGTTCGATTGGCGATAGGCGAGCCAACAGCAACTTCAGATTGCCCCGACAAGCGCGCGAGCAGCGTCTGGAACACGGCGAGCAGCAACATAAAGGGCGTGACGCCTTCACGTTGAGCCAGCGCATGCAGGCGCTCGGAGAGCTCGGTGTTCAGCGCAAAGGGCAGCGTCGCACCGCGTCCGCTGATCTGCGCGGGACGTGGACGGTCGGTGGGCAAATCGAGTGGCGCGAGTTCGGCGAGTTGATTGCGCCAGTATTGAGTCTGGCGTTCGAGTTCGGCACCGGCGAGCCAGTCGCGTTGCCACAGCGTGTAGTCGGCGTACTGCACGGCCAGAGGCGGCAGCGCGGGCGGTTCATTGCGCAGTGCAGCGGTGTAGCAGGCACCGAGTTCACGTACCAGCACGCCGGTGGACCAGCCATCGGAGACGATGTGATGCATGGTGAACAGCAGAACGTGCTCGTCTTCTTCGAGGCGCAGCAGTTGAGCGCGCAGTAACGGGCCGCGTTGAAGATCGAAGGGACGACGCGCTTCGTCCTGTGCCAGTCGCTGGACATCGGCGGCTTGGGCATCGATGAGCGGCAGTGCAAGTTCCAGTGTCGGAGCGATGTGCTGCACGGCTTGACCGTCGTGTTGCGCAAACGAAGTGCGCAGACTTTCGTGACGGGCGACAAGCGCATTCAGGGCAGCATGGAACGCGCGAACATCGAGGGCGCCATGCAGACGCAAGGCGATCGGGATGTGATAGGTGGACTGCCCGGGGTTCAACTGTTCGAGGAACCAGAGGCGTTCCTGTGCGAAAGACAGCGGCACATGCGCTGGACGTGCAAGCGCCTGCAAAGGCGGCAACGTGCCAGCGGACGGTCCGTCGAGCGACAGCGCCTCGGCAAGCGAAGCAACGCTGGGTGCATCGAACAGGGTGCGCAACGGTAATTCGATCGAAAGCGCTTCACGCAAGCGAGAAACGAGCTGCGTCGCGAGCAGCGAGTGTCCACCGAGCGAGAAGAAGTTATCGAAGACGCTGACGCGTTCAAGACCGAGCACGCTGGCAAAGCACTCCGCGAGCGAATGTTCGATCGACGTGCGCGGCGCGACATAAGCTGCAAGGTCTTGCCACTGCGGATCGGGCAATGCACGGCGATCGAGCTTGCCATTGGGCGTCAGAGGCAGCGCATCGAGCACGACGAAGGCCGACGGCACCATATAGTCGGGCAAACGCGAATCGAGATGTTCACGCAAGGCGCTGACATCGATCTCTGATACCAGCGTTATATAAGCGACGAGTTGCTGATCATGCGTCTTTTCATGCCGCGCACGCGCGATAACCACCGCCTCACGCACAGCCGGATGACTGGCGATCTGCGCTTCAATCTCACCCAACTCGATACGGAAGCCGCGAATCTTGACCTGATGATCGTTACGTCCGAGGAATTCGATATTGCCATCGGCGCGATAACGTGCGAGGTCGCCCGTGCGATACATCCGCCCGCCTGAAACGAACGGATCATCGAGGAAACGTTCAGAGGTAAGCTCAGGACGATTGAGGTAACCCCGCGACACACCCGCTCCGCCGACATACAACTCGCCCACCGCGCCAGGAGGCATCAACTGACGCTGCGCATCGAGCAGATAGATGCGTGTATTGGCAATGGGCCGGCCGATCGGCACCAGATTCGTTTCTTCAGGAAGGCATCGATACGCCGTCGCCCATACAGTCGCTTCGGTCGGACCGTACTCGTTATAGAGCAGCACTGGCCGGGGCAGTGTCGAGCTTTGCCGCGTGAGATTCGGCGGACACGCTTCGCCCGCGACGATGATCTCGCGAAGCTTATGCTCGCCGCTCGACGACATGCTGTCGAGAATAGCCTGACCGAGAGACGGGACGCATAACACGCGCGTAATGTCTCGATTGCGCACGAGTCTGATGATTGCGTTCGGATCTCTTGCAGTGTCGATATCGACGAGAGCGAGGCAACCTCCGTTCGTGAGCGTCCCGAAGAGACCGGCGACGGAACTGTCGAAGGCGAGGGAAGAAAGCAGCAGGAAGCGCTCGTTCGCTGCGTGCTCGTAGAACTGATGGCGGGCGAAGGTGGATGCGACCAGCGTCCGGTGCTCGATCGCGACGCCCTTCGGTTTGCCTGTTGAACCGGAGGTGTAGATTACGTACGCAAGATGATGCGGGGCGACGTCCGTTTGCGGATCGTCTTGCGACAGCGAGCCGTCGAGCGACGCATCGGGATCGAGCACACTCAGCGAGCCGGTGTCGCCCAGCGCTTCACGTCCGGCTGCATCGGCGAGCAGCAGGCGAGGCGTGGCATCGTTGAGGATATGACTGAGACGTTCGCCCGGATACGCCGGATCGAGCGGCACATACGCGCCACCAGCTTTAAGTATCGCCATCAACGCGACGACCATGCCGATGCCACGCTCCATGCACAGCGCCACGCGGTCTTCTGGACGCACACCCAGCGCGATCAGATGATGCGCAAGCCGGTTCGCACGTGCATTGAGTTGCGTATAGGTCAGTGATTCATCTTCGAAGACGAGCGCGAGGGCATCGGGCGTACGTTGAACCTGTTGCTCGAAGAGTTGATGAATGCACACGTGTTCGGGATAAGCCGCAGCCGTGTCGTTCCAACCTTCGAGCAATGTGTGCTCTTCGGGCAACACCAGTTCGAGCGCATGCAGCGGCGCATCGGGTTGATCGAGCGCTTGTTGAAGCAATCGCGTGAAGCGTTCACCCAGCCGTGCGATGGTGACTTCATCGAACAGATCGCTGGCGTAGCTGAGCGTGCCTGCAAAGCTGTTTTGCGTATGCGTCAGACTCAGCGTGAGATCGAACTTGGCACCGGCTTCGGCCCCGGGCAGCAAGGTCAGCGTGAGGCCGGGCAAGGCGAGCGCTTCCATCGGCGCGTTCTGCAACACGAACATGACCTGAAACAGCGGCGTGCGACTGGTGTCGCGAACCGGCGCGAGTGCTTCGACCAGCTTCTCGAAAGGCAAATCCTGATGCGCATACGCGGCAAGCGTCGTGTCGCGCACCTGTGCGAGCAGATCGCGTAACGAGGGCGAGCCTGACAGATCGGCACGCAGCACCAGCGTATTGACGAACAGGCCGATAAGCGGCTCGATCTGCGCATGTGTACGATTGGCAATAGGCGAGCCCACCGCCACTTCAGATTGCCCCGACAAGCGCGCGAGCAGCGTCTGGAACACGGCGAGCAGCAACATAAAGGGCGTGACGCCTTCACGTTGAGCCAGCGCATGCAGGCGCTCGGAGAGCTCCGCGTTCAGCGCAAAGGGCAGCGTCGCACCGCGTCCGCTGATCTGCGCAGGACGTGGACGGTCCGTGGGCAGATCGAGCGGCGCGAGTTCGGCGAGTTGATTGCGCCAGTATTGAGTCTGTCGATCGAGTTCGGCGCCGGCGAGCCAGTCGCGTTGCCACAGCGTGTAGTCGGCGTATTGCACGGCAAGAGGCGGCAGCGCGAGCGGTTCATTGCGCAGTGCAGCGGTGTAGCAGGCACCGAGTTCACGTACCAGCACGCCAGTGGACCAGCCATCGGAGACGATGTGATGCATGGTGAAGAGCAGAACGTGTTCGTCCGGCGCGAGGCGCAGCAGTTGAGCGCGCAGCAACGGACCGCGTTGAAGATCGAAGGGACGACGTGCTTCGTCTTGTGCCAGACGCGGGACATCGGCGGCTTGGGCATCGATGAGCGGCAGTGCAAGTTCCAGTGTCGGAGCGATGTGCTGTACGGCCTGACCGTCGTGTTGCGCAAACGAAGTGCGCAGGCTTTCGTGACGGGCGACGAGCGCATTCAGCGCGGCATGGAACGCACGAGCATCGAGGACGCCATGCAGACGCAAGGCGATCGGAATGTGATACGTCGACTGTCCGGGGTTCAACTGTTCGAGGAACCAGAGGCGCTCCTGTGCGAAGGACAGTGGCACGTGTGCCGGACGTGCAAGTGCTTGCAAAGGCGGCAACGTGCCAGCGGACGGTTCGTTGAGCGACAGCGCCTCGGCAAGCGAAGCAACGCTGGGTGCATCGAACAGCGTGCGCAAGGGCAATTCGATCGAAAGCGCTTCACGCAGACGAGAAACGAGTTGCGTCGCAAGCAGCGAATGACCCCCGAGCGAGAAGAAGTTATCGAAGACACTGACGCGTTCGAGGCCGAGCACACTGGCGAAGCACTCCGCGAGCGAATGTTCGATCGACGTGCGCGGTGCGACATAAGCGGCAAGGTCTTGCCATTGCGGATCGGGCAATGCACGGCGATCGAGCTTGCCGTTGGGCGTGAGCGGCAGTGTGTCGAGCACGACGAAGGCCGACGGCACCATATAGTCGGGCAGACGCGAATCGAGATGTTCACGCAAGGCGTTCGTATCGATCTCCGAAACCAGCGTGACATAAGCAACAAGCTGCTGATCCTGAGAATCCTGCTGTCGAGCACGCGCGATAACCACCGCCTCGCGCACCGCCGGATGACTGGCGATCTGCGCCTCGATCTCACCCAACTCGATACGGAAGCCGCGAATCTTGACCTGATGATCGTTACGGCCGAAGAACTCCAGACTGCCATCGCTAAGATAGCGTCCAAGATCACCGGTCCGATAAAGACGCCCGCCCGAAACGAACGGATCATCGATAAAACGTTCGGCGGTAAGCTCCGGACGATTCAGATAGCCCCGCGCCACGCCCGCGCCACCGACATACAACTCGCCCACCGCACCGACAGGCGCGAGCCGACCTTGTGCATCGAACAGATAGACCGTCAGATCGGGAATACGCACGCCGATCGGGCTGCTGCTGACCGCACAGTCATCGCGAGTCAGCGGCCGGTACGTCACGTGCACGGTCGTCTCGGTAATGCCGTACATGTTGATCAGACGCGGCTTCTGGTCCGAATGCCGCGCATACCACGGTTCGAGCATCGACGGATTCAGCGCCTCGCCGCCGAAGATCACATAGCGCAACGCATCGGGCGCATCGTTTGTTTCCTGCGCCTGAATGAGCGCACGGAACGCGCTGGGCGTCTGATTCAGAACGGTCACGCCCTCGCGCTGAAGCAGGCAAAGGAAGTCGGGTGCGAAGCGCGCCACATGCTGCGGCACGATCACGAGTTTGCCGCCGTAGCGCAGCGCGCCCCACAACTCCCAGACCGAAAAATCGAAGGCGAACGAGTGGAACAGGCACCAGACATCGCGATCGTCGAAGCCGAACCAGTCCTGCGTGGCGTCGAAGAGGCGCACGATCTGGGCATGCTCGACCATCACGCCCTTGGGCTTGCCCGTGGAGCCCGAGGTGTAGATCACATAGGCGAGATGAGGCGGCGCGACCGGCGTTTGCGGATCGTCCTGGGGCAGTGTGTCATCGAGCGATGCGTCGGGATCGAGCACGGTCAGCGTGCCGATATCGCCGAGCGCTTCACGGCCAGCCGCATCGGCGAGAAGGAGCCGGGGCGTGGAGTCGGTGAGGATATGGCTCAGACGTTCGCCCGAATAAGCCGGATCGAGCGGCACATATGCGCCACCCGCCTTGAGGATCGCCAGCAGCGCGACGATCATGCCGATGCCACGCTCCACGCACAACGCCACGCGATCTTCCGGACATACGCCCAGCCCGATCAGACGATGTGCAAGCTGATTGGCACGCGCATTGAGTTGCCCGTAGGTCAGCGACGCGTCTTCGAAGACGAGCGCGATGGCATCGGGCGTGCGTCGAACCTGTTGCTCGAAAAGCTGATGGATGCAGTAACCCGCCGGATACGTTGCGCCCGTGTCGTTCCATGTATGGACGAGCAGGTTGCGCACGGCGGGCGGCAACACGTCAAGCTGATTCACCGGCGTATCGGGCGCCTGTTCGAGCGCCTGCGCAAGGCTCGAAAGCGCCTGCTCCATATACCCGCACAACTGCTCGGGCGACAGCGGCGAGACGGTCTGCGCGGTGAGTTCGAGGCTGTCGCCGTTATCGTCGATCGAAAGCGTCAGCGGATAGTTGGTGCGCTCCTCCGCGCCGAGCAGTTCGATGCCGTCGAAGGCCTCGCGCTCCTCCGCCGACGCCTGATTGTGGCGATAGTTGAGCAACGCGCTGAAGAGCGGCGCGGGAGCCGCGACGCCACTGCATCGCTGCGCGAGCGCGAGCGGCGCATGCTGATGCTGCAACAACGCCGCGAGACGCTCATGCGTGCGGCGCGCGCTATCGGCGACCGATGCATCGTTCACGTCGAGGCGAATCGGCAGCGTGTTGATCAAAAGGCCGAGCGCCTGATCGACACCCGCCTGCATGCGTCCGAGCAGCACGGTGCCGAACACGATGCGTCCATCCGAGTCGAGCGCGCTGCCCGCACTGAGCACGCGCGCCCAGGCCAGATGACACAGGCTCGCAAGACTCACGCCGATGCTTTTGGCCTGAGCGCGCAGACGCGTATCGAGCGACGCAGGCAGCGTCGCGTGCGCTTCGGCTACAGCCGAGCCGTCATGATGAACGTCGGTGAGGCCGAAGGGCAGCGTGGGTTCGCTCACATCGGCGAGCATGTCGCGGAAGAAGGCTTCATGCGCGTCCTGAGCCGCACCGAGCCGCGCCTGTGCGACCAGATCGCGGAACGGCTGAGCCGCGCCGAGCGATTGCCCCCGGCCGTTGAGGATCGCGCCGATTTCCGCATGCATCACTTCCAGCGTCGCATGATCGCCGATCAGGTGATGCCAGTTCAATTGCACGAGCCAGCGCCCGCTTCCCGTTTCGGGGGCAAACGCGATCCGCAGCAACGGAGCCTGCGTGAGATCGAAGCGTTGCGTGCGGGCATCGAAATGTCGTGCAAGCTGTTCTGCCGCGTCGCCCTGCGTGATCGCGATTTCGGTAATGGACACGGGGGCCTTGCGCCAGACGACTTGCGCGGGCGTGCTGAGTCCATCGTGGATGAACGCGGTACGCAGGATATCGTGCCGCTCGACGACCTGTTGAAGCGCATCGAGCCACGCATCGAGGCGGGCGCGGCTGTCGAAGGCGAGGCGCGCCGTTTGCAGATACGGATCGCCTTCCGTGGTCAGCATGTGATGGAACAGGATGCCGTCCTGGAGCGGGGCGAGCGCGTAGATATCCTGAACATTTTCAAGGCCGCCGGGAACCTGTTCGACGATGCGATCGATATCCGTCTGCGTCAGCGTGATGAGCGGCAGCATCGACGGCGTGATCGCGATGCAGCCGGGCGTTATCGCGTTGGCTGGCACGACGATCTCGGGCTTCGGCGCGGCCTGTTCGAGCGAAGCCGCGAGCGCGCTGAGCACGGGCGTGGCGAACAGATCGCGCACGCTGGCATGCAGGCCGATGCGCCGCAGCCGCTCGATGAGCGTCACCGCAAGCAGCGAGTGGCCGCCGAGTGCGAAGAAGTTGTCGTGACGACCCACGCGTTCCAGACCAAGCGATTCGGCCCACAGATCGGCGAGCGCAATTTCGGTTCGGCCTTGCGGCGCTTCGAAGGGGCGCAGCGCGAACGCATCGGCTTGCGGATCGGGCAGCGAGCGGCGATCGAGCTTGCCGCTGGGCGTGAGCGGCAGCGCGTCGAGGGTGACGAAGGCCGAAGGCACCATGTAGTCGGGCAGACGCGATGCGAGATGCTCGCGCAGCGCGCTGGCGTCGGTCCCGGAAAAGAGCGTGACATAGGCGACGAGTTGCTGATCCTGCGAACCCTGATGCCGCGCCCGCGCGATGACCACCGCTTCACGCACCGAAGGATGCGCGAGGATTTGCGTTTCGATCTCGCCGGGTTCGATACGAAAGCCGCGAATCTTGATCTGATGATCGTTGCGGCCGAGGAACTCGATATTGCCGTCGAGCTGATAGCGCGCGAGATCGCCGGTGCGGTAGATGCGTGCGCCCGGAACGAAGGGATCGTCGAGGAAACGCTCGGCGGTGAGTTCGGGCCGGTTCAGATAGCCGCGCGCCACGCCCGCGCCGCCGATATAGAGTTCGCCCACCGCGCCGGGAGGCACCGCGCGGCGCAGCGCATCGAGAACATAGGTGCGCGTATTGGCGAGCGGTTTGCCGATGACGGGCCGCGCCTGTTCGGTCGTGATCTCCGCGACGGTCGCATCGACCGTGCATTCAGTCGGGCCATAGACGTTGAAGGCGCGTATCTGTTCGGCCCGTGCGAGACGGTTCCAGGTTTGCGGCGTGAGCGGCTCGCCGCCCACGAGCACCGTCAGCGGCGACTTGCGTTGTTCGAGCAGACCCGCGGAGAAGAGGGAATCGAGCTGCGTCGGCGTGCAGTCGAACACGTCGATGCGCGCGGTATCGAGAAACTCGATCAGGGCCATCGCATCGGTGCGCACGTCGGCGGGAACGATGACGAGCCTGTGTCCACCGAGCAGCGCGGTGAGATTTTGCACGGAGGCATCGAAGGCGATGCTGGCGTTCAGCGTGACGCCCGAGTGCGGGGCGCAATGCGCGAACACCGTCGAATGCAGCGCGTGATGCAGATTCACCACATGGCGATGCTCGACCATCACGCCCTTCGGCTTGCCGGTCGAGCCTGACGTATAGATCGCATAGGCGAGATGATGCGAGGCGAGCCCGGGCACGAGCGGATCGCCTTGCGGGAGTGCATCGTCGAGCGACGCGTCGGGATCGAGAACGGCTAGCGCGCCGGTATCGCTCAGCGCCTTGCGTCCGGCGGCATCGGCGATCAGCAGCACGGGCGCCGTATCGCCGAGAATGTAGGTCAGGCGCTCGCCCGGATACGCTGGATCGAGCGGAATATAGCCGCCGCCGGACTTGAGTATCCCGAAGAGCGCGACGATCGCGCCGATGCCGCGCGCCATGCACAGCGCCACGCGGTCTTCCGGACGCACGCCCGCCGCGATCAGCCGATGCGCAAGCCGATTCGCACGCGCATTGAGTTGCGCGAACGTGAGCGACTCGCCGTCGCATTCGAGCGCGATGGCATCGGGCGAGCGTCGAACCTGATCTTCGAGAAGCTGATGAATACACAGATGCTCGGGATAAGGCGCGGCCGTGTCGTTCCACAACTGGAGCCACGCCTTTCTCTCGGGCAGAAGGAGCTCGAACGAATGCAGCGGCGCATCGGGCTGCTCGAGCGCGTTTTCGAGCAGACGCGTGATGCGTCTTGCATGGGCATCCACGTCTTCGGACGAATAGAGCGACGGGTTGCCGTCGAACATCAGTTCGATACCGAGTTCGTCGCCCTCGTCGTGGATGATCAGCGCGAGATCGTCGGGCGTTCCGTAGAAAGAGCGATTCGATCCGATGCGGCAGCCGGCGAACTCCAGCGCGAGGCTGTAGTCCGGCATGATATTGACCGTGGGCCCGAAGAGCGGCCTGTCGGATTCTATGCGTCCCACATCGCGCCGTATGTCTTTCACACGATAGCGTTGATGACGCAGGATGCGCCGGCTCTGCCGCGAGACGTCGCCGAGCAGATCGATTATGGACGTATCCGCGCCGAGCGTCGCGCGCAACGGCAATGCGTTGGACATCATGCCGGGCACGTTTCTCGCCCGCCGGCCCACTCGCGCCGTGACCGGGAAGCCGAGCACCACTTCGGGTTGTCCGCTCAGACGCGCGACATACGCGGCCATGACCGCCGTGACGAACTGCGGCCACGTCGCGCCGTGGCGTTCGGCGACTTGCCGGAGACGCTGCGTCGTTTCCGATGACAAACGCATCTGCGCGATCGCCTGTGTGGCGACGTCCGCCGGAATCGGCTCGTGCGCCATGCACTCGGCGAGAATCACCGGCTCGGGGCAGTCCGCCAGATATTCGCGCCAGAATTGCTGATCGCTCTCGAACGCGCTGGACGTGCGATACGCGTTATCGTCATCGATCAGTTCGGTGAGTTGCCCCCACGCGCATGGCGCGGGCTCGCGTCCTTCGACCAGCGCCGAATAAACCGCCGCGAGGCGTTGCGTGAAAAGGAAGAACGAAAAGCCGTCGAACGCGATGTGATGTATCCGCTGGAACAGGAAGAACCGCGTAGGACCTGCCTGGAAGAGCTGACCGTCGAACAGCGGATATCGGTCGAGATCGATGGCGCTGGCGAGCGCGGCCTGCACTTCCCGATCGATCGCTTCGACAGGATCGGGCGCATCGCTGACATCGACGACCCGAAGCGCGAAATCTTCCATCTCGTCCGGCAGCACCTGATGCGGCATGCCATCCGTGACGACGATGCGCACCTGCATCGCCTGCGCTTCGCCGACCGTCCGGCGCAGCGCCGCGTGAAGCGCTTCGACATCGAGCGGCCCGATGATCTCCGTCAGCTGCGCGAGATTGAAGCGCGGGTCGCGCAAATCGAGTTGCTGTCGAAAGAAGATGCCCGATTGAGCGGGGGCGAGAGGAAGGCTGAGCATGGCATCAATCCGTAAATGAGAGCACGCGGGTGCTCCGGAAACCGATGTCCGAAAACATCGTTACGCGAGTTCTGGACGAAACACTTCAGGGATTCACGATTCGGGTAAGCGAGCCCAGCGCGACGAAGGCTCTCATGCGAAGCGCCAGCATGAGACTGCCCTGTGCGCGGATCACGTCTTTCACGGCCGGATCGCTGAGCGAGCCGAGCCGGTTGAACGGCGTGCGAAAGCAATGCGCCAGCGTGATGCCGAAGCCGGTATCGGCGGGATCGACGCCATGCCACCAGAACGGCGGAATATAGAGAACGTCGCCGGGTTCGAGCGTCGCTTCGAATTTGGTCAGCGATGCATCCTCGGGAAAGAAGCGCGCCCGTTCATCCATGTGATGCAGGTTGGATTTGATCGGCACGGCGTATGCATGCCAGTCTTCCTTCGAGAGCCTGAACATCGAGACGCGCTTTCTGCCGATGATCTGCGTCGTCAGCGTCTCGTCCGTCGTGTGGTAATGCCATTCGGTCGAGGCATTCCGATAGATGAAGAGACGGTCGCGGGCATAAGCGCGTGGCGGCAAATCCCGGTTCGCGTGCAGAAAATCGTAGCTTCCGAGGTCGGCCTTCCATTCCTGCGGAATCGGCAAGGCGCGAATGGCGAAGGTGTCGTCCGGCCCCGCATTGCGCAGACACGCGATCGCTTCATCGAGACCGTACTTCGGGAGGTTTTGATACCAGACGCCGGCCGGACTGGCGTTGAACGTATCCGACACGCCCACCTGGCGATTCGCCAGCGCTTCGAGGTAGCCGGGCGTGCCCCATTTCCTGAAAGCGGGCCAATTCGTGACAGCGTGTCTGATCACGATGGGTTGCTGGGCGCATACATGGTCGCGCCAGAACCGTTCGTGGTCGATCGCCTGATTGTCGATGGCCGCAAGCTGTACAGCCCGGCCCGGAACGAGATCGATAACTTTCACGACGCGCTTCGTCATTTTCCACTCCTCATATCGTGGTTCGGTCGGACCGCGGGTCGGTCCAGTGCGCATCGATGTAGTCCAGGCATTGCTTTCGTGAACTAATCGTATGCTCCACTTCCCAGCCGGCAGGAACGTCGAGATGAGCGGGCCAGAGCGAGCGCTGCCGCGATTCGTTGATGAGGACACAGAACGTGCCCTCATCGTCGTCGAATGGGTTGTCCATGCTGTTGCTCCCTTGTTCGTGCTTCGGGTTGCAACGAAATATAGGCGCCGGGAGTTAGCAATGAATTAGAAGTCGCGCAGGCAATCCGGCCATGCCGGACGCGGCGCGCCCCAGACCGATGAGCGTCTTGCGCCAGTGATGAGGAATGCCTCGCTATTACATATCGGCTTCGATTCCGGATCAAGAGGAATTGAACGTCATCGCGCGTGTCACGAACCGTTCATGTAGCGGCGGGCGTCGTCATCACGCGCTGGACTTTGCCTTCTTCCATCCAGACGACCTTGTCGGCGGCGTTGAACCAGCGATCGTCGTGACTGACGGCGATGATCGTCTTGCCCGCCGCCTTCAGCCTCGGCAAAAGTTTCTCGTAGTAATAGCGACGGAACTGCGGGTCCTGATCGGCGGCCCATTCATCGAAGATCAGCACGGGCCGACCTTCCGCGAGCGCGCTCACCATCGCGAGCCGTTTGCGCTGACCGCTCGACAGGTCCGTCGTGCTGAAGCGCCCGAGGTTGTAGTGAACCTTGTCGGACAGGTCCATTTCCCGAATCAGATCGGCCAGATCGTCGTGCGCGGCGTCGAGGCCATAGAGACGGTCGAACAGATGGAAGTCGGAGAAGATCACCGAAAAGAGCTGCCTGTAGGCTGTCGCGTTGGCATCGGTGACGGTCTTGTCATCCCAGCGCACTTCGCCCGCATCCTGCGCGTACAACTGGGTGATCAGATTCAGCAGGGTCGATTTGCCGCTGCCGTTACCGCCTGCGATGAACGTGATCTCTCCGGCCTTGATGAACAGATCGCACGGACCGACGTGAAAGCCCTGTTGGTCGCCCGGCGACTTGTAGGTGTAACTCACGCCGCGCAGCGCGATGCCGTGCGCCAGTACTGCCGGCGATGCGCCGGGGCCCGTTTCGGCCGCGCGTTTCGCCTGCTCCAGTTCGCGTTCGAGCGCGTGGAGCCGGTCGACCGCGAGATCGGCGCGGGAAACCGCCGGCAGCGCCTGAATCAGACTGGCGATGGCGCCGCCGGAAAACACGATGACGAGAATGATCTTCGCGGGCGTCGATGAATTGCTGATGTAGTACGGCGTCAGAAACACCATGCAGCCGAGCAGGCCGTAGAAGAACGCGTCGCTCAGGGTCTGTCCGCGATTGAAGCCGCGGCCGGAACTCACGCGCAAATCCTGCACGGCGAGTGCGCGCTGCACGATGTAATTGTCGAAGAGATCGGTATCGCGGCGCGCATTCATCTTGATCTCGCGAAAGCCGCGCAACAGATGATCGAAGCTGGAACGAAACGCGCTTTCGAGTTCCGTCGCTTCTTTCGACAGCGCTTCCGCATGCGCATAACTGCTGCGATAAAAAAACGTCGCGACCCCGAGAAACAGCAGCGTGACCGCGAAAGCGATCAACGAGAGGTAACCGATATACAGCGCCGAGGACAGCAGCTGCGTGACGAAATAGATCAGCACGATGACGGTCGGCGCGGCTTCCTCGATCGTCTGCAAGTCCCGGCCGATGGCGAAATCCACGCGCATCGCGCCGATGTTTTCATAGGCCTCCAGATCCAGCGAGCGCACCGCCCGCGCGATGTCCAGGCGCTTTTGCAGGATGAAGTTCGAGATCACGGCGGTAGTGGCGTTGAGCGCATAGTTCATCGCGAGAAGCAGCGCCACGCTCGCGATGATGAAGAACGCCATCAGATAGAGATTCGGCCCCTTCGACTGATCGTAATTCGCCACGGTCGTGACCAGCGCGATCACGCCGGACATCATCACCCCGGGCAATGTCGATGCCAGCAGCAAGGGCGTGCGATCGCGCCTGGCCTCGCCGAACAGCAGCTTGATGAATTTCATGGGTGCTCGTGGTCTCCATGCTACGGCGCTTCACGCCGCAGACTCGCCGGCCGTATGTCGGTCCAGTTTTCGTTGATGTAGTCGATGCATGCATGACGTGTCGCCACGCCGAACACGCGGTTCCATCCGGCGGGCACGGCCGCGAACGACGGCCACAGTGAATGCTGCCCTTCATCGTTGCACAGAACGAAAAACTCGCCGGTCTCGTCATCGAAAGGATTCATCTCGCTCTCCGGGTCATGGCGTTTTCCAGACGGGATTCACCCATCCGTGTTCGTCATAGTCGGCGAGGCACTGATCGACGAGATCCGTCATCTGTTTCAGTGAGCCGTCCGCCGACGCCATCGCTTGCAGATGCACTTTCACTTCTTCGTGGCTGCCCATGTAATTGCGTTCGTAGAGCTCATGACGCCCCGCGAACTCGGTGCCGACCGCGTCCCACATGAGCTTCATCAGCTTGATGCGTTCGCGATGCCCGATGCCGTTGGAGCCGCGAACGTAGCGCGACAGATACCGGTCGATGTCCGGGTTGTCGAAGTCGCGCGCGGACGAGGGCAGATAGATCAGCGCGGACGCCACGATCTTGTGGACGATTTCCTTGATGCGCCCATACGAATCCGGAGCCAGCGCGCGGTACGCCAGCGCGGCGTGCAGATTCGGCAGCACGGCGCCGTCGATCCAGCGGTCGGGCTGACGCGCCATCGTGTTGGCGAGCGACCAGAACATGTGGCGCAGCGCGATGACCTCGCCGAGCATCACCTGATTGCCGCGAAACTCGTCGCCGCTCGTCACGTGCAGCGCTTTCGAGAGCAGCCCGGTGAGAAAGTCCAGCTTCACCGCGTATCGCGTGCAGCCGTGAAAGCTCGTGCCGTGCATGAAGCCAGAAGCGGTCGGGAAATCCGGCGGCATGGCGTCCGTGCCGTGACTCAGCACGTTCTCCCACGGCACGAATACGCGGTCGAGAATCAGGATTGCATCGTTCTCGTCGAAGCGGGAACTGAGCGGCGAATCGAAGGGACTCGACACCTGCGTCGCCTGATATTCGTACGAGTTCCGGCAGATGAGCTTGAGCCCCGGCGCGTTCATCGGCGTGAAGAACATGACGGCGCGGCTCTTGTCGCTTTTGGCGATGCCGGCGTGATGGCTGAGAAACGTGTAGTGCGTGAACGCGGCGGAAGTCGCGACGACCTTCGCGCCCGAGATGACGAGGCCGCCGTCGGTTTCCTCGTCGATATGGATGTAGACGTCCTGCGCCTTCTCGGGCCGCGCGCGATCGATCGGCGGATTGGCGAGCGCATGATTCATGAAGGGCACGGTTTCCTGCGCGAGCTTGTGCCATTGCCGGGCGTTGCCGGCGAATGGCCCGTAGTAGTCCGCGTTCACGTTCAGCGTGTTCATGATCGACGCCTTGTAGTCCGGCGTGCGTCCCATCCAGCCATAGGTGAGCCGCGCCCATGCCGCGATGGCCTGCTGCTGCGCGACGAGATCGTCCGCGTTGCGCGCGTGCCGGAAGTAGCAGTGCGTGAAGCCGCCGTTGCCCGTGTCGGTCGCGCAGGTGAGGCCGGGCTGCTGTGCGGGATCGTGCAGCGCGTCGTATAGGCGTGCCAGCGAGCGCGCGCTGTTGCGGAACGCCGGATGAGTCGCGATGCCGTCGATCCGCTCGCCGTCGAAGAAGACCTCGCGTCCGTCCTGCAGGCTGTCGATGAATGCCCGACCGGTCAGCGGCCGCGCCGCCAGATGCCGCGATAGCTCATTCACTGTGTCTCACCCGATTGGCAAATAGATCACGAATGATCGGTCCGATGATGGCGAGCGCGTCGGCCCGCATCATGTGGTCGTGTTCATAGGGCACATCGATGATGTCGAGCGTGCCGCGTGCGCTTGCGCGCCATGCACGCAGCGAAGCTTCGCCCGACGGCGTCGCCGCGGCGCGCATGAACATGATCGGCGCGCTGAGCGGCGCGGGCCGGAACGCGGCGGCGAGCGTCGCATGGCACGCGGTGACTTCGACCAGCGCCGGCAACGCGCTCTGCGGCACATGCGCGAGCGGGCTTTCGATGGCGCGCATATGGTCCATCACGCGGTCCCAGCGCAGCGCGCCGGGCGCGGTGTCGCTCGCCGGATAGCCGATCATCGCGAGGACATTGCCAAGATGCGTGGCCGGCGCGAGCGTGTCGTGCGGCGGACTCTGGGGCAGCGTGCTGTCGAGCAGCACGACATGCGCGACGGTCTCGCCCAGCGCTTCGAGGCTCGTCGCGATCCGGTGCGCGACGAGGCCGCCGAACGACCATCCCATCAGGCGATACGGACCGCGCGGCTGGATCGCGCGGATATGCGCGATATACCGGTCCGCGAGCCCGGCGACCGAAGGCGGCGGCGCTTCGCCGCTCAGCATCGGGGATTGCAGCCCGTAGAGCGGAACATCGACGCCGATATGCGGGATGAGCGTCGCATAGCACCAGCTCAGGCCGTATCCGGGATGCACGCAGAAGAGCGGCGCGGCGGCGCTCGCATGCTGTAGCGGCAACAGCGGCGCGAGCGCATCCGACGCGTGACGATGCCGCAACCGCGCGGCCAGGCGCGCGACGGTCGGCGCTTCGAACAGCGCGCGAATGCCGGGATCCACACCGAGCGAATCGCGGATGCGGTTGACGAGCCGCGCCGCGCGCAGCGAATGTCCGCCGAGCGCGAAGAAGTTGTCGTCGATCGATACGGCTTCGCGCTCCAGCGTCTCGGCGAAGAGCCGCGCCAGTTCCGCTTCGCGGGCGTCGCGGGGGGCGAGAAAGCGTCGCGGCGCGTGCATGGGCGCTGGCAACGCGGCGCGATCGAGCTTGCCGTTGAGCGTCACGGGCAGACGATCGAGCGTCGTGAAGCTGGCCGGCACCATGAAGTCGGGCAGGTTGCGGGCGAGTGCATCGCGCACCCGGGCTTCGTCGTAGTCCGCACCGGCGACGACATAAGCGGCCAGTTGCCCGTCCACCAGCGCAACGGCGCAGTCACGCACCGATTCCTGCGCGCGCAGCACGGCTTC
This sequence comes from Caballeronia jiangsuensis, assembly GCF_046030135.1. Classification (NCBI taxonomy): domain Bacteria; kingdom Pseudomonadati; phylum Pseudomonadota; class Betaproteobacteria; order Burkholderiales; family Burkholderiaceae; genus Caballeronia; species Caballeronia jiangsuensis. The sequence goes on from NZ_JAQQDB010000046.1 coordinate 19,472, forward strand.
CGCTTCGCCGGTCTCGACGCGAAAGCCGCGTATCTTGACCTGATGATCGGAACGGCCGAGGAATTCCAGTTCGCCGTCGGCGGACCAGCGCGCCAGATCGCCCGTTCGATACATGCGCTCGCCCGGCACGCCGTAGGGATCGGCGACGAAACGCTCGCCGGTCAGATCGGGCCTGCCGCTATATCCGCGCGCGAGTCCCCGCCCGGCGATATAGAGATCGCCAGCCGTCCCCGGCGGGCAGCGGCCCAGCCAGCGGTCGAGCACATGCACGCGCGTATTCCAGACCGGCCGTCCTATGCCGCTTCGCGTCCGGTCCGCCGCCAGCTCCGCCGCTGTCGACCAGATCGTGGTTTCGGTCGGTCCATAGACATTGATCACGCGGCGGGCATGGGCGCGCAGCCGTTCCGCGAGACGCGCGGACAGCGCCTCGCCGCCGGTCAGCGCAAGCCTGAACGCGGGCTGCGGGCCGTCTTCGATTTCGCGCAGCAGCGCGTCCCAGAGCGTCGGCGTCGCCTGCATCACGTTCGCTCGCGATGCAGCGGCGAGGCGCGCGAGACTGCGCGGATCCTTCACGTCGTCGGAGGCGGCCAGCACGATCGTCGCGCCCGCGAGCAGCGGACCGAGCAATTCGAGGCACGCGATATCGAAGCCCAGCGTCGTCACCGCGAGCAGGCGGTCGCCGGATTTCAGGCCGATGCGATCCTGCATCGCCGCAAGCAGGTTGACGAGGCCGGCGCGCGGCACCGCGACGCCCTTGGGCGTGCCGGTCGAGCCGGACGTATAGATCACATAGGCCAGATGCTCCGCGCGCGCAGCGGGCGCGATGGCGGCGAATACCGCGTCGCCGTCATGCGCTGGCAAGCGATCGACGACGAGCGCGGGTCGTGCATCGTCGAGCATGGCCGCGATGCGCGTCTGCGGATAAGCAGGATCGATCGGAAGGAAGGCCGCGCCGCTCTTCAGGACGCCGAGCATGGCCACCACGATGTCGGGCGTGCGCGGCAAGGTCAGCGCGACCAGATCGTCGGGGCCGATGCCGCGTGCGATCAGCGCATGTGCGAAATCATCCGAACGCCGGTCGAGATCGGCGTACGTCCAGCGCGTTTCGCCCTGTTCGATCGCGACGAGCTCAGGCGTGCGCCGCGCCTGCCGCGAAAACTGCGCCGCGACGTCGTCATCGGGGATGGCGTGCGTCGTTCGATTCCACGCGCTCATGCGTTCGGCTTCGGCGGGCGCGAGCAGATCGCGGGCGATGACCGCCTCTTCCGGCGCCGCCGCGACGTGCTCCAGCACGCGCACGAACCGGTTCAACAACTTGTGCGCCGCCTCGGCATCGAACTGGCTGATCCGGCAGTCGAGACGCAGCGTCATGCGTTCGCCCGGAATCGCCACGAGCGTCACGGGATAGTGCGTGCCGTCGTAACCGTCGATGCCCGCGATCGCGAGCCCATCCGACGCGCCGTGCAGGCGGCGGGCATCCATCGGATAGTTCTCGACGATCAGCAGGGAGTCGAACAGTTCGTTGTGTCCGGACTGCTCCAGGATTTCCGTGAGGCCGAGATGCTGATGCGGCAACAGGTCCGCTTGCGCCGCCTGCATGCGCCGAAACAGCTCGGGCCAGCGCTCGCCCGGAGCGAGCGCGACGCGCAGCGGCAGCGTATTGATGAAGAGGCCGACGCGCCGCTCGATATCCTGCAACTCGGCGGGACGGCCCGACACCGTGATGCCGAACACGATGTCCCCGCGTCCCGTGAGCCGGGCGAGCAGCACGGCCCAGGAGGCCTGCAGGATCGTGCTCATCGTCGCTTCGTGGCGTTGCGCCAGCGTGACGAGCGCGCCGCTCAGGCTCTCGGGCAGATCGATCCGGATCGTGCGCGCGTCCGGCGCATCCGAACCCGGTTCGGGCCGGGTCAGCCGTGTCGGCCCGTCCAGTCCGCGCAGCGCTTCGCGCCAGGCGGCACGCGCGGCCGTCTTGTCCTGGCGCTTCAGCCATGCGTGCTGATCGCGCAAAGGAAACGCGGCCTTCGGCGCATCGCCCGCATACAGCGACATCAGATCGGACACCACGACCGGCATCGACCAGCCATCGAGCAGCAGATGATGGTTGCTCATCACGAGCCGATGGCGTCGCGGACCGGTCTTGACGAGCGCGAAGCGCAGGAGCGGCGCGCGTTCGAGATCGAAGCGGCTTTCGCGTTCCGACGCGAGCAGGGCCGACAGCGCCCCGGCGATATCTTGCGCGCCCGAAATATCCGCCGCACGCCACGGCACGTTCACCGAACCGGCGACGACCTGAACCGGCCGTCCGCTCACGGTGCGAATGCTCACGCGCAAGGCTTCGTGACGCGCCAGCAGCGCGTCGGCCGCGGCCCGAAGACGCGCGGCATCGACGTGCCCTTCGAGGGTCAGCGAAATTTGCGCGATGTAGGGATCGGGGCCGGACGCATCGTATTGCGAATGGAACAGCAGCCCTTCCTGCAAGGGCAGAAGCGGCAGGATGTCCTGCGCGCCGGGCGTCGCGGTTTCGATCGCGTCGATCTCCGCCTGCGTGAAATCGCCGCCGACATCCGATGGCGTCAGCCCGCCGGATTCGAGCCGCGCCATCCCGCGCAGCGCGTCGAACCAGCGGCGGGCCAGTTCGCGAATCGATGTCTCGTCGAACAGGCCGCCCGCGAAGGTCCAGTGCGCGTGCAGCTGCGGCCCGTCGTCGCCGTCGACGACCTGTGCATCCAGCGCGATGGCATGGGACAAGGGCGCATCGGCATCGTCGCCGCCTTCGAGCGACAGGCCGCCTGCCGCCGACCAGACGCCGCCCGAACCGCCGAAGCGGCCGAGATAGTTGAACGACAGTTGCGCGCGCGCGCCTTGCAGATGCGCGGCCGTCCGCGCATTGAGATAGCGCAGCAGCCCATATCCGATGCCGTTATCGGGCAGCGCCCGCAACGCTTCCTTGACCCGCTTCACGAGCGCGGAAAGCGGCGTCGCGCCGGTTTCGACGCTGTCGATATCGATGCGCACGGGATGAAGGCTCGTGAACCAGCCCACCGTCTGCGACAGATCGAAACCGCTGTCGCCCGGCTCGCGGCCATGCCCTTCGAGATCGAGCAGGACCGGACCGCTCGCGCCGCGCCATCCGGCCACGGCGAGCGCGTAGCCCGCGAGCAGAACGTCGTTCACGCCGCCGCGAAACAACGCGGGAACGCTGCCGAGCAGGCGCGCCGTGGTCGCGGCGTCGAGCTGCGCGCTCACGCGGCGTGCCGTCGCCAGCGTGTCGGTGCGTTCGAGCGGGCGCGCGGCGAGCGGCAAGTCGGGGGCGGCGACGATCCATCGCCAGCGATCGAGTTCGGCGACGCGCCGCGCGGCGTGCGCATCCTCGTGAAGATGGCGCGCCCAGCGGTGAAAGGACGTCGGCACCGGCGGCAGTGCGCACGGCTGGCCGCGCGCGGCGAGATCGTAGGCCTCTGCGAGATCGTCGAGCAGGATGCGCCATGACACGCCATCCACGACGAGATGATGGATCGTGAGCAGGAGCATGCTCGCCGCCGCGCGCCGGTCGTACCAGACGGCCCGCAGCACGCGGCCCTGCTGCGGAGCGAGCCATCGTTCGAGCGCGTGTTGCTGACGCGCGGCGTCGCGCTCGACATCGGTGCTGGTCCAGTCGCGCGCATCGATCCGTTGCAGCAGCGTCGCCGCATCGGAGTCGCCGGGGGTTACATCGAGTTCTCCGTCGATCAGACGCGCCCGCAGCAACGCATGCCGCGCGATTGCCGCCTGCAATGCCTGCACGAGCGTCGCGTGGCGCGCGTTGGCCGGCAGGCTTATCCGCATGGACTGGCTGAATGCGCCGATCGCGCCGCCGCGCCCGCTCAGCCATCGCATGATGGGCGTGGCGGGCACGCGGCCGGTCGCATCGTCTTCTGGCGGCGATGCCGCAACGCGCCCGGCATCGGAGAGAACGCCAGCGATCTGCGCGAGGCCGGACGGCGTCTTGTGCCGGAACACATCGGCCGGGCTCAGATCGAGGCCCGCCGCACGCGCGCGGCTCACGAACCGGATCGACAGAATGCTGTCTCCGCCCAGCGCGAAGAAGCTGTCGTCCGCCTGCACATCCTCGCGGTCGAGCACTTCGGCGAAGAGCCGCGCGATCACGGCTTCCCGTTCCGTCGCCGGAACGCGCCGCGCCGATACCTCGCGCGATGGCGCGGGCAACGCCTTGCGATCGAGCTTGCCGTTGGGCGTGAGCGGCAGCGTGTCGAGCACCACGAACGCCGACGGCGCCATGTGCGCGGGCAGGCGTCTCGCGACGGCGGCGCGCAGCGATTGCGCATCGAACGTCGGTGCCGGCACGACATAGGCGACGAGTTGCCGCTCGCGCACGGCGACGGCGCAGGATCGCACGCCATCGTCTTCCATCAGCACGGCTTCGATTTCGCCCGGCTCGATGCGAAAGCCGCGCAACTTGATCTGCTGATCGGCTCGGCCGAGATAATCGAGTTGCCCATCGGCTCGCCAGCGTCCCAGATCGCCCGTGCGATAAAGCCGCGTTCCCGCCGCGCCGAACGGATTGGCGACGAAGCGCTCGGCCGTCAGGTCGGGCCGCGCGAAGTATCCGCGCGCCAGTCCCGCGCCGGCGACGTAGATCTCGCCGGTCACGCCCGCCGCGCACGATCGCAGGCAGGCGTCGAGCACATGCACCTGGCTGTTCCACACCGGACGTCCGATCGGCGGCGCGAGCGGGCCGGCGAGGTCGTCGCTCATCGTCGCGCATACGGTGACTTCCGTCGGTCCATAGGCGTTGATGAGCCGCCGCCCGTTCGACCAGCGTCCCGCCGTGTCGGGCGAGATCGCCTCGCCCGCGGTGACGATCGTGCACGCGGCGGGAATCGTCGCGGGGTCCATGACGGCGAGCAGCGCGGGCGGCAGCGTCACGCAGGTGATGTCCTGCTCGCGGATCAGCCCGGCGAGGCGCTCCGCCGACATCAACGCCGGATCGGCGAGAACGAGGCGCGCGCCGCGCAGCAGCGTAACGAGCACTTCGGAGACGGCGGCATCGAACGAGAGCGACGCGAACTGCAATACGCGCGATGCTTCCGTGATGCCGAAGCGCTCGGCCTGCGCGCCGACCAGACTCGCGATGCCCGCGCGCGTCACCACGACGCCCTTCGGCTTGCCGCTGGAGCCCGATGTATAGACGACATACGCGGGATGACCGGGCGCGACGGCGCGCACGAGCGCGCCTGTGGGCCAGCCCGCGAGCGGCGGCAGCGCCGAAAGCGTGCGCGCGGGCCGCGCATCGGCGAGCATCGCGTCGATGCGTCCCTGCGGATAATGCGGATCGACCGGCAGATAGGCGCCGCCGCTCTTGAGCACGCCGAGCATCGCGACGACCATGTCGGGCGTCCGGTGCATGGTCAGCGCGACGATGCGCTCCGGCCCGATGCCGTGCTCGACGAGGCAATGAGCCAGCGCGTTCGAGCGCGTGTCGAGCTCGCGGTACGTCAGTTGTTCCGATCCCTGCGTCACCGCGATGGCGTCCGGCGTGCGCGCCGCCTGCGCGCTGAAGCGCGCCGCGACATCGTCCTGTGCGACGGGACGCGCGGTTGCGTTCCAGCGCTCGATCTCGTCGCGTTCGCCGGGCGCAAGCAGGTCGATGCGTCCGACGAGACCGTCCGGCTGCGCGGCCATCGACTGCAGGATCTGCATGAGCGTGGCGAGAAGCCGCCGCGCATCGTGGTCGGATATCTGATCCGCGCGATGATCGATCCGCAACTCCAGTTCGCGTCCTGGCGTGACCATCAGGCTGACCGGATAGTGCGTCGTGTCGTTGACCGTCATCCCCGTCAGCACGACGCCGTCGATCTCGCTCTGCATGCGCGCGGCGGGATAGTTTTCGACGACCACCAGCGTGTCGAACAGCTCGCCGTGCCCGACGAGCGCCTGCACTTCGGTCAACCCGATGTGCTGATGAGGCAGCAGCGCCGACTGGTCCCGCTGGATGCGTTCGAGCAACTGCGCGACCGTCTCGCCGGCGTGCAGGGTCGCGCGCAGCGGAAGCGTGCTGATGAAAAGCCCAACGCGTTTCTCGACGTCCTGCAACTCGGCGGGCCGTCCCGCTGCCGTGACGCCGAACACGACGTCGTGCCGCCCGGCCCAATGGCCGAGAAGGATCGCCCACGCGCCCTGTGCGAAGGTCGCCAGCGTCAGGCCGCGATGGCGCGCGCAGTCAACGAGACGCGCCGTCGTATCCGCATCGAGCGTCCCGGCGACGGATTCCTGCCGCGCGGCGTTCGCGCCGGGGTCCGCGTTGGCGACGAGACGCGTCGGTCCGTCCAGTCCGTCGAGCGCGGCCTTCCACGCGCTGCGTGCGGACTCGCGATCCTGCTTCGCCAGCCAGAGGAACTGATCGCGCAACGGCGGCGCATGGCCGAGCGCTTCGCCGGCGTATGCCTGCATCAGCTCGGACACGATGACAGGCATCGACCAGCCATCGATCAGAAGATGATGAAGACTCAGCACCAGCCGATGATGACCGTGGCCCAGCCGCAGCAGGGCGGCGCGCAGCAACGGCGCCGAAGTCAGATCGAAGCGATGCTCGCGGTCCCGCCGAAGCCAGTCCGCGAGCGCGTCGTGCGGATTCGTGGCGTTGGTTAGATCGATGTCTCGCCAGCGCGTTTCGACGGCGCGGCGCAGCGCCTGCACGGTGCGTCCATCGACGGCATGAAAACTGACCCGTAGCGCTTCGTGCCGTTCGATCAGCCTGTTCAGCGCGGCATGCAGCCTGTTGCGGTTCAGGTCGCCTTCGAACGACAGCACCAGTTGCACGATGTACGGATCGGGACCGGCCGCGTCGAACATGGCATGGAAGAACAGCCCTTCCTGCAACGGCGCGAGCGGGAGAACGTCTGCGGCATCGGGAACATCGGCGCGCAACGCGGCCAGCATGTCCGGCCATGCTGCATCGGCGGACTGCGGCTCGATGCTCAGATCGCGCGCGACGACAGCGAGCGCAGCCGGCGTCTTTTCGCGGAAGACATCCGCGGGCGTCAGCACGAGCCCCGCCTTGCGCGCACGGCTGACGAGCTGAATGGACAGGATGCTGTCGCCGCCCAGCGCGAAGAAGCCATCGTCCGCACCGACGGATTCGATGTCGAGCACGTCCGCGAACAGCTTCGCCAGCGAGGCTTCGCGCGGCGTCGCGGGCGGGCGCGTCGCCGATGTCCGCGCCTGATAGGCCGGCAGCGCCTTGCGGTCGAGCTTGCCGTTTCGTGTGATCGGAAGCCTGTCGAGCCTCACGAAGCCGACCGGCACCATATAGTCGGGCAGGCGCTGCCGGAGCGCCGCGCGCACATGCCGCTCGTCGTAATGCTCGTCAGCGACGACATAGGCCACGAGACGGCTGCCCGTCGCGCCGTCCTGCTGCGCCAGCACCGCGCACGCGCGGATCGCGGGCTGCTCGGACAGCGCGGTTTCGATTTCGCCGGGTTCGACGCGCAGTCCGCGCACCTTCACCTGCTGATCGGCGCGGCCGGCGAATTCCAGCTCGCCCTGTTCGTTCCAGCGCGCGAGATCGCCGGTGCGGTACATGCGCGCGCCGGGCCGTCCGTGAGGATCGGCGACGAAGCGCTCGGCCGTGATGCCCGTCTGCCCGACATACCCGCGCGCGAGGACATCGCCCGCGATATAGAGATCGCCTGCCACGCCGATCGGGCAAAGGTTCAGGAAGTCGTCGAGCACGTGAATCTGCGCGGACGCACGCGGCGCGCCGATCGGAACCGGATGCCGCAGCCGCCGGTCGGGCGTCGCCGGAAAGCTCGTGACGAACACGCTGGTCTCGGTCGGGCCGTAGCAGTTCAGGAGGGTGATCTCCGGAAAGCGTTGCAAGACGCGCTGGAAGCTCGCGACCGAGGCCGTGTCGCCGCCGGTGAGGATCGTGCGCAGGCCGTTCAGACACTCCAGGTCTTCGGTGACCAGCAGATTGAAAAGGCTCGTCGTCAGGAGAAGATTGTTCGCGCCGTGGTCGGCGATTTCGCGGCGCAGATCGGCGGGCGTCAACTGCTCGCACGAAGCCACGGCGAGTTCGTCGCCGCGCAATAACGCGCTCCAGATTTCGTAGCTGCTGGCGTCGAACGCATAGGCCGACTGGAACAGCACGCGTTGCGGCGGAAGGTCGAGCAGATCCATCGCCATATCGACGATGCCCCTGTGGGTAAGCTCGATGCCTTTGGGCAGCCCGGACGAGCCGGACGTGTACATGACGTTGATCAGGCACTGCGGCGGGATGTCGATGGCGAGGGGACCGTCGTCGCCATCGTCGAGCATCGCGGGATCGATGCGGAGCGTTGCCGCGGCGCCGTAGCCGGGGTGTGTGTCGGTATCGTGGAGCACGAGCGCGGCTTGCGTGTCGTCGAGCATGCGCCTTATGCGCTCAGGCGGCTGGCCGCGATAGAGCGGCAGATAGCATCCGCCGGCCTTCACGATGGCGAGCGTTGCGACGATCAGCTCAAGCGAACGCGCCATATCGACGGCGACGCGTGTTTCGAGCGCGACCCCGTGCGCCGCGAGCCGATGCGCGAGCCGGTTCGACATCCGGTCGAGCTGCCGGTACGTCAGTGCGTGCGCGCCGCAACGCAGCGCGATGGCATGCGGCTGGCGCTCGACGATCCGCGCGAAGCGTTGCGGAATCGACTGCGCTTCTCGCTGGCGCGTCTGCGATGGCGCGCCGAAGCCGAGCAGCGCCGCGCGTTCCTCGGGCGCGAGCACGACATGACGCCCGATGCCCGCGTCGGGATCGGCGATGGCCTGATCGAGCATGCCCTGAAACGCGGCGGTCATGCGGCGAGCGGTGGCGGGCTCGAACAAATCGGCGGCGAATTCGAGACTGCCTTCGATGACGCCGTGACCGTCATCGCCGCCGCCGTGGGCGATGAACTCGAACGCGAGATCGAACTTGGCCGCCGCATTGCCGATGGCGCGCGGCGTCGCCGTCAGCCCTTGCAGCGAGAGCCGCGCATCATCGCCATATTCGAGCTTCAACGCGACCTGGAACAGCGGATGACGCGCGGCGCCGCGCTCGGGATTGAGCGTCTCCACGATGCTCGAAAACGGCACATCCTGATTGGCGTAGGCGGCGAGATCGACATCGCGCACGCGTGCGAGCAGTTCGCGAAACGTCGGATTGCCGCTCGCATCGACGCGCAGCACCAGACTGTTCACGAAGTAGCCGACGAGGTCCTTGAGCTGCTCGTCGAAGCGGTTTTCGCCCGGCGTGCCGATGAACACGTCCGTGCCCGCGCCGAAGCGCCGCAGCACCGCGACCAACGCGCACTGCAACACCATGAAGAGCGTGGCGTGATGAGCCTGGGCGAAGTGCGCCGCGCGACGATGCAGGCCCGGATCGATCCGGAACGCGATGCGTTCGGCGCGGCCCAGCGCGTCGGCCGGCCGCGGGCGCACGCGCGGCAGCGGCAATTCGTCGGGAAGGTCGGCCAGCATGCCGCGCCAGTAGGCGAGCTGCCGCTGCGCGAGACTGCCCGTTTCGTGGACGGAGCCGAGCAGCTTGCGCTGCCAGTCCGCGAAATCGGCGTATTGCACCGGCAGCGGCGGCAAGTCCGGTCGCATGCCGGCGCGCCGCGCTTCGTAGGCCGTCGATACGTCGCGCAGAAACGGCGCGAGCGACGCGCCATCGAAGGCGATGTGGTGAAAGCTGAAAACCAGTACGGCGCGATCTTGCGTGCAGCGCAGCAGGCGCGCCCTGAAGGGAATGCGGCTTTCGAGGTCGAAGGGCGCGCCGGTCTCGTCAGCGATATGGCGATCGAGTTCGGCGGGCGTCAGGTTCGTCACGGCGAGCAGATCATCGAGTTCGCTCGCGCGCAGGACATGCTGATACGGGCCGTCGTCCGCATGACGAAAGAGCGTGCGCAGGCTGTCGTGCCGCGCGGCGACGTCGTGAAGCGCGAGGCGCAGCGCGTGCGCATCGCACGGACCGGACAGTTCGAAGGCGTAGGGCAGGTTGTAGGCGGCCGCCGCCGCGCCATCGCCCAGCCGCGCCAGAAACCATAATCCCTGCTGTCCCGCCGACAGGCAGGCGCGCTCGCGCGATGCCTCCGCCGACAAGCGCAGCCGCCGCGTGCCGCCGCCTTCGAGCAACGCGGCAAGCCGTTCGACGGTCGGCGCGCGGAACACATCGCTGACACTCGCATCGACTTGCAATACGGCGCGTATCCGGTTCGCGAGCTGTGCGGCAAGCAGCGAATGGCCGCCCGATGCGAAGAAGTCATCGTGGATGCCGACGTCATCCAGCCGCAGCACATCGGCGAACAGGCGCGCAAGTTCGATCTCGACGGGCGTTCTGCCGGAAGGACCGCGAGCGCCGTCACGCATCGCTTTGGGCAAGGCGGCGCGATCGAGCTTGCCGTTGGGAAGGAGCGGCAACGCGGACATCGCGACGAAGGCCGACGGCTGCATGTAGTCGGGCATCCGGCGCGTCAGCGACTCGCGCACGGCGGCTTCTTCATAGCCGGCCGCGGGCACGACATAAGCGACGAGCCGTGCTTCGCCCGGTGCATCCTCCTGCAAGACGACGGCCGCCGCCGCGACATGCGGATGCGCGAAGAGCGCAGCCTCGATTTCGCCCGGCTCGACGCGAAAGCCGCGTATCTTGACCTGCCTGTCGGCGCGGCCGAGATATTCGATTTCGTTGTCGTCGCGCCGACGCGCCCGGTCGCCGGTGCGATACATCCGCGAGCCGGACGGACCGTGAGGATCGGCCAGAAAGCGCTCTGCCGTGAGGCCGGGTTGCCCGAGATAGCCTCGGGCCAGTCCCGCGCCCGCGAGATAGAGTTCGCCGGCTTCGCCCGCGACGCAGGGTTGCAGGCGTTCATCGAGCACATAAGCCGATGTGTTCCAGATCTCGTGGCCGACGGGCGCGCCATTCGCCGGGGTGGCGACCGCATGCAGGCTGTCGCCGCTCGCTTCCGACGACCCGTAGAAATTGACGAGACAGGCATCAGGCACGCAGGCGGCAAAGCGTTCCGCCAGCGCGGGCGGCAGCGTTTCGCCGCTGCATATCCAGAGTGGACAGCGGTTGAGCGCGACGTGATCGGGCTGATCGAGCAGCGCCGCGAGCAGGCTGGGAACGACCGTGATGCGGCCGATTTCCAGACGCGGAATTTCGGCCGCCAGCAGAGCCGGGTCTCGGGCGACGTCCGCATCGGTCAGCGCGACCGTGGCGCCGGCGATCAGCGGCGCGAGCAGTTCGGTCGCGCCATCGATGAAGCTCATCGAGCTTTTGGCGAGCACCGTTTCGCCGGGCGCGAACGCGTACGTTTCGGCCACCCAGCACAATCGATTGACGAGGCCCGCGTGCAGGCCGACCACACCTTTCGGGCGGCCGGTCGAGCCCGACGTATAGATGACATACGCGGCATCGAGCGGGCGTGCGGCTGTGCGATGCGCCGTTTCCTCACGCGCGGCATGATCGCTCGCGGGGAGATCGACCATATGCAGTATCGGAATCTCCCGCACGATTTCGGCGAGTTCGGCGGCGAGGCTCGTGTTAGTCAGCACGCACGACGGCCGCGCATCGCGCGACATGAAGGCGAGCCGGTCCGCCGGATACGCGGGATCGAGCGGAAGATAGGCCGCGCCGCTCCTGAGCACGCCGAGAATGGCCAGCACCATGTCGAACGAACGCGGCAGCGCGATCGCGACGATGTCCCCCGGCCCGAGCCCGTGCGACATGAGCAGATCGCCCAGCCGGTTGGCGCGCACGTTCAGTTCCGCGTAGGTCATCTGGCGCGCGCCGTGCAGCAACGCCGCGGTCGTGGGCGTGCGCGCGGCCTGGCGCTCCAGAAGGTCGCATACGGTCAGCGTCGTCAGCTCGTCGGCGGACCAGCGCGTCGCGTCGTGGCCGCCGTCGATCGGATCGGTCAACGCGTCCATTCAATCAGCCATCCTGATGATGAGTGGACGTCAATCCACGTGCACGCAGCTCGGGAATCACGGCGCGGCCAAATTCCTCGAAGGTGCCCGGAAAATGCGTCGGCGTGATGACGAAGCCGTCGCAGCAGTCCTCGAACAACGCCTGAAGTTGATCGGCGACATCGGACGCCGTACCGATGAGACGTGGCGTGCCCGTGCTCGCCGACAACCCGATGGCGACGTCATCGACGCGAATGTCGGGTTTCGCATCGAGCAGCTTCGCAAGCCACGCCAGCGTGCCGCCCGCATCGACCGCGGGCCGCTTGCGCTGGGTTTCGAGAATCGGCTGCAAAGGGGCATCGCCCGATACGCTCGACAGGTCGAGGCCCAGCATCGCGGCCAGATAGCTTCGGGCTGCATCGGGGTCCACGAGCGTGTCGAGGTGCGCGGCGCGGGCCTCGGCGATTTCACGCGTCTCGCCGATCACGGGTTGCACCGCCGCCATCAGGCGTATGTCCTGCGGCGAGCGTCCCATGCGCGCGGCGCGTGCGCGGACGTCGTCGCGCAATTCGCGCATGGCGGCGGGCTCGCTCTGTATCGCGAAGATGACCTCCGCCCAGCGCGCCGCGAAGTCGCGGCCTCGCGGCGAAACGCCCGCGGCCATCAGCGTGGGTCCGCCCCGGTACGGCAGCGTCAGCGGGCCGCGTATATCGAAGTGACGGCCCTTGTGATCGATCTGATGGATCTTGTCGGCGCGGGCATAGACTCCGGACTTCTTGTCTGTAATGAGCGCGCCTTCATCCCACGAGGACCAGAGGTCGTGACACACCGTCAGCACTTCTTCCGCACGATCGTATAGATCGCGATGATCGAGCGATGTGAGATGCGCGAAGTTGATGCCGTTGCTCGGCCCCGCCGACGTGACGACATTCCACGCCATTCGACCTTGACTAAAATGATTCAGTGTACTAAGCGTTCTGGCGATATGATAAGGCTCCATATAGGTCGTCGACAGCGTGACCGTAAACCTCAGGCGGCGCGTGACGCCGATCATCGGCGCAACCAGCAAGGCGGGATCGTGACGGATCGCGCCGCTTGCACCGCGGCTTGTCATCGTTTGCCATTCGCCGTCTTCACCCATTGGAACGGCGAGCGATTCCGGCACGAACGCATAGTCGTAACCATAACGATCGAGGCTGCGAGCCAGGTTTTCGTAGAGCCTGCGATCGCAGAAATCGGTTTCGCTATAGGGATGGCGCCACATGGCGCCGAAGTGACTTCCGGGCACCAGCACGTAAGCCGATAAAAGCATGTGACGGCGCGTCACGATGCGGCTCCGCGTACCATGTCACACGTTTGTGATGCCTTGATGGAATCATTTCCAGCAGGGTTTCGTACGAACATGCGACACCACCTTTTTACTGGTAGTCACCGGAATTTCTGCGTATATTGTTCTAGTGTGGTTGAAGTTGTCAATTAAGTTGACCTGAGGGCCAAGACATGAAAGACAACACCGCGGTCACCGAGACTCCTCATACGGAAAGAATTACCAGCGATACTCCCGCTGTGACGCGCAGCACGAGTCCGGCCACCAATGGCGTGAAACTCGTGGGCGAAGCGTTCGTCCCCGGCGCGAGTCTCCTGATGGATGGAAATGTCGTCAATGGCGCTGCACACGTGGCAGCAGGCATCGGCATCAAGATGCTTTTCGGGCCGGTCGGTCTGCTGCTGGCGGCGGCTGATTCCTACTCGAAATCGGTGACCGACAAGTACCTGTGGAACCACGTCAACGATCTCGTCACCAAGGCGAAGGAGACGCGAAAGGCCAGAGCGGAAGCGGCGAGCCCGCCTGCCGAGTAATTCCCCATCGGCTCTGCGCCGATACGATTGCAAACATCACTGAGCATAACTTTTCAGATGCGCCCGAAGCACTCGCCGCGCATCTGAAAGCATGTGCACGCTCGTTTCAATGCTCGAGTCGCTGAAACACCCGAAGCTCGTGCCCATAGATCAGACGGGGAATGAATTCACCATGCACGAGAGCGAGCCGATGATCGCCGGCCCAGGTTTCCACGGCGCCTTCGGGAACTTGCTCCACCCACTCGCGCGTAAAGATGTAATCGTCGATATTGTGGGCCAGCCGACGCCCGCCCGGGCGCGCGGTCATATCCTTGTAGAGAAAAATGCCGCCCGGTTTGACGCGCTGCGCCGCGGCGGCGAATACGTCGCTTCTGCTTCCCGGCGGCACGTGATGCAGGACATCCACCATCGCAACGACGTCGAACGGACCTTCCGGCGCTTCGGCGACCGACCGTACGTGCTCGAACGTCAGAATGCCTTGTGCGCCGACACGCTGCGCTGCGGCACGCGCCGATTCCAGCGGCGGCGCCATGACGTCGCAACCCACGCCACGACGAATCTTTTTCATGGCCGCGAGCAGCGTGAGCAGCGATCCCGCGCCGCAGCCCACGTCGAGAACCTCGGCGTCGTCGCGAATGAACGGCACCAGTTTGTCGTAAGGGCAGACGTAAGGGCGAATCGCGCTCAACCATCGGAAGGGCGCGGGCGTGTCGCAATACGCGGCATAGAAGAAACGGCGCAGTTGCGCGGGCGTTGCAGCGCTGTCTACCGAGGGAATGGAGGCCGATGCGGGAGCGAGCATTTCCGTGTGCAGGTGTCGTCCGATCTTGCGCTTGATGTTACTATGCAAACACTTTTTGCGCCGCAAAATTCTGCGAATTATTCGTTATCCGTACGAGTTGATGCCAGATGAGCCCAGCGGATCCGGTCGATGACGAGGCTTCCGAACCTCAAAAGCACCGCATAGTCAGGCACGTCCGGTATCGGATGAGCCGGAGCGAAAAGTTCATCGCGGTGTCGCTCGTCGTCGGCGTCATCGTGCTGCTTTTGATTCCCTTCACGTTCATCATCATTCCGGCGGGCCATGTCGGCGTGCTCTATCGCTTGCTGAGACACGGCACGGAGACGGACTTCGTCTATCACGAAGGGCTGAACATCAAGTGGCCGTTCGATCGGATCTATACCTACGAAGTCAGGACGAAGACGCTCGACGAGAGCGTCCACGCGCTCGCGCGCGACGGCCTGAGCGTTCAGGTGGAGATTTCCGTGCTGTATCGCCCGGTGCCGGATAACGCGGGGAAGCTGCATCAGGAAGTCGGCTATGACTACGTCGACCGGGTCGTGCGTCCGATTTCGCTCGGCGCCGTGCGCGACATCATCGGCAAATGCGATCCGCACGATCTGTATCGCATCAATGTCGAAGAGCTGGAAGGCCGCATACTGGAGAAGATGCATGGGTCGCCGGCCGCGAAGGGGCTCATTTTCTTCGAGCGCGTCGTCGTGCGCGATCTCGATCTGCCGACCACCGTGAACGACTCGATCAACAGAAAGCTCACTGAAGAACAGAATGCGCAGGCGTATAAATTCCTGATCGCGCAGGCGCAGGACGAAGCGGAGCGCAAGCGGATCGAGGCCATCGGCATTCAGACGTTCTATTCCATCGTCGCCAATTCGCTGACGCCCCAGTTGCTGACATGGCGAGGCATCGAAGCGACCGTGCAGTTGTCGAACTCCAGCAACTCGAAGATCGTCGTGGTCGGTGGCGGGAAAGATCAGCTTCCGTTGATTCTCGGAAGCGACATCGCCAAGCAGCCGGACCTTCCCGCGCCGAAGGTGATCGATCCGCAGTCGCATCCGCTGCCGCAATGGCGCGATCTTCCAAAGCTCTTTCCGAAAGCCGGCGACGCGGGCGCCGCCGCCTCCGAAAGCAGCGCCGGCACCGCGCCCGGCGATGAAACCAACGTGTCGCGAGCCGCCAATCCAGGCGCTAAACAACGTTAGATGCTTGTGATGTTAAGCTGATTGCTCGTTGCAGCCGCGACGATCACGGGAGGCCATCATGATTGTGATTCCCAGCCTCGTTTATATCGTTCTGAGCCTGCTCGTCGCGTATCGCGGCCGGCGCACGCATCTTGGCTATCTCGGAACGTTTCTTCTGAGCTTGTTCATCACGCCGATCATCGTGTTCGTCGGCCTCCTGCTTCTGACGCCTTCGCCTGAGAATGTCGAAATCATCTATCGCGGGGACAAGCAGAAGATTTAGGCGAGGCTAATCCGCGTTGGGCATCGCTTCGGACGCGACACGCTCCGGCACCTGCGATCGCCCGAGCCGCGACATCGCGTAATACAGAATGCCCGGCACGACGATGCCCACGATCCACGATACATCGACGCCGCCCAGCGCATCGACCCACGCGCCCGTATAGAAGCCGGTCGCGACGAACGGCATCTGCACGAGCACGCCGAGCGCATAGACCGTGATGCCCGTGACATTCCATCGTCCGTAACGGCCATTGACATCGAAGAGGGCGGGCACGTCGTAGCGCTCGCGTGTGACCCAGTAGTAATCGACGAGATTGATCGCGCTCCACGGCGTGAAGAACACGAGCAGAAACAGCAGGAACGAAGAAAACGCCTTCAGGAACGAGTGCTGTCCGGCGAGCGCGAGTCCGCTCGATGCCGCGACGCTCAGCAGCACGAAGACGAGCCGCGTGCGTGACGAGATCTCGCGCTGTCCGCCGAAGCCGGTGGCGATGGCCGCGACCGACATCACGCTGCCGTAGGCGTTGAGCGTGGTGATCGTGAGCTTGCCGAGCGTGATCGTGAAGTAGAGCACGGCGGCAATCGCGCCGGTCGCACCGAGTCCGACGATAAACGCGACCTCGTGCCCCGAAAAGCGCTCGCCGGCGAGCGCGGCGGCCAGCACGCCGAAGGTCATCGATACCTGCGCGCCGATCACCGTGCCGCTGAACACGGCGAAGAAGGTCTTGCGCGCGGAAGTGGACTTCGGCAGGTAGCGCGAATAGTCCGCGACATACGGCCCGTACGCGATCTGCCACGAGGCCGACAGCGAGATCGCCAGCAGAAAGGAAGCCACGGTGAAGTGACGGTTCGAGAGCAGCGTATCGGGCGCATGGCCGTGCAGCAGGCTCGCGAACAGATACAGAAACGCGAGCGTGCCGACGATGCTCGACGCGCGGCCCATCGCATGAATGACGCGATAGCCGAAACCGGTGAGCAGCACGATCAGCGCCGCGAAGATCAGGATCGATGTCGTGTTGTCCGTATGCAGGAGCGCGCCGATGGCCTGTCCCGCGAGCACCGTGCCGCCCGCCGAAAAGCCGATATACATCACGCAGACGAGCACGAGCGGAATGATCGCGCCGTACACGCCGAACTGCACGCGGCTGGAGATCATCTGCGGCAGGCCGAGTTGCGGGCCTTGCGCGCCGTGCAACGCCATCACCGCGCCGCCGATGACCTGGCCGATGAGCAGCCCGATCAGCGACCAGAACACATCGCCGCCGAGCACGACCGCAAGCGCGCCGACGACGACCGCCGTGACTTGCAGATTCGCGCCGAACCACAGGGTGAACTGGCTGAACAGACTGCCGTGGCGCTCCGCGTCGGGAATATAGTCGATCGAGCGGCGCTCGATCAGCGAGGCGTTCGCGGCGGGTGCTGAAGTGTTGCGTTCCATGCTCGTCTCCTGAGCGGTAAGGCACTTCGTGGGAAAGATGTGTGCGGATTTCAGATCGCGTCGACGAATGCCGGCACGATGTCGTGCAGATCGCCGACGAGACCGTAGTCGGCCACGCCGAAGATCGGCGCGTCCGGATCCTTGTTGATCGCGACGATCACCTTCGAATCCTTCATGCCGGCGAGATGCTGGATCGCCCCCGAAATGCCGACGGCGACATACAACTGCGGCGCGACGATCTTGCCGGTCTGCCCGACCTGATAGTCGTTCGGGACGAAGCCCGCATCGACGGCGGCGCGCGATGCGCCCAGCGCCGCGCCGAGTTTGTCGGCGAGCGGTTCGAGCATCTTCGCGTAGTTCTCGCCGCTGCCGAGGCCGCGTCCGCCCGACACGATGGTGCCGGCGTTCGTCAGTTCGGGGCGCTCCAGCTTCGTCGCTGCGCGGCTGATGAAGCGCGACAGCCCGCGATCCGCAGCCACTTCGATGCGCTCTATCGCAGCGCTTCCGCCTTCCGCCGATACGGCATCGAAGCTCGTCGCGCGCACCGTGAGCACCTTGACCGCATCGGCCGATCGCACCGTGGCGATGGCGTTGCCCGCGTAGATCGGGCGTTCGAATGTGTCGTCGGCGATGATGGCGGTGATATCGCTGATCTGCGCGACATCGAGCTTCGCGGCGATGCGCGGCATCGCGTTCTTGCCGAAGGCCGTCGCGGGCGCGAGGATGTGCGAGTAGTTCGCGGCGATCGGTAGCACTGTCGCTTCGATGTTCTCCGCGAGGCCGGCTTCGAGTTGCGGCGCATCGGCCAGCAGCACTTTCGACACGCCCGCGATCTTTGCCGCCTCTTCTGCAATGCCATGAGCTTGATAACCGGCGATCAGCACATGAATATTCGCGCCGATCTTCCGCGCCGCGCCGATGGTCTTCAATGTCGCCGCATTGACCGACGTGTTGCCATGTTCCGCGATAACCAGAATCGTCATTTCCCTGTCTCCGTCAAAGGACCTTGGCTTCGGTCGTGAGCTTGTCGATCAGCGCCTGCACGCCAGGCAGTTTCACGCCGGGCGCGCGCTTCGGCGGCTCGGTGACCTTGAGCGTTTGCAGGCGCGGCGTGACATCGACGCCGAGTTCTTCGGGCCGAACCGTATCGAGCGGCTTCTTTTTCGCTTTCATGATGTTCGGCAGCGTGACGTAGCGCGGCTCGTTGAGGCGCAGGTCGGTCGTGATGACGGCGGGCAGCTTCAACGACAAAGTTTCCGCGCCGCCGTCCACTTCTCGCGCGACGATCGCGAAGCCGTTATCGACTGCGATGCCTGAAGCGAACGTCGCTTGCGGCATACCGGCGAGCGCGGCGAGCATCTGGCCGGTCTGATTCGAATCGTCGTCGATGGCCTGTTTGCCGAGGATGACGAGTTGCGGCTGCTCCTTGTCGACCAGCGCCTTGAGCAACTTGGCGACCGCGAGCGGCTGCAACTCCGCGCTGGATTCGACCAGAATCGCGCGGTCCGCGCCGATCGCGAGGGCCGTGCGCAGCGTGTCCTGCGACTGCGCGACACCGCACGACACGGCGATCACTTCGGTCGCGACACCGGCTTCCTTCAAGCGCACGGCGGCTTCGACAGCGATCTCATCGAACGGATTGATCGACATCTTCACGTTCGCGATATCGACGCCCGATTGATCGGACTTCACGCCCACTTTCACATTCGCGTCGACGACGCGTTTGACTGCTACGAGAACCTTCACGATTCGTCTCCCGATGTAGTGTCAAGCGAACAGCGAACGGGCGATGACAGTGCGCTGAATCTCCGACGAACCTTCGTAGATCCGCAGGATGCGCGCGTCACGCACGAGGCGCTCGATTCTCATCTCGCGCGTGAAGCCATAGCCGCCGTGAACCTGCAATGCGGCGTCCGTGACGAACGACACCATCTCCGATGCGTAGAGCTTCGCCATCGACGCCATCTCCGTGAACGATTCACCGGCGGCGCGGCGCGCGGCGGCCTGAAGCGTCAGAAGCCAGGCCGCTTCGAGGCGCGTCTTCATGTCGGCGAACGACCACTGCAAGCCTTGCTTGCTTGCGAGCGGCTCGCCGCCGACGTGCCGCTGTTTCGCCCATTCGACCGCATCGCCGAATGCCGCTTCAGCGATGCCGAGACTCGTCGCCGCGACATCGAGACGGCTGTTGTCGAGCACCTTCATCGCGGTGCGAAAGCCG
This sequence comes from Caballeronia jiangsuensis, assembly GCF_046030135.1. Classification (NCBI taxonomy): domain Bacteria; kingdom Pseudomonadati; phylum Pseudomonadota; class Betaproteobacteria; order Burkholderiales; family Burkholderiaceae; genus Caballeronia; species Caballeronia jiangsuensis. The sequence goes on from NZ_JAQQDB010000046.1 coordinate 39,169, forward strand.
CTGCCTTCGTCGCCGATCCGGTTCGCGGCGGGCACCACGCAATCCAGCGCGACTTCATGCGCGGGCGCGCCGTGAATGCCCATCAGCTTTTCCGGCGGCGAGACGGTGACGCCCGGCGTGTCGCGATCGACCACGAACGCGCTGATGCCGCGCGTGCCTTGCGCGGGCGAGGTCTTCGCATAGACGACGATGAACTGCGCCGCGTCGGCGTTGGAGATGAAGTGCTTCACGCCGCGAATGTGATAGCTGTCGCCGTCGCGCAGGGCTTGCGTCGTCATGCCCGCGGGATTGGAGCCTGCCTGAGGCTCGGTCAGCGCGAATGCGCCGAGTTTCACGCCGGTCGCGGCGTCCGGCAGATAGCGCTCGCGCAGTTCATCCGATGCGCCGATGAGAATCGAATCGGTCGCCAGATAGTGCGCGCCGATCATGGACGATGTGGCCGCGCATGCCTTCGCGATTTCAACGAGCGCGAGAATGATCGCCGCCGGCGATGCGCCGATCCCGTTCCAGCGTTCGGGCAGGTTCATGCCCATCACGCCGAGTTCGGCGAGTGCATGGACATAACGCGTCGTCGAAATTTCTTCGCGATCGACCTGCGCCGCGTGCGGCGCGAGTTCGGCTTGCGCGAAACGGCGAATCGCGTCCGCGATTTCGAGGTCGGCGTCGGTGACGCCCAGTCGCTTAAGCAAGATCTTTCTCCTGGATGATGTCGGGTTCGCCGGTATGCACGACACCGGACGCGGCGAGCGTGGCGATCGCTGTCGTGTCGAGGCCGAGCAGGTCTTCGAGGACCGACGCGGTGTGTTCGCCGATGCGCGGCGCGCGCGTCGTGCGCGAGTTCGGATACGCCGAGAATTTGAGCGGCTGCGCGGGCAGACGCATCGTCGAGCCATCGGCTGCGACGGTTTCGACGAGCACGCCGCGCAACCGCGCGTGATCGCTGTCGAGCGCCTGCCGGATGCTCTGGATCGGCGCGACGGGAATGCCCGCGGCGCTCAGCGCGGCGTTGACTTCGGCGACCGAGCGCGTCGCTGCCCATCGCTCGATGCACACACGCAGAACGGCTTCGTGAGCGCAGCGCGAGGTGTCGTTCGCGAAGCGCGGGTCGTCGGCGAGTTCGGGCTGGTCGATCGCATCGGCGAGGCGGGCGAACAGCTTGTTGTTGAGCACCGCGACGACGAAGTGGCCATCCGACGCGCGATACGCGCCGAACGGCGCGGATGTCGGATGACGATTGCCGACGCGCGATTGCGCGACGCCCGTGGTCGCGTAGCGGGCGACGAGCGCCGCCGTCAGGTTCAGCGTGGCGTCGAACATCGACACGTCTACATGCGTGCCCTTGCCCGTGCGATCGCGTGCGACGAGCGCGGCCAGCACGCCCCAGGACGCGAAGATGCCGCTCACGACGTCGGACACGGAATCGCCGACGAGCGTCGGCTCGCCGTCGGGCGCGCCGGTCGCGTCCATCAGCCCGCACAACGCTTGCAGAATGATGTCGTAGGCGGGCCGGTGCGATTCGGGGCCGGTCTGCCCGAAGCCCGACACGCTCGCATAGACGAGCGCCGGATTGCGCGCCGACAAGGTCTCGTAGCCGATGCCGAGCCGCCCGGCGACGCCCGGACGGAAGTTCTCCACGACGACGTCCGCTTGTGCGCACAACGATTGCGCGAGCATCTGCCCGTCCTCGGTCTTCAGATCGATGACGACGCTGCGCTTGTTGCGATTCATCGCACTGAACAGGCCGCTCTCGCCGCGCGCGAACGGACCGATCGCGCGATAGTCGTCGCCGCCCGGCGGCTCGATCTTGATGACGTCGGCGCCGAGATCGCCGAGCAGCGCCGAACACAGCGGCCCCGCCAGCACCCGGGAAAAATCGATCACGCGTATGCCGTCGAGCGGCAGCCTGGACACAGTCACGACATCGTCTCCTGAAGGTCCGGCCAAAGCCGGCCGGTGTCATGATTCTGGTCGCGTCGGGTAATTAGATAAAATATCGGAATAAATTAACGCCTATACGATTTTCATATGGCTTTGTCACTCAGGCTGCTTCGCTATTTCGTCGCTGCCGCGGAACTCGGCAGCACGACCGCTGCGGCGAACCAGATGAGCGTGTCGCAGCCGTCCATCTCGGTTGCGATCCGCGAGCTGGAAGCGCTGTTCGACGATCCGCTGTTCACGCGCGGGGCCGGCACGCGCATGACGCTCACGCAATTCGGCGAGCGCAAGCTGGCGGAGGCGCGGCAACTGCTGGCTTCGGCAGCGGCGTTCTCGACCGACGATGTCGGCGATGAGGAAGGCGGCGAGGTGCAGATCGGCGTTTTTCGCACCATCGCGCCGGTCTATCTGCCGCGCGCGCTGGCGCTTGCGCGGGAGCGGCATCCGCGGCTGCGGATTCGCTTCGTCGAAGGAGATTTGCCGCAGCTCGAATCGTGGCTGCGCAAGAGACAGATCGATTTCGCGCTCATGTACGACGTCGGGCTGGGCGATGACATCGAGCGCGACTGTCTTGCGCAACTGCGGCCGTACGGGCTCGTGCCCGCCGGTTCACGCCTCGCGAAGCGCAAGCGCGCCATCTCGCTTCGCGATCTCGCGGCGGAGCCGTTCATCCTGATCGACCTGCCGCAGAGCCGCGATTTTCTGATGACGCCGTTCTGGCAATGCGGGTTGTCGCCGAATGTGGTGCATCGTGCCGCGTCGATCGAACTGGTCCGTGCGATGGTCGCGAGCGGGCTCGGCGTGTCGCTGCTGATCACGCAAAGCCCGGCGGCGACGCAATCGCCGCTCGTGGTCGAGTGCCGGATTCAGGAGTCGACGGTGATTCAGCCTCTGGTGATCGCGAGACCCGCGCGGGCGGCGCGCACGCGCGCATCGGAATGGATGTCGGCGTGTGTGCGCGATGCGGTCGGCGAATCGATGCGCGCGCGGGCAGGGCGCTGACGCAACCAGCCGCGAGCCTCAGGCCTGGTTCGAGACGCTTTCGCCGATCGGCACCGGTTCCGTCGGCCGCTCGATTTGCCGCACGCCGACGCTCACGTCCATGCCGATGAAATCCGCCGCGTCGCCGAACCAGGAACCGGACACGGGCGCGGCCTGTTCGGGCTTGCGCGTGTACGCCACGCGGATCAGATCGGTTCCGCCGACGAGCGAGTTCGTCGGGTCGTACGGCACCCAGCCCGCGCCCGGCAGGAAGACGTGCAGCCATGCATGCGTCGCGCCGGCGCCGACGACGAGCGGTTCATCGCGGCTTTCGACCTGCCGCGCGCCCTGCTGCAATCCGGTGTTGCGCACTGCGGGCGGCGCGGGCGTGTCGAGCGTCCGGTCGTACAGATAACCCGACACGAAGCGCGCGGCCAGTCCCAGCCCGCGCACCACCTCGATCATCAGCAACGCGAAATCCCGGCAGGTGCCGCTGCGCCGGTTCAGCGTCTCGGATGGACGCTGCGTGCCCATCGCGTCGCGCGACTGGTACTGGAAGTCGCCGCGGATGGCGGAGTTGATGTTCGCGAGGATGTCGCGCGTGTGGATGGTGCCGCGCCTGGGGAGAAACTGCGTCACCCAGTCGCGCAGCATCGGCTGGTCGTCGGGATATTGCGGCGGCAGGAAGGACGCGAGATCGAGCCGGTCCTCGTCGTTGTACTGGAACGGGTAATTCTCGGCTTCGGGGACGATCGGCAACTCCAGATTCTTGACGCCGAAGTGCTCGATCACGAAGCGCGCGCGAAGCTGCAACTCATCGGCGGGTACACGGGGTTCGACGACCGCGACCGAATTGGAAAACACGTCGTGAATCCAGTGCTGCGCGCTGTGCGGCGATACCGCCAGCGTCGCCGACAGCACGCGGATATCGTGCGCGGCGCGTGGCCGGAACATCACGCGATGCGGAGAGAACTCGACAGGCTTGCGGTAGCGATAGGTTGTGACGTGCTCGACTTCGAGAAAGACGGACATGTGCGACCTCCGAGCCAGTGCCGCGCGAACGGGTTGTCATCGGCGATGCATTACGTGTCCGCCGATACGGCAATCATGCCACCGATGGCGCCATACAGAAAGCCGACGCACCCGCGGTGTGCCGCGCGTTCGCGTGCTACCCTTGTTTTCACCGGAATCGCCGCGGTCCGCGTGCCAGCGCCCGCGCACAACAGGGATATCGACACATGTCTCATTCTGCTCTGACGAGAGACGCGGTTGCCGTCATCACGGGTGGCGCGTCGGGTATCGGTCTCGCTGCGGCGAAGCGGTTCGCCGAGCTCGGACTTCGTATCTGTATTGCGGACCGCGATGCCGATCGAATCGCGCAAGCCGTGGAGCACATCGCCCAAGTGAGCGCGAGCGGCGCACAAAACGTCTTCGGATTCGAAACCGATGTCGGCGTCATCGACGATGTCCGTCGCCTGCACGCGGCCGTCGTCGAACGATTCGGCGGCGTCGACGTCCTGATGAACAACGCCGGGATTCAGCCGGGCAGCACTATTTTCGGTCCCGTCGAGAACTGGACGCGCGTGCTGGGCGTGAATCTGTGGGGCGCCATTCACGGGATGCAGGTTTTCGTGCCCGACATGATTCGGCGCGGACGTCCGGGGCTCGTGATCAATACCGGTTCGAAGCAAGGCATCACGACACCGCCCGGCGATCCGGCGTACAACGTTTCGAAGGCGGGCCTTAAGGCATTCACGGAAGCGCTGCAACACGAACTGCGCAATACAGCCGGGTGCAACATCAGCGCGCATTTGCTGATTCCCGGTTTCGTGTTCACGGAGTTGACGCGCAGGGATCGGACGGAAAAGCCCGCCGCGGCATGGACGCCCGAGCAGACTGTCGACTTCATGTTGCAGCGTCTGAATGCGGGCGACTTCTACATCCTGTGTCCGGACAACGATGTGCCGCGCTCGCTCGACGAGCGCCGCATGTTGTGGGCCATTGGAGATGTCGTGGAAAATCGGCCTGCCTTGTCGCGCTGGCATCCGGATTACAAGGCAGCGTTCGACGCGTTCATCGAACAGCCTCGTTAAAGAAAGCGCTTCAGCGATGCGGCCAGAGGCTGCAATACTTCTGGCCATCCTCGAGGTTGGGCCCGACGCTTCCATCCGCCTGAACGATCTTGAGCCAGCCGTTCGGATCGGCCGTCGTGGGCGTGTCGCCGCAATTGTTGTGTACCCAGTGAATGCCGCCGCTGTACGGAATGCCGCAGGCTTCGATCTTGTCGCCGACCTTGATCGTGTTCAGCGGAGCGGGCACGCCCTTGCTGTTCTTCTGATAGCCCGACGCGAAGACGTTGTCGATAGCGATATCGTATGTTTTGCCGTCGGCATCGCCCTTGATCCGCAGATGCGTATGCGACAGCTCCACGCCATGACGGAACATGCCATGCTTGAATGTCGGAGGCGACACCGCGCGACCGGTCAGCAGCGAGCCGCCGGCCGCGTGGCAATTCTGCGCATCGTCGGCGCGCGCGCTGGTCGATAGCGCGGCGATCAGCAAGGCAGCGGCGACCAATATCCGCGCGAGCTTTATATCGCGATGACCGCAGGCTCGATGAACGAGTGATCTCATGGTTTCCTTTGTGATATCGGGATTGCGGCGCGTCACTTCATCAGCATCATCTGCACGACCTTGACGACGACGAGTCCCACGGCGATGACGAGGTAACCACGCAAGGCGGTCATCCAGATCCGGCTCGACAACGTGAGCCGGGGCCTCTCCAACTGATCGAGCGGCGGCATGCGCCACGTGTCGCGCAAGTGCCGCAGTTGCACGTTCGATTCGAAGCCGAACGCTTCGTGCCGGCCTTTGCGCGCACGGAGCAAGAAGATCATCGCATAACCGGCAAGCGCGACAACCGTACCGCCCGCGAGAATCATGCCGATGGTTTCGCCGCTGATGTCCGGGTACACGACCGACGCCGTCAGGACGATGGACAGCATCACCAGCACCCATACCACCGCGCCGGTGAAGACATTGAGCGCGCCGGAGTTGACCCAGGGACCGAGCACGGCGCGGTCGTTGCACAGGAGCAGCAGGAAGACCGTCGCGCTCGGGAGCAGCACGCCGGCGAGGGTTTGTACCGCTTCCGTGAGCAGGCCCAGCGGACTTCCGGGGATGAGAACGAGTGCCGCCGCAGCAGCGATGATCCCGAAATAGACGAAATAGAATCCCTTTGCATCGGACACGCCGCGATGCAGCGAATGACGAATCTTGAAGACATCGCCGATCGCGTAGGCCGTCGACAGCGAAACGGCGGCCGCGCCGATGATGCAGGCGTCGAGCAGCGCGACGGCGAAGATGGTCGCGGACGTCCGGCCGACATACTTTTCCAGCCCCGCGATCACGCCGCCCGCGTCGGTGAACTGTCCGGACTCGGGGTGGCCGGCGAATAGCGCGGCGCTGAACGAGATCATCGCGACCGCGCCGATCAGCACGAAGGCGATGCCGATCCACAAGTCGGCTTTCTCGTACTGCATGAAGCGCGGCGTGATCCGCTTGTCGACGACATAGCTCTGCTGGAAGAACAACTGCCACGGCGCGACGGTCGTCCCGACGATGCCGATGACGAGCAGCATCACGTCGGAGAGCTTTGCATGGGACGGCCAGTTGGGCACGAAGAAGTCGCGCGACATCTGGCCGACGGGCGGATGCACGGACACGAGCACGGGAACCAGCAGCAGGCTCAACAGGCAAAGCACGAGAGCGAAGCGCTCGAACCGCCTGAAGTTGCCCGTGCTGACCGCGGCCATGATGAGCGCCGCCGCGATGCAGACGCCCGCCATCTTCGAGACGCCCAGAAAATCGAGCGCGAACGTGATGCCGATGAACTCGGTGACGATAGTCAGCGCGTTGAGGATAAACAGATCGATGACGCTGAACGCCCCCCAGAACTTGCCGAAACGCTCGAAGATCAGCCGGGCGTGGCCGACGCCCGTCACCGCGCCCAGACGCAGCACCATCTCCTGATTGACGAAGAGAACGGGGACGAGCAGCAGCAAGGTCCAGAGCAGCGTGGTGCCGTAGTTCTGCCCCGCCTGCGTATAGGTGCCGAACGCTCCGGCGTCGTTATCGCCGACCATCACGATGAGACCGGGGCCGATGATCGCGAGCAGGGTCCGCACGCGCGCCCACCAGTTGCGGCGGGGCGCTGTGTCGTGATGCGCGATGGTGCCGAACGCGCCCTTGATGTCGCCGAGATGGGCCGAATCGAGGACGGCGCTGCGTTCGGCCGCGGCGCTGCCGGGCGATGAAATGTTCGATGGAGTGGACATTATTGTTATCCGTAATCTGGGACTGCGCACACGTTCACGCGCGCTTGCAGCGGGCGCGCGCAGGCCGCCGCGCGTGGACGCGGCGAATTGCCAGACGGGCGCGCATGAGCGTCGCCTGTGAGGCGCTTAAGAGAGGTGCACGGGGAAAACTACTGCGACGCGCACCGTCCGCTACTGGCGGGACGGCGGCTTGGGAAAGGCTGCGCTGACGTCCGGCCGGTTAGGCGGCGAAACTGTTCGATGATCGACTACTGCTGCTGTCCAAGGCATCAGCCCCTTCGTGAAGATGAAAAAATTGTAGGCGCGCTTCTTGAGGGAAGTCAACACAGTTGGTGCAAATGAAGCCCGGATGGCACGTCTTTTGTGTGGTTTCGCGCGCAAGCTTTCGGGTGGGCTCTGCTGTGGCTTTCAGCTTGCTTGGTGAAGGCGTGAAATGCCGTGGGCTAAATCAACTTCCTTAGCTTGAACTCCTCCGCCAGCGCATCGGCATCGACGAACTTGTACGCGATCAGTCCCGCATCGAGCGCGCCGCTCACGTTCGCATCCGAGTCGTCGATGAAGAACGTCTCCGAAGCCTGCGCGCCGAGCAGTTCGAGACATCGAAGATAAGCCTGCGCGGAGGGCTTCGCCGAACCGAACGACGCCGTCGCATAGACGTGAGGTCCGAACACCCGTGCGACCGGCGGATTCAGGTAACCGATGTGATCGGAAACCAGACGGCAGTTGTTGGTCAGCACCGCGATCGCATGGTTTTGAGCGATACTCGCCGCCAGATCGATGGTATCGAGATTGGGCGTGATCGATGCGCGGCGCGATGCCAGCCACATGTCGCGGCTGATCGGGCAGTCGAGCAGATCGCCGAGCATCGCGAGATACGCGTCTTCGCCGATTTCACCGCTATCCGCGCGAGCTTCGAGACCCGAGCCCCAGATCGCTTCGCGCACCGCTTCGGATGGTCTTTCGCAAAGCGCCGCCAGATGATCGACGCGCACCGCGCGGTCGTAGTGGGACAGGACGCCTTCCATATCGAACAGGACGAGGGAAATCGGTGCTGTCATGTGGATGCCCCACGAGAGAGGAACGCCATCCGGCGGCGTGGCGTCGGATGGTGAGTCGTCCCATTCTAGCTTCGCAAAATTCGCGCGGGGCCGTCTCGCCGGCTTCCAGAAAGACCCATCTCAGCGCCCCGCGCTCTGCCCGCCATCGACGTGAAGAATCTCTCCGGTGACGAAAGGCGCGGAATCGAGAAAGAGGATGGCGCTGGCGATATCGCTCGTCTCACCCATGCGTCCAAGCGGATGAAACGCGCCCAGCGCTTCGTGGTCTGCGTGCGCGTGCATCGGTGTCTTGATGATCCCCGGCGCGACGGCGTTCACGCGAATGCCCTTCTTCGCGTATTCGATCGCCAGCGACTTCGTTGCCGCGTTCAGGCCGCCCTTCGTCAGCGCCGCCAGCACCGAATAGATTCCGCTCATCGCCGCGTGATCGATGCTGGTCGTGACCGTCACCACGTGGCCGCCGGATTGCTTTTCCATCTGTGCGATCGCGAGTTGCGTGATGTGATAGAAGCCCGCCATGTTCACATGCATCACGGCGGCATAGTCTTCGGCGGTGTGTTCGGTGAAGGGCTTTCCGATGTAGATGCCCGCGTTGTTCACGAGTGTATCGATCCGGCCAAAGCGGGCGACGCCTTCCGAGATAACGCGGCGGGCGGTTGCGGGGTCGCCGATATCGCCGGCGACGCTCAGGATGTTCTCATCGTCCGACGGCTCGATCGAACGTGAAGTAGCGACGATCCGATAATCCAGCTTCCTGAATGCCCTGACGACTTCGGCGCCAATGCCTTGCGATGCGCCGGTGACGACGACGACCTTTTGTGTTGTGCTCATGCTTTACTCAAAAAATCAGGGTTCACGAACCCGGGATCAGGCCTTCTTCGCCTGCGCCAGCCACTGTTCGAGACTGACGCGGCCGATTCGCGCGTCGCCGAGCGGCACGAGCGATTGTTCCTCGACGCGGCCGCCGTAGTAGCGCGCCTCGCTGTCCGTGACAACCGGGCGCGTGTCGCCCACCGACTTCAGATAACGTCCGACGATGTCCGCGAAGGGAGCGCGGTCCGGGCCGGCGATATCGGTCATGCCGTTCAGCGGCGAGCCGCACGCGATCTGCGCGAGGAACCCGGCGACATCGTCGGCGGCGATCGGCTGAAACAAGCCATCGCCGAGTCGCACGGTTCCATCGACCATGCTGAAATCGGCGATGCCGCCGATGAACTCCATGAACTGGGTCGCGCGCACGATCGAATACGGCACGCCCGATGCTTCGATGAGCTTTTCCTGCGCGACCTTGGCGACGAAATACGCATTCTCCGGCGTGCGGTCGCATCCGACGATGGAGAGCGCGACGTGATGGCGCACGCCCGCGGCCTTTTCGGCCGTCGCGAGGTTGCGCTCCGAAGTGCTGAAAAAGTCGAGCACCGCTTGCGGTTCCCATGAGGGCGCGTTCGTCACATCCACGACGACATCGGCGCCGGCGAATGCATCGCTGAGCCCTTCGCCGGTAACGGCGTTGACGCCACTGCGCGGCGACGCGGCGAGCGCCTCATGGCCCGCCTCCTTGAGCAAGGTCACGACACGCGATCCGATCAGGCCGGACCCACCCATTACGACGATCTTCATGGCTAATCTCCCGAAGAAAAATGAGGGATATGCGAGGAGCCGGGCGAGTGCGGCCTTGCCTGAAGGTGCTCGCCTCTGTCCTATTGCGTGAGGCAATTCTCGAAGAATCTTGGCCTGACCATAAGTGCCAAGAATGTGAAGTTTGACCGGGCCATCGCAAGGCGACGGCCCGTCACAATTATAGGTAGGACAAAGGAGGTTGTAAGCCGACGTGATCCGCGCGACGCGTATCGGGCTATGTATGATCCGCCAACATAAATGAAGCGCGGCGGCGGCACGCCGGCAAACGCCGCCCTCGATGTGGACCCAACGATTGGTTCCGTCTGGCACTAACTTTCCGGATTTTTCGCTGTGGATACTCGGGCATCGGTTCGCTGCACGCGCAACGAGCCTGCACCGGAAAAGGGAACGTCGCGCGCAGGCGTTCCCGATTCTCCACTTCTCCAGGAAAGCTCATGAAAACGATCCGCGTCTCCGGCTTGAAAAGGCTGTCCGGCAAGCTGCTTCGAACGTTCGCGCCGGCGCGCGCGCTGGCCTCGCTTGCGATCGCCGCGTGCGCGTGGGGCGTCGCACAGACCGCGCATGCCGAGGACAAGGAAGTGACGATCGCGTACCAGCAGATCGTCGATCCGTGGGTCGTCGGCATCGCGGATGGCTCGATCGCGAAGGCCACCGGCTACAAGATCAACTGGCGCCAGTTCGAATCGGGCGCGAAAGTGGCGACCGCGATGGCCTCGGGCGACGTCAAGATCGGCGTGATCGGCTCCAGTCCGCTCGCCGCCGCCGTCAGTCAGGGCGTGGATGCGCAGCTCTTCTGGATCCTCGACAACATCAACGAAGCCGAGGCGATGATCGTGCGCAACGGCTCGGGCGTCGAGAAGCCGGCCGATCTGAAGGGCAAGACCATCGGCGTGCCATTTGTTTCGACGACGCACTATCACACGATGTTTGCGCTGCAGCACTGGGGCATCGATCCGTCTTCCGTGAAGATTCTCAACATGCAGCCGAACCAGATCGCGGCCGCATGGGAACGTGGCGACATCGACGCCGCCTATGTGTGGGATCCGGCGCTCTCGCAACTGAAGAAAAGCGGCAAGGTGCTGATCACGTCGGGCGATCTCTCGAAGCTCGGCAAGCCGACGTTCGACGGCATCGCGGTCGACCGCGCGTGGGGCGAGGCGCACAAGGACTTCATGGCGAAGTTCGTCAAGGCGATTGCCGATATCGACCAGCAATATCGCAGCGATCCGTCGAAGTGGAGCGCGCAATCGCAACAGGCTTCCGCGATCGCGAAGACGATCGGCGGGACGCCCGCCGAGGTGCCGGAATCGCTCGCGCTGTACGGCTATCCGTCGGCGCAGGAGCAGGCGTCGAAGCAGTGGCTCGGCGGCGGCGCATCGAGCCGCGCGGCCTTCGCGCTGAAGGATACGGCGGACTTCCTGAAGCAGCAGAAGCGGGTCAACGCGGTGCTGCCGGACTATTCGAAGTACGTGACGGCCGAATACGTCGAGGCCGCCGAAAAGCTGAAATGAGCCTGACCCGGGCACGCGCCGCTTGCCCTTGCCACATCCGAGTCCGGGAGGACATATGGGTTGCATGCAGGTGAAGAACGTCAATGTGATGTTTCCCGGACGACGCCCGGGCGAGCGCGTGCATGCGCTCGATGGCATCGATCTCACCATCGGCGATGGCGAATTCGTCGTCGCGCTCGGTGCGTCGGGTTGCGGCAAGACGACGCTGCTGTCGCTGATGGCGGGCTTCATCGCGCCGTCGTCGGGGGAGATGCTGCTCAACGGCCGGCCGGTGGAAGGACCGGGCGCCGATCGCGGCGTCGTGTTTCAGAAGCATGCGCTGCTGCCGTGGCTCAACGTGCTCGACAACGCCACGTTCGGGCTGAAGCTGCAGGGCGTGCCGAAGGCGCAGCGCGAGGAGATCGCGAAACGCAACCTCGCGCTGGTCGGCCTTCAGGATTTCCACAGGCACATGATCTATCAGTTGTCGGGCGGCATGCAGCAGCGTGTGGGCATCGCCCGCGCGCTGACCTGCGATCCCGCGATGCTGCTGATGGACGAGCCGATGGCCGCGCTCGACGCCCTCACGCGCGAGACCATTCAGGAGCTGCTGCTCGATGTGTGGCAGCGCACGCAGAAGATGCTGTTCTTCATCACGCACAGCGTGGAAGAGGCGCTATTCCTGGCGAGCCGGCTGATCGTGATGTCGCCGCGTCCGGGCCGCATCACGCATAGCTACGATCTCGATTTCAACCGCCGCTTCCTCGCCACCCGCGACGCGCGCGCGATCAAGTCGAGTCCCGATTTCATCGAGATGCGCGAGCGCGTGCTCGGCATCATCTACGGCGACGAACGTGCCGCGCATCACGCCGCCGAGGAGTTGCATCATGGATAAGCGAGCATCGATGACCGTGGCCGGTCCCGCGATCGAACGGGAGTTAGGCGCATCGCGGCGTCCACCCGGCAGACCCGCGCGGCAGTCGAAGAAAAAGCCGGTGAAACCGGGCGACACGTTCGGCGTGCCGGGCTACGGCAGCAGTCTCGCGATGAGCATCGCGACCGTCGCCGTGCTGCTGGCCGGCTGGTTTCTGATCACCGGCATGCACTGGATCAAGCCGCTGTTCCTGCCGTCGCCGCAAGCGGTGTTCGCGAAGTTCATCTCGGTGGCGAGCGAAGGCTTCGCCAACTCGACGCTCGCCGAACATATCGTCGCGAGCCTGTTGCGCGTGTTCGGCGCGTTCGCGCTCGCCTGCGTCACGGCGATTCCCGTCGGCGTGATGATGGGCGTCTCGCGGCACGCGCGCGGCGTGTTCGATCCGCCGATCGAGTTCTATCGGCCACTGCCGCCGCTCGCGTATCTGCCGCTCATCATCATCTGGTTCGGCATCGGCGAGTTCTCGAAAGTCTTTCTGATCTATCTCGCGATATTCGCGCCGCTCGCGATCGCCGCGCGCGCGGGTGTGCGCTCGGTATCGATCGAGCAGATTCACGCGGCCTATTCGATGGGCGCGACGCGCACGCAGGTCGTCATCCACGTGATTCTCAAGTCGGCGCTGCCGGAGATTTTCACGGGGATGCGTATCGGCATCGGCGTGGGCTGGACGACGCTCGTCGCGGCGGAAATGGTCGCATCGACGCGCGGCCTCGGCTTCATGGTGTTGAACGCGGCAGAGTTTCTGGCGAGCGATGTCGTGATCATGGGGATCATCGTGATCGGCTTCTTCGCGCTGTGCTTCGATATGCTGATGCGGTATCTGGAGAAGGCGATGGTGCCTTGGAAAGGGAGGGTCTGAAGCCGGACTCCGCCGAAGATGCGTCTGTGTTCCAGTCTCTTGCCGCGGCGCGTTCCGTACTGTGAACGCGCTGGCTCGCCCAAAGGAAATGCGGTAATCTCTCAAACGAACATTAGGTCGTCACGAGCGCCCGCGAGTCGGTGTGGAAACTGGACAGAGACGTAGGAACAGACGTGCGAAAGAAAAATGTAAATCCCAGCGCGGATACCCGAGAGACCTTGCTTCGGCTGGCGGCACGCTCGTTTGCGACGCAGGGCTACACGGCAACGACGATGCGCTCGATTGCGGATCAGGCCGGCATCGAGGCCGCCAGCATCTACTATCACTTTTCGTCGAAGGAAGAACTCGTCGATGTGGTGATGGAGCACGGCGCCGACAGCATCGTGCAGCACATCAACGAGCACTTCGGCGCGCTGCCCGAAAACGCGAACGCCGAAGACCGCTTCAGGGCGGCGGTCATCGGTCAGATGAGTGCGCTGATCAAGTTCGGCGATTACGCGCTCGCACATGGCCGCTTGCTGAGCCAGTTGCCGGATCAGGTGCGCGAGCGCCAGATCAAGCGGCGCGAGCGGCATCAGCGGCTGTGGACTACCGTCTTCGACGATCTGCGCGCGGAAGGTTTTTTGCGTGAGGATATCGATATCGCGCTGAGCCGCATCTATGTCCTCGGCTTCATCAATTCGGTTCAGACCTGGTTCGATCCAAAGAAGGGATCGCTCGAAAAAATCGTCGATCAGTTCATCACGATGTTCTTCGAGGGCGCGCAGCCGCCGGGCAAGCCGCGGCGACGCGCGCGCAAGAAGGAACTGGCTGCTTAGTTGCGAGCCGCTGTCGTCAGGCCGTCGCGCGCATGTCCGCTTCGTTCGCAATGGGGCGGAGCATGCGCATCAGAGTCGCGACATTGCCGAGCTTTTCGAGGTTGAAGACGCTATCGATCACATCGTCGATGCGCGCGGCCGGGAAAACGTTGATCGCGTCGATATGACCTTCGTTCAGCGCACCTGAGCCGCCCGTTCTTCGGCCAGCAAGCGCCGATAGTGCGGCAGCGCGGTAATCAGCAGCCACGCCGCGATCGCGGACGCAATCGCGCACACGATGGCGATCGAATGTCCGACCATCTTCGGGTTCTGGAATACACGATCGGTGATGAGCGCAATCAGCGTCGGGCCCGCGCCGAAGCCAACCAGTTGAGCGACGAACGAATAAATCGCGCCGACGGTGCCACGCATCCGGCTCGGCGCAACGAGCTGCAATGCCGCGGCCATGCATCCTGTGGGCAGGCTGAAGAAGAACACGATGCCGGCCGCCGCAGCCAGCGCACCGGTCGTTCCCGGTACGAAGGGAATGCTCGCGCAGCAGAGCATCATCGGGATCATGGAGATCGCCGCGGTTCGCAGCGGCGCATCTTCATAGCCACGCTTTTCGAGCTGACGCGCGACCCACGGCCCGGTCAACGCGCCCGCGATGCCGAAGACCACGACCAGCCCGCCGAAGCGAAATCCGACCAGCGAGGCCGGCATGCCATGCGTGCGAATCAGATACGTGGGCATCCATGCGGGCATGCCGAGCACGACGATCGCAAGCATGCCGACGCCGAGCAGAATCCGAGCGTAGAACCCGCGTCGCTGCCAGAGATAGCTCGCTGATGCGCCGGTCGAGAATTGCCGCTCGTCTTCGCGCGCGCTCATCACGCTGCTGCGTGCCGGTTCGCGCACGGTAAGCAGTACCAGCAACGCAAAAAGCATCCCCGGCAGCCCGATGATGACGAACGCGAGTTGCCAGGTCTGGAACTGCGTGAGGATCGGAAAGTGTTCATGAAAGGCGCGTGCGAATTCGATCACGAAGCCGCCCGCGACGAGCGAGAGCCCGCCGCCGAGCATCGGGCCGAGAATGAATATGCTCATCGCGCGCGGCATTTTCTTCGCCGAAAAGCAGTCGGCGATCATCGATAGCGCGAGCGGGAATACGCACGCTTCGCTGGCGCCGACGCCCAGCCGCGCGAGGAACAGTCCTCGATACGTATCCGCATTACCGCACAGCGCGGTGAAGGCGCACCACAGACAGATGGAGACCAAGAGAAGATTGCGCCGGTTGGTCACATCGACGAGCCGGCCGAACAGCGGCGATGCGGCCAGATACGCGGCAATGAAAGCGACGCCCTGAACGAGGCTCAACTGCGTGTCGGAGATGACGAGCGAGCGCTTGATCGGTTCGACCAGCAGATTGAGAAGCTGTCGATCGATGTATGCGAGGGAATACGCGAGCGTCAGCATCACGAGCACATACCACGCTCGTCCGCTGTCATGGATCACGTGATCGCGAGATAGATGTAGCGGCGTTTGCGCGGTGGCGCCGGCGGCGTCGGACGGCATGTCGTTCATGGCGTTTCTCATTTCTCCTCCAGTAAGAGCATTCAAAAGTCGTGAGTTCTGCAAGGCGATGTGCCGGGCATTCGATAGGCAACTCGGATGACGCGAGCGCCGGCACGCAGGATGAAAACGCGTTTACCTAATTAATGTTAGATAGTTTGTGCGGTGTTTTGAGGATGTTCCATGAGTGTTATCCATGAGGATTTGTGGCCTGGCGTCATGCGCCGCATGACGTCGGTGTAAACCCCAAATGACATCATCGCGGCGCGAGGAGGAAACTAACTATCAATCGTTAGGTAAATTGACAGACCGAGACAGTGATGACCACCCAGATGAAACCCATACGCTCCTTCCTCTTCGTTCCGGGCAACAAGCCGACGTGGATCGAAAAGTCCATCAACTCCGGAGCCGATGCTCTGATCCTGGATCTGGAGGACAGCGTGCCGCCCGCGCAGAAGGCCGAAGCACGCGAGATCGTCAGGTCGAAGTTGACGTGGCTGGCGGAGCAGAAACAGCGTGTGTGGGTGCGCATCAACCGCAGCGCGCATCTGTACGACTTCGAAGACATTCTGGCTATCGTCAGTCCCGTGGTCGAAGGCATCGTGATCTCCAAGCCTTGCGGCCCGGAAGACATTCATACCGTTTCATCGATGCTGGCCGAGGCCGAGTTCCGTGCCGGCGTGGAAGTGGGTCATACGAAGGTGATTCCGCTACTGGAAACGGCGCGCTCGCTGCAACTGGCGTACGAGATCGCCCAGCATCAACGCGTGCCCGCCATCGTGGGCGCAACGGCCAAGAATGCCGACGTGGCCCGTGCGCTCAAGACCGTCTGGTCGCTGGACGGCCGCGAGACCCAATACCTCAAGTCACGCATCGTCATGGCCGCGCGCGCCGCGGGCAAGCTGCCGATCGGCGGCGTCTGGCAACAGGTGCACGACCTCGACGGACTCAAGGCGTCGTCGGCCAATGACCGGCAACTGGGCATGAGCGGAGAACTGGTGCTGCATCCCTCCAACGTCGAGATCGTCAACCGGGCCTATAGCCCTGCCGAGGAAGAGGTGGCGTTCTATCGAGGGATGATCGACGCACTCGACAAAGCCCAGGCCGAAGGCCGCGCATCGTGCATCTACGACGGTGAACACATCGACATTGCTCATGCCAAGACGGCGCGCGAAATCATCGAACTCGCACAGTCGTTCAACGGCTGATTGCTCACCGAACCTCAGGAGACAGACACATGGCTGGCCTTTACTTCGAACAATTCAAGCCCGGCATGGTGATCGAACATGCCATCCGCCGCACCGTGACCGAGACCGACAACATCCTGTTCTCGGCCATGACTTACAACTGTGCGCCGCTGCATATCGATGCCGAATACAGCAAGAACACCATGTACGGCCAGCGTCTGGTGAACAGCATGTTTCTGCTGGCGCTGGTGGCCGGTATCACCGTGTATGAAACGACGCTGGGCACCACACTCGGCAACCTTGGCTTCGGCGAAATCGCCTTCCCCAAGCCCACTTTTCATGGCGATACGGTCCGCGTCGAGACCGAGATCGTCGAGACGCGTCTGTCGAAAAACCGCAAGGACTCGGGCATCGTGACCTTCAGGCACATTGCCCGGAATCAGCGCGACGAGATCGTCTGCACGGCTCTTCGCACCGGCCTGATGATGCTGCGTCCCGCCGACAAGGCCTGATTGCATACTTGGAGAAGGACTAGGCCATGGACTACCAACTCAGCGCGGATCAGCTTGCCATCGTCGATGCAGCGCAGAAGATCTGCACGGACTTTCCTCTCGAATACTGGCGCAACAAGGACAAGAAGCACGAGTTTCCGCACGAGTTCTTCGACGCCGTCGCGAGCGGCGGGTGGCTCGGCATCTGCATGCCGGAGGATGTGGGCGGCGCGAATCTGGGCGTGACGGAAGCGGCGCTCTTCATGCGCGCGGTCGCCGAGTGCGGCGGGCAGGCAGCAGCGTCCACCATCCACATGAACATCTTCGGCTTGCAGCCCGTCGTGCATTTCGGCACGGAAGCGCAGAAGAAAGCATGGCTGCCGCCTTTCGCGCGTGGCGAGAACAAGGCGTGTTTCGCCGTGACCGAGCCCGACACAGGTCTCGATACCACCAAGCTCAAAGTGACGGCGAAGAAGCAGTCCGACGGGAACTATCTCATCTCGGGCAAGAAGGTATTCATCTCGACCGCGCAGGTCGCCGATCACATGTTGATCCTCGCGCGCACCACACCGATCGAACAGGTAAAGAAGCACAGCGAAGGGCTGAGCCTGTTCTACACGAAGCTCGACCGCGATTACGTCGATATTCGGGAGATCGACAAGCTCGGCCGCGCCGCCGTCGATACGAACGAACTCTTCATCGATAACCTGCCGGTGTCGAAGGACGCGCTGATCGGTGAGGAAGGCAAGGGCCTGAGCTATATATTCCACGGCATGAATGCCGAGCGCGTTTTGGTGGCGGCCGAGCAGATCGGCATCGGCCGCGCGGTGCTCAAACTCGCGACGCAATACGCGAAGGAACGCGTGGTGTTCGGTCGGCCCATCGGCAAAAACCAGGGCGTTCAGCATCCGCTGGCGCGCAACTGGGCGGAACTGGAAGCGGCGAATCACATGATCTTTGCCGCCGCGGATCTCTACGACAAGGGACTCTCCTGCGGCTCCGAAGCGAACGCGGCGAAGCTGCTGGCATCCGAGGCCTGCATGAACGCGTGTCAGACCTCGATCCTCACGCACGGCGGCTTCGGCTATGCGAAGGAGTATCACGTCGAGCGCTTCATGCGGGAAGCGTGGATCGGCTACATTGCGCCGGTCACGCCGCAGCTTATCCTGTCGAATATCGCGGAGCGTAAGCTCGACTTGCCGAAGTCCTACTAGGCACGGCGGTTCAATAAGACTGGCGACCGCCAATGGCTGGATTGGCGGCTGCTTCAGGAGACAAGCATGTCAGCTACAAGACCCTTGCAGGGTATTCGCGTTCTCGATCTGACCGTGGCGCTGGCCGGGCCCTATGGATCGCTGTTGCTGGGTGGTCTGGGCGCCGAAGTCATTCGCGTCGAGTCGCCCGGCGGCGGCGATATCGCGCGCAATAACCCGCCCTATGTGGGCAGGGAAGGCATCCACTTCGGTGTCAGGCACGAGGAAGATGTGTCGCTGACCATCCTCAATCGGGCGCGCAACAAGAAGAGCATTACGCTCGATCTGAAGTCGGAGCAGGGCCTCGCGCTCTTCATGGAACTGGTCAAGGAATGCGACGTGGTCATCGAAAACGCGAGCGAGGGCGTGACGGCGCGCCTGGGCGTGGACTATGAAAGCGTGCGCAAGGCCAATCCGAAAATCGTCTACGCATCTATCAAGGCCTTCGGCGAGCCCAGCCCTTACCCCAATCTCAAGGGGATGGACATCATCGTGCAGGCGCTCTCCGGCATCATGGACGTAACCGGTGTCGCCGATGGGCCGCCCACGCGCTGGGGCCTGCCTATCGCCGATCTCGTCGCGCCGCTCTACGCCGTCAATGGCATTCTCGCGGCGCTCATCCATCGCGGCAGGACGGGCGAGGGGCAACTGGTGCAGGTTTCCATGCTCGACTGCCTGTCTTCGATGGTGGCCGAGGAGCACTTCGACGTGTTCTTCGCGAACGGGTATCCGAAGCGCTCGGGCAACTTTCAGGATCGCCTCGTGCCGTTCGGCGTGTACGGCACGCGCGACGGCCACGTGGCCATGGTGGCGTTCCAGCCCGACTGGTTCCGCAATCTCATGGAGGCCATCGGCAAGCCCGAAATGGCCGTCGATCCGCGCTACGCGACGCGCGGTCCGCGCATGAAGCACGCGACCGAAATCAACGCGACCATCGAGGAATGGACGCGACAGCACAGCACGGAAGAAGTGATACGCGAGCTTCAGGAAAAGCGCGGCGTGCCCGCGGCCCCTGTGCGTTCGCCGCTCGAAGTGCTCAAGGACCCCGTGTTGCAGGCGCGCGGCGCCGTGGTGAAGCTCGAGCATCCGGGCCTCGCCGATGTCGACGCGATGGGCATGGGCCTGCCTATCCGGTTCTCGCAAACGCCGGTGCAGTTCGATCAGCCGGCCCAGGAGCTCGGCGCATCCAACGAAGAGATCTATCGGGATCTGCTGAAGCTGCCGGATGATCGCCTGCGGCAATTGCGCGACGAAGGGGTGATCTGATCATGTCCGCCGCATCTTCCCGGGGAGGACCGCTCGCGGGCGTCAAGGTCGTCGAGATCGCGGGCATCGGTCCCGGTCCGCTGGCCGCGATGTTTCTGGCCGATCTCGGCGCCACCGTGATCCGTGTGGATCGCAAGGAGCCTTCGGGCCTCGGCGCGCCGCGTCCCGTGCAGTTCGATCTGGGGCTGCGCAATCGCAAGTCCATCCGCGTCGATCTGAAAGACGCGGACGCCGTCGAGATGGTGCTCGAACTGATCGACCAAGCCGATGCGCTTATCGAAGGCTTTCGCCCCGGCGTGATGGAGCGGCTGGGTCTGGGCCCCGATACGTGTCTCACGCGCAATCCGCGTCTCGTGTATGGCCGCGTGACCGGCTGGGGGCAGGACGGCCCTCTTTCGCAGGTGGCCGGGCACGATCTGAACTACATCTCCATCACCGGCGCGCTGCATGCGATGGGTCGCGCGGGGCAGGCGCCCACGCCGCCGCTCAACGTGCTGGGCGACTATGCGGGCGGCTCGTTGTATCTGGCGTTCGGACTGCTCGCGGGCATCATCGAGGCACGCAGTTCCGGCAAGGGCCAGGTCGTGGACGCCGCGATGGTGGACGGCGTGGCCTCCATCATGACGGTGACGATGGGTCTGCACGCGGCAGGTATGCTCGGCAAGGAACGCGGCACCAATCTGCTCGATACCGGCGCGCACTTCTACGAGGTGTATGAGTGCGCCGATGGCAAGTACGTCAGCGTCGCGCCGATCGAAGGCAAGTTCTACAGGCTTCTGCTTGAAAAGCTGGAGCTACAGGATCATCCGCTGCTGCAAAAGCAGATGGACCGCGCGCAATGGCCGAAGGCCAAAGAGGTGCTGGCCGCGAGGTTCAGGGAACATACGCGCGACGAGTGGGCGCGGCGGTTCGGCGAAACGGACGTCTGCCTCGCGCCGGTGCTCGACTTCGACGAAGCATCGAGCCATCCGCATATCAAGGCGCGCGGCACGTTCATCGACCTCGACGGCGTGACGCACCCGGCGCCCGGCCCGCGCTTTTCGCGCACGCCCGCCGCGCCGCCCGAGCCGCCGGCGGCATCGAGCACGGACAACGCCATCGACGCACTGCGCGGCTGGCTGCCGGATGACCACATCGAAGCATTGCGCGCGAACGACACCTTTATCTGAGGGCTTGGGAACAGGCAACAGGCTTATCGACATGACATCGCATACTTCCGATCTCACCGCTCTCGATCGACTCACGAGGGGCCGCTCAACGTGCCGCGCGTACGAGCACAAGGCGCTGGATGCCGAACTGATACGCAGCATCGTCGGCATGGCGAGCCGCTCGGCCTCGTGGTGCAACGTGCAACCGTGGCAACTGGTCATCACCGAAACGCTGGAAAGCACGGAGCGCTTCCGCGAGGCGCTGATTGAGCGCGCGTTCAGCCATCCGCAAACCGAATCCGATCTGCCGTTTCCGCCCGGTTACAAGGGCATTTATGGCGAGCGTCGGCGCGGGGCGGGCATCGCGCTCTATACGTCGCTCGGCATCGGCCCCAGGGATGCCGAACGCAGTGCGCAACAGGCATTCCGCAATTTCCGCATGTTCGATGCGCCGCATGTGGCCATCATCACCGTGCCTGCGGAGCTGGGTCCGTATGCGCTCGTGGATGCGGGCGGCTTCGTCTCCTCGTTTCTGCTCGCAGCCTACGCTCACGGCGTGGCCACGACGCCGCAAGGGGCGCTCGCACGCCACGCGCATTTCGTGCGCGAGTATTTCGGCATTCCCGATACGCAGCACATGATTTGCGGCATCTCGTTCGGCTTTGCGCAGACCGGGCACCCCGTCAACCAGTTTCGCACCACGCGCGCTGGCGTCGACGATCTGGTGCGCTTCGCCTGAGTGAATGAAAAAGGGGAACATCGTGGCATTGCTGATCGACCACCCCGCGCCGCACGTGCGCCGCATCACCCTGAATCGCGCCGAGCGCATGAACGCGCTCGACGGGCCAACCTTGCAGCATCTCAACGACGCGGTGCGCGAATGTATCGCTGCGGCCGGCGAGATCAAGGTGCTCGTGATCCGGGGCAGCGGCCGCGCGTTCTGCGCGGGCAACGACCTCAAATGGCTCGCAAGCGGCGTGCTGGCCGACCGCGCCGCGCATATGCGTCACCAGGATCTGATGCAGGACACCTACGAGCGCCTGGAGTCCGCACCGCAGATCGTGCTGGCCAGCATCAACGGCTACGCGCTCGCGGGCGGCTTCGAACTGGCGCTCGCCTGCGACCTGATGATCGCCGATGAAGCCGCACAACTCGGCGACGAACATATCCGCCGCAGCCTGCTTCCGAGCGGCGGCAGCTCTCAGCGGCTGCCGCGCAAGCTGGGCTTTCAGCGGGCCATGTACTACCTGGTCACGGGCCGGCGCATGACGGGGCGCGAAGCTGTGGACATGGGTCTGGCCGCGTTGGCCGTTCCATCTCTGCAACTGGAGAGCGCCACGCTGCAACTGGCGCAGGAAATCGCTCAGGCCGACGCGCTTGCGCTGACTTCGATGAAGCAGATGGCGCGCCGCGCGATGGAACTGCCGCTCTCCGATGGCCTGCGCTACGAGCGCTGGATGCAGCATTGCTATCGAACGCAGTCGCCGTCGCTGGAGGCGGGTGTGCATGGCTTCGGCGGCAACCTCGGGAACTGATGCATGCAGCCAGCGCGCCGCCGCATGCGTCGCGCGGGGCCGTGTAAACCCTCCGTGGCGCCCAGGCGCATCA
>NZ_JAQQDB010000047.1:0-61534 GCF_046030135.1 Caballeronia jiangsuensis
GCTGTTTCTGCGCCGCGCCGAGCGCGGTGCGCACGCTCACCCAGCCTTTGAAATCGTGATCGTAGTTCTGCGGGATGTAGAGACCGCCGCCGGTCGCGAGATCGAGCGGCGCGTCGTCGAGCAGCGTGGCGGCCGTGACGCGCTTCTCGTCGAACGCCTGCGCATAGAGAAAGGGCTTAAGCGTCGAGCCGGCCTGACGCGGAGCGACTACGGCATCGACCTCCGGCGCGTTCGACAAACCGCCCGCCGAGCCGACCCACGCGAGCACGTCGCCCGAGCGGTTGTCGATCACGATGGCCGCCGCGTCGTGGACGTTGCGCGGATGCGCGCGCGCGTTCAGTTCGGCGAGCGTTCGCGCGAGCGTGTCGCGGGCGAAGCGTTGCAGACGCGAATCGAGCGTGGAGCGCACGCGCGCGCCTGCCACCGGATGCGTCTCGCTCGCGATACGTCGCGCGAGATGCGGCGCGAGGGCGTCGTCGGCTTGTGCATAGGCGGGCGCGGAGGCCGTGCGCGTGAGCGCGAGCTGCACGAAACTATCGAGATTGACGCATGGATCGACGTTTCGGGCGACGCCGTGCAGCGTCTGCATGTCGCGCAGGATTACGCAACTGCGCGCGGCGACTGTCGCATACGGCGCGTTCGGCGCGCGCACCAGCGCGGCGGCGAGCGCGGCTTCGCGTTCATCGAGCCCGGAGGGCGCCTTGCCGAACAATGTCTGCGACAACGCCGACAACCCGACGATCTCGCCGCGAAATGGCACGAGATTCAGATACGCCTCGAGAATCTGGTCCTTGCGCCAGGTTCGTTCGAGCCACAGCGCGCCAATCGTCTGCCCGGCCTTTTCGCCGATCGAGCGCCGGCCCGCCGACTTATCGGCGTCGATGAGGCCGGTGAGCTGCATCGTCACCGTCGATGCGCCGCGCGTGCGCGTGTTCCAAAGATTGCCCCACGCGGCCGCCGCCGCGCCGCGCCAGTCGACGCCCGCGTGCTCGTAGAAGCGCTTGTCCTCCGACACGACGATCGCTTCGCGCAACGCCGGTGATACGTCCGCGAGCGCCACCCAGTCGCCGCGCCGCGCGCTTTTATCGATGCGCGTGCGGGCGAGCGGCTCGCCGTCGCGGGAGAGCAGGACCCAGTCGGAGCTGCGCCAGTTCGCGCGCACGTCGTCGAAGCTCGGCGACGCGTGCGCCGCCGCCGAAAGAACGCACGCGATGACGAGGCCGGCGGCGCGTTTCATGACATCACTTCGCGGCAAGCGGCTTGACGACCACTGGCGCATTCGGCAGCGCGCCGAACGACGAAGGTGCGTAAAGCGCTTCGACGCGCGTGGGCGGCAGACCGAAGGTGCCGGGATTGTTCAGTCGCATCGTGTATTCGACCGTCAGCTTGCCCTTCGGCAGATAGTTGTAGTACGCGCGATAGCCGTCGAAGCCACGTTCGACGAACGCGGGCCACGCGCCGCGATCCCGTTTTTCGCTCTGAGTCGCCGCTTCGGAGTCGCGTCCGAGGCCGGAGCCGAGAATCGTCGCGCCCGCGGGAATCGGATCGTTGACGACGACCCAGGTCATGTCGCTTTGCGCGTCGATGTCGAGATGCACACGCACGATATCGCCGCGCGAGAGCACGCCTTTCACGGCCGGATCGACCGCCGTGACGGTCTTCGCGATGCGATAGCCCGCCGCGAACGGCGCCTTCAACGCGACCGCCGCGAGACTTTCGATCGTGGCCCACGGCTTGCCCGTGCCGTCTTGCGTCAGCGCGAGCGAACCGCTGCTCCACGGCAGCATGACGCTGCGCACGCTGGCGGTTTTCGTGACCGGCGTCGCCGATGCAGGCGCGCTCGAAGCCGGCGCGCCCCAGTTCACGCTTTGCGTCGAGCCGCCCAAGTCGATCGACGTACGACCCGTCACCGGCGTGCTTTCGAAGAGCCGCGAGAATCGCCCGACAGCGAGCGCGCCCCACAGATTGGCGGTCGTCGTTTGCCACGCGCCGTTCGTCTGCAGCGCGAGCAAGCCCGCGACCACGCGCGGCATCTCGTCCTTCCATCCGGGCGCGTCCGCGAAAATGAGCGCCGTGCGCGCGGCGTTGGTCTCGGTGCCGGTCATGAGCCACCAGAGATTGTCTTCGCGTTCGGTCGTGAAGGTCAGGCGCGTGCCCTGATACGTCAGGCGCGCACGGATGACCTGCTCGGCGTGCGCGCGCATCTCGTCGCGATTCGGAATGCCGTCCACGCGCGAAAGGATCGCGTAGAGGTCGAGCACCGCCGATGTCGGCCACTGATCCGGCGCGACCGTGATCGAGCCGAGCATGCGCGGCTGCGCGAGGCCATAGCGCGACAACGCTTCGATGGCCGCGAGCTTCTCGAAGTCGAGATCGTTGCGCGGCGCCCAGAACTTGCGTTCGATCTTGCCATCGACGAAATTCGCGAGACCCGCCGCCATCTGATTACGCAGATCGGCGGGCAGGGCGAAGCGGCTGTCCTCTTTCGCGGCTTCGTTCGTCACGGCGAGCAGATACGCGGTAAGGGCTGGGCTGCCGGTCGGGCGCTCGTCGTCGGCGGGCGGGAAGTAGTTCGCGAGGCCATCGCGGTCGAGATACGACGGCATCCTCGCGAGCACGGCCTGCCATTGCGCGGAGTCCATCAGGCCGAGCGCGCGCGAGGTCTGCTGTTCGAGGCAGTTGTACGGATAGCGCTCGAACCAGCGGCGCACGCCCGGCAGGCCATCGGCGAGCTTCGGCTGCAAGGACACCGCGATGCCGCCGCGCACCGTGCCATCGCTCGACGTGCTCGCGTCGGCGGGCGGCGCGACCGGCACGCTGAACGTGCCGTCGACTTGCGCGATGGTCGCCTGCTGCACGGTCACCGGAACCGCCGCGACGATCTTCTGCGTCAGCTTCACGGAATCGCTCGCCTTCGGCCCGGCTTGTTCCGACGCGCTCACGTTCCAGTCGAGACTCGCGGAATTACCCGCGCCGGGCACATCGGGCGAGGTCACGTCCCAGGCCACTTCCTGCGACGATTCCGGCGCGAGGTCCACCGTGCGCGCGTCGAGCGCGAGCGTGCCGGCGCGCGGCGTGACGACGACGCGCATCGTTCGCGCCGTCGTGTTGCGCAGCGTGAACTGCGCGCGGAACGCATCGCCGACGCGCACGAGCGGCGGCAATCCGGATATGAGCTGCAAGTCCTGCGTGCTTTGAATCGATGCGCTGCCGGTGCCGAACTGCCCCGCGCCGACCGCCGCGACCGCGACGATCCGAAAGCGCGTGAGCGCGTCGTTCAGCGGGACATCGACGCTGGCTTCGCCGTTCGCGTCGAGCGTGACGCGCGGATTCCACAGCAAGAGCGTGTCGAACAGCTCGCGCGTCGCGCTGTGTCCGCCTCCACCGCCCGCGGGCACCGCCTTGCGTCCGAAGTGACGTCTTCCGATGATCTCCATCTGCGCGGTCGCCGTCTCGACGCCGTACGCGCGTTGCTGAAGCATCGCGTCGAGCACGTTCCAGCTCTGGTTCGGCATGAGTTCGAGCAATGCTTCATCGACGGCCGCAACCGCGATCTGCGTACCGGCGGGCGCGGGCTTGCCATCGGGCAGCGCGACTTTGAGCTTAACGTGTGCCTTGCTTCGGACGGCGTACGACTTCGCATCCGGACTCACGGTGACCGCGAGCCTGTGCGACGCCGTGCCGACCTTGATCGACGCGAGCCCGTAACGGAACGCGGGCTTCGACAGATCGACGAGCGGCGTCGGCGCCTGATATTGGCGGCCTTCGTACCAGAACGCGCGCGCCCATTCGACCGGCGCTTTCCATCCCCATGTGAAGAACGAATACCACGGCACCTCGCGGATGCGTCCGCGCAACGCGAGCACCGACACGTAGACGTTCGGCCCCCACGCGTTCTCGACCTTCAGCTCGACGGTCGGATCCTTGCCGTTCAGTTCGACGACCCGCGTCTCGACGACGCCTTCACGCTCGACCGCGACGAGCGCCGTCGCGGAACGGAAGGGCATGCGCACCTGAAAGCGCGCGGTCTCGCCGGGCTCGTAGCTCGTTTTCTCGGGCAACACGTCGATGCGGTCGGTGTTCTCGCCGCCGAACCACAACTCGTCCTCGCGCGTGACCCATACGGATGTGCTCGCGTTGGCCACGCGATCATCGCCGTCTTTCGCGACCGCGATCAGATCGACGTTGCCCGGCTCCTTGAGCTTCGCGTCGCACGAGACGATGCCGTGATCGTCGCTCTTGCCGCTGCACAGCGTGCCGAGATCCTTGATCTCGGTGTGATTGTCGTACGCGTAGAAGCCGCCCACCATGCGCTTGCGCGAGCTCGACATCACGCGCGCGACGGCCTTGATATCGACCGCTACGCCCGCGTGCGGCTTGCCCTGCAAGTCGAGCGCGAGCGCCTGCACGGGCAGCGCGCCGCCGACCGACACCCAATGTCCCGCCTTCACGCCGACGGCTACCGCGGCCGGCCAGAGCGTGGTGCCGCCGCTGATCGTCTGAACCTCGCCGTTCGGATCGGCGAAGCTCGCTTCGAGCGCGAGACGCTTCGGCGAGTCGACGGCCGGCAGCGGCTTCACCGTGACCTTGCCGGCGCCGTCGCGATCGAGCGTGACGCGCAGCTTGTCGGCGATGAGCTTCGTCGTCGCGTGGTCCTCCTGCTCGCTGTCTTCGTCCTCGGCGGGCGCGCTGGCGCCGTCGTTAGACGGCTTCCGATACGGCGCGAAGCTGAACGCCTCGTATTGCGAAGCGAAGGGCGGCGCTACATCGCGCACGAGCGCGGACACCTGCACCGGCAGATTCGACGCCGGTCCGCCCTGCACATATTCGAGCCGCACCGCGACGGGCGCTTCATGCGCGGCGACGAGCCCAGGCGATTTGGCGTCGCCCGCGGTGATGGAGCCTTTGAACACCGGCAGGCGGAATTCCTCGACGCGGAAGCTGCCCGATTCATACGACTGCGTGACGGCGTTGTCGTTGTCCTGGTCGTCGTTCGCAGACGCGGCGCCGTTGTCGAGCGACACGCTGTATTCGCCGAGCTTCGCCGCGACGGGCACGGTGAAGGTCGAGTCGGCGCTGTGGTCGGCGGCCCACTTGAGCGGCAGATGCCAGGTCTGTCCGCTGCCGACGTGCCGGATCGTCACGCGGCCCGGATAGCTCGACGGAAACGCGAAGCCGTGCAGCGTTTCGACGCGCAGCAGATGCTTCATCGACACGGTTTCGCCCGCGCGCAGAAGCGTCCGGTCGAACACGGTATGCGCGCGGGTCGTGCGCGTCGCGCTCATGTCCGTCGGCACGTTGAAGCGCCACGATTCGATGCCGCGATTCCAGTCCGAGGTCACGAAGGCCATGTCGGGACCGGTGACGGGATCGTTCACCCGCGCCGACACGAAGAAGCCGCCCCACGCGAGACTGTGCTCGTTGCATTCGCGCGTGGCCGCGAGCGGCTTGCCGATCTTCGCGAGGCCTTGCGCGTCGGTCTTTGCGATGGCGATTTCGTCGCCGTTGCAGTCGGTGACGCGAATGTCGGCGTTGGCGACGGGCTTGCCCTTGTCGAGCGTCGTGACCCACACGAGGCTATTCTCGCGGCCCTGCTTGAAATGCACGCCGAGATTGGTGACGAGCACCGACGTGCGCACGTACATCGCCTGATTCTTGCCGAGCAGCGACGCGCCGAGCGCGGGCGAGCCCAGTTCGACGACATAGAAACCGGGTTTCGTGAGCGGAATGCCGACGACTTCGAACGGCCGCAGCGCTTTCGGATCAGCGGCGGGTAGGGTGAGCGTTTCGACGCCGCGCTGCTTCGCGAGCATCGACAGCGAACGGATGTCGATTTGCGGATCTTTGGACGACGAGCCGTCGCTGTTCGGGATGATGACCGGCGCGATGCCGTTGTCGAGCATCTGCGGCATGCGCTCCTCGATCGTCGAGCGCGACATCGAGATGCCGTCGAACATATCGACGGCGCGCATCCATTGGCGGATGTCGGTGTCGGCGTCGAGCTTGAGCTTCGTGATCTGCGAGGTGCCCGAATTCAGCCCCTGCACATGCAGGTCCGCTTCGACGTGGCGCAACGTGACCGGCAGCATCGCGGGCATGTCCGGCTCGGCGAACCGCTCGATGATGCCGAACGTGCCCGACGAGAACTTCGCGAGCGGCGGCATCGCGGCGGTCGCGGTCTTGAGCGGGAAGAGATCGGCGTTCGCGAGCGTGCGGCCGCTCGCGTCTTTCAGATTCGCGGGAGCGTCGATGGTGAGATCGGCGCGTTCGGGCAGCGGCGCGGCGAACTCGACGGAGCTCACTTCGGCGTCCTTGTCGGACGCGTCGAAACTGGGCGACGCGTTGCCTTTCGGGCCGTGCAGCACGAACTTCTGCGCGTCGGCGCGGCTGATCGGCGCGCTGAAGTTCAGGCGCAACGGGCGCAGCGGCGTGCACGGCGCTTTCGCGTTTTCACGCTCGCACGAAAAGCTCGCCGTGAAGGGCTCGCGCACGTTGAAGTCGAACCGCTTTTCGACATCGTTGGCGATGCCGCTCGGCCCCGTCACGCCCGCGCCGTACACGAGCTGCATCTTCGTCGCCGACGGCAACGTTTGCTGGCACGCGAGCGTGAGCACGCGATCGCTTTCTTTCTCCAGCCGGAAATGTTTGAGCAGGGCGGCGCGGGTGGCGTCATCGACCGCGTGCACCGGAATCCGGTTGCCGAGAGCGTTCGATTCGCACCAGACATGCTGAAGCACCGAAGCTTGCGTCGCGGGACCGTTCAGGCGCAGCACGAAGGCCTGATTTTCTTCGATGTCGCCGTAGCTCGGCATGATGCGCGTGACGAACGGTCCGCCCGTCTGGAACGCGAAGTGGCGCGGGCCGGACAGCGCGGTGCCGGAGACCGACTTGAGGCCGTCCGCGAGATCGAGCGCGCAGCGCACGCCGGGCGGCAGATCGTGCTCGAAGTCGAAAGCCCAGGTTTTGGCGTCGATCCAGCGCTGCGAGCCCGCCGTATCCGAAGCGCTCGCGCCGCTACAGGTGACCTGGCCGGGCGCGGGCGCCGCCGCATTGCCGAACGCGATCATCGGTTCGTCGAATTTGGCGACGACCTGCCGCACTTGCGCGACCTTGCCTTGCGGCGACACGCTCGCGATGCGCGCGGCATCGGCTCGATGAAACGCGGCGCCCAGTCCCAGCGCGGCGATCAGCGTGGTTGCGGCCAGAATCCATTTTTTTTGTGACGTTGTAATGCGGCTCATCCACTCGCTCCGAGTTTCCCTCGACGCGAAATTCTACTGGAGCCTTACGTCATTCTTTCCGATGATGCGAACCGCCGATGTTTTTCTACACAAATCATCGAATCGGATGCGAGCGGTTCAGGTCGGATCGACGTGGTTCAGATGCCGCGCGCTCACGCGCCGCCAGTAGAGAAACAGGCCGACGCCCGCGACGCCCAGACTCGCCGAATTCGCGATCCAGAAACCGCGCGCGCCTTGCAGCCACTCGGGCACGCCGCCGCCCACGTCGAAGCCGAGCAGATAGCCGCCGCCGAGCCCGATGCCCCACAGCGCGATGGCGTAGATCACGGTCGGCACGAGGGTCACCTTGTACGCGCGCAGGATGAACGCGGTGGTGATCTGCAGGGCGTCGCAGAGGTGATAGAAGAAGATGATGAGCACGAGCGGCATCGCGGCCGCGATGACGTTCGCGTCCGGCGTATAGGCGGCGATCACGTGCGGACGCGCCGCGACCAGGATCACGCCGTACGCGAGCGCCAGCACGCACGCCATGCCGATGCCGTGACGCGAGATCGAGCGGGCGTCGTCATAACGTCCGGCGCCGAGCGCCTGCGACACGAGCGTCGACGACGCGATGCCGATCGACAGCGGCGTCATGTAGAGCACCGCGCCGAGGTTGCCGGCGATCTGATGGCCGGCGAGCGTCGTGGTGCCGAAGCGCGAGATGAAGAGCGCCATGAACGTGTACGACGTGACTTCGATGAGATACGAGAGGCCCATCGGAATGCCGAGACGCAGGAGCGCGAGCTGACGCCGCCAGACCGGCCAGCAGAAGTGCGAGAAGATGCCGAACGGGCGGAAGAATTCGAACTTCACGAGCACCGTCATGCCGACGATCGCGAGCACCCAGTTGATGAGCGTGCTCGCGAGCGCGCAGCCGGGGCCGCCGAGCGCCGGCATGCCGAAGCCGCCGAAGATGAACCATGTGTTGAGCGGAAACTTGAGCAAGAGTCCGCCGACTTGCAGGAACATCACGAGGCGCGGCTTGCCGACCGCGTTGGTGAGCGAGCTGTAGACGCGAAACGCGAGGCTCGCGGGCAGGCCGAACGAGAGAATGCGCAGATAGTCGACCGTGCGGTCGTGCAGCGCGGGCGGACTCTTCGCGAGGGAAAGCAGCGGTTCGGGAAAGTAGAGCAGCACGAAGCCGACGACGGTGAGCGCGGCGGCGAGCCACAGCGCCTGCCGCGTTTCCTCGCCGATTTCGCTTTCGCGGCCCGCGCCGAAAAGCTGCCCGGCGATCGGCTGCAACGCGACGAGAATCCCCGTCAGGCCGATATACACCGAGATATAGACCGAGCCGCCGAGGCCGAGCGCGGCCAGATCCGTCGCGGAGAAGCGGCCGACCATCGCGGTGTCGATCACGCCGAATGCGATCACCGCGAGCTGGCCGATCAGCACCGGCCACGCGAGCGCGGCGATCTTGCGCACGTCGCGCAGCATGCCGGTCGTGCTGATGGAGGTCTGCATCGCGCGCATCGCGTTACTGCGCCCGGCGCAGGCTCTTCGGACGCAGCGGCTTTTTCGCTGGCGGCGTGGGGCGCTCGATGCGCACGTAGAGGCGGAAACGCTCGTCGCGGTCGGCGACACGGCGGCCTTCCCATACGAGCTTCCACTGGAACGCGGACATCGACGACGGCTCGCCGTAATCCGCCGGATCCTGACGCAGGATCACGTCGCAGTCCTCGTCGAACGCGAAATGCATGCCGCCGAAATAGGCGAAGGTGGCGATCTGCGCGTCGCCCAGACGCACGGGCGAGATGCAGGTGTAGTCGGGCGGCAGATGATCAGCGATCTGCTCGGCCACGTCGCGATACGTCCGGCTGTAGTTCACCACCGGCAGCCACAGCGTCATGAGCAGCACCCACATGAGCGTGGTGCCCGCGCTCGACAGCACGACGCTGCGCCAGAGCACCTTCGGATGACGCGCGAGCCGCCAGCGCGCGAGCAGGAACCAGCAGACCGTCACGGCGACCGCGCACGCGAAGGAAATCAGCTTGAACTCGGGATGAAAGCCCGGCGCGAGACGCGCGAGATTGCGGGCCATCGACGCGGGGAAACCGAACATGCCGGCGGTCCACACGAGCCACACCAAGGAGCCGATGATGGTGAAGCTCAGCATCGCGAACCAGTCGATCGCGTTGATCGCGCCGCGCTTCAACGTGGGCAGCGCGAAGGTCGCGAGCACCGAAAGCGGCGGCAGCAGCAGCATGAAGAGCCGGTTGGTCTCGTGCGCCTGCAGGACGACCAGCACGAGCAGCGGCCCGATGATCGACAGCGGCACGCCGACGTGCGGCGAGCGGCGCATCCCGCCCCAGCTGACGAACGCCCAGACCGCGAGCGGCCACGCGGGCCACGTGAAGAGCGGCAGGTTCTTGATCGCGTAGCCGAAGATCGCGCCGGGCGTGCCGGAGAAGAAGGAAAAGCTGTTGCGCCACCATTGACGCAGCCACCATTCGCCGTCATCCGGGAAGTAATGCAGCGTCGGCAGCACCCACGCGGCGATCAGCACGATGGCGACCGGCAGGCCGAAGATCAGGAGCGGCGCGGCCCGCACCTGCTTCACGATGATCGTCATCGCGAGCGTGCAGAGCAGGAGCGCGAACACGAGCACCGGCGAACTCGACAGCCCGACCACGCCGATCGCCACGCCCCACACGAGGCCGCCGTGGATCGGCTTGTCGAGGCTGCGCACGAGGCCATAGAGGAGCATCGCGGTGCCGGCGAACTGCGCGAGCTGCGGCGTGGTTTCGTGACCGCGCTCGGCGAGCCCGAAGCACGCGAGCAGGATAAGGAGCGCGCCGTCCGCGAGCGTGCGGCCGTAGTCGCGGGGCTCCGGTTCGCCGCCGAAAGCGTATTTGAAGGGCTGGGCCTCGTCGCGCCGGCCAAGGAGGTAGGCCGAATACCACACGAACGCGCAGGCCAGACAAAAGAGCAGACCCGTGACGATGCGCGAGGCGTTGCTCGCATCGACCCAGGGGCTCAGCAGCCGAATGGCCGATGCGCCGAGCCAGTACATCAGCGGGCCGTCGGCGGTGGGCGCTTTGCCGACGAGGTTCGGCAGCAGCCAGTCGCGCGCGTCGCCGTTGGCCATCGTCCACATCACGCCGAAGCCAGCCGCATCCTCGTTCTTCCACGGATCGCGGCCGAACAGACCGAACGACGCGTAGATAATGCAGATGGCGAGCAACAGCCAGCGCGGCAATGCGCTGGTGGCGGAGGCGGTCAGACGAACGACAGATCGCATGCGGGATGGCTTGATGGAAAACGGTCCGCTGAGCTCGCGCAAAGCGAGTCTGGTGCTGGAGCAAACCGGCATTGTAGTCGCGCGGCGGCGTTAAGGGCGGTTCATCGATGCTCGCCGTAACCGGGCGCAACAACGCTTACCAAATGCAGCAAAGGCGGTGCACGAACGACGAAAAGCGAGCAGTGACAAAAAAGGGCAGCCAAAGCTGCCCTTTTTGCTGACCGGCCGAACCGGTCCGAAGCCCGACTTACTTCTTGGTGGAGAAGCGCGCGAACTTGTTGTTGAACTTCTCGACGCGGCCCGCCGTGTCCATGATCTTTTGCTGACCGGTGTAGAACGGGTGCGATTCCGACGACACTTCGATCTTCGCGAGCGGGTACGTCTTGCCGTTGAATTCGGCGGTCTCGCGCGTCTGGATGGTCGAACGGGTCACGAAACGGAAGTCGTTCGACATGTCGACGAACAGGACTTCGCGATAATTCGGGTGAATGCCTTCTTTCATGGTCTTTCCTGATATCTGGCGGTAGCCAACCCGTCGCACTTTGCTGAGTGTCGAGCGAGTCACTTGCCTGGGGTCGAAAAACGGCGATTATGCCAGAAAATCAGGCGGTTGACATCTTTTCCGGAGGTCGCGGCGGAACTCATGCATCGAGCGCGCCGACGCCCGCCGGGTCCTGCCGGTAATAGCGCGCGAGCAGTCGGTAAAGTTCGGGATACCCGGCTTCGAACGCCTGCGGCGTCACGAAAAGCGCCTCGCTGCACACCGCGAAAAACTCCGACGGATGATCTGCCGCATACGGATCGATCAGCGATTCGCGTTCGAAGCGGCTCCAGCGCCGCTCCGGCACCGCGTCCACGCGTGCGCAGAATTGGTCGTACGCGTTGTCGAAGATATCGGACCAGGCGGTCATGTCGAGCGGCGCGTGCCAGCGGCGAAAGAGCGGGGGATGACCATCGGCTTCGCCCGTCACCATGTCGATCTTGTGCGCGAACTCGTGGATCACGACGTTGTACGCGTCCGAGCCGTCGGCCATCTGCGCGTCTTCCCACGAGAGCACGACGGGACCGCCTTCCCATGCTTCACCGCTCGCGTCGTGCTCGATTTCGTGCACGACGCCGTCTTCGTCTTCGACCGTCTTCCTGATGATGAACTCGCCCGGATAGACGATCACGCCGACCCAGCCGCGATACAGATCGAGGTCGAGATTGAGCACCGGCAGACAGGCTTGCGCGGCGATCGAGACGACCATCTGATCCGTCAGTTCGAGATCGTGCGCAGTCGAGAACTCCTTTTGCGCGATGAACAGGCTCGCGGTTTCGCGCAGACGTCCGAGGTCGTCCGCAGTCAAATGGCCGAAGCACGGGTAGGTGTCGAGGGTGCGCTGCCACAGCGCGTCGTCGATCGCGTATTTGCGCAGCGCGCGCTCGCGGCGTTGCGCGCCGAACCAGCGGGAGAAGAGGTTGGCCATGCGTCGAACGGGAGGACTGGAACAGTTGCGAATTGTACGCACGGCGCCAATAAAAAACCGCCTGACGAAGCAGGCGGTTTTTTGTCCTGAAGCAGCGAAGCGGAATCAGCCTCCGCCGCGACGCATCATGTCGAAGAACTCGGCGTTGTTCTTCGTCTGACGGATCTTGTCGAGCAGGAATTCCATGGCTTCGACTTCGTCCATGTCGTGGATGAACTTGCGCAGCACCCAGACCTTCTGCAGCAGGTCCGGCTTGATGAGCAGTTCTTCGCGGCGCGTGCCCGACTTGTTCAGGTTGATGGAAGGGTACACGCGCTTTTCCGCGAGACGGCGCTCGAGGTGCACTTCCATGTTGCCGGTGCCCTTGAACTCTTCGTAGATCACGTCGTCCATGCGGCTGCCCGTTTCGATGAGCGCCGTGCCGATGATCGTGAGCGAACCGCCTTCCTCGATATTTCGAGCCGCGCCGAAGAAGCGCTTCGGACGCTGCAGCGCGTTGGCGTCGACACCGCCCGTCAGCACCTTGCCCGATGCCGGCACGACGGTGTTGTAGGCGCGCGCGAGACGCGTGATGGAGTCGAGCAGGATGACGACGTCATGCTTCATTTCGACGAGACGCTTCGCCTTCTCGATGACCATTTCGGCCACCTGCACGTGACGCGCGGCGGGTTCGTCGAAGGTCGAGGCGATGACTTCGCCGCGCACCGAACGCTGCATTTCCGTCACTTCTTCCGGGCGTTCGTCGATGAGCAGCACGAACAGGATGACGTCCGGATGATTCGCCTTCACCGCATGCGCGATATGCTGAAGCATCACGGTCTTGCCCGACTTCGGCGATGCGACGAGCAGACCGCGCTGGCCTTTGCCGATCGGCGAGATCATGTCGATGATCCGGCCCGTGACGTTTTCCTCGCCGCGCATTTCGCGCTCGAGGGGCAGCGGCTTGTTCGGGTGCAGCGGCGTGAGGTTCTCGAACATGATCTTGTGTTTCGAGGCCTCGGGCGGCTGCCCGTTGACTTTGTCCACCTTCACGAGCGCGAAATAACGCTCGCCGTCTTTCGGCGTGCGGACTTCACCTTCGATCGTGTCGCCGGTGTGCAGATTGAAGCGGCGGATTTGCGACGGGCTGATGTAAATGTCGTCCGTGCTCGCGAGATACGAAGTCTCGGGCGAGCGCAGAAAGCCGAAGCCGTCGGGCAGCACTTCGAGCGTGCCGTCGCCGAAAATCGTGTCGCCAGCTTTGGCGCGCTTTTTAAGAATGGCGAACATGAGTTCCTGCTTGCGCAGGCGGTTCGCATTTTCGATCTCGAGGCCATTGGCCATCTCGATCAGTGCAGACACGTGCTGAGACTTGAGCTCGGATAAATGCATACGGATTTCCCGCCGGGGAGAGAGGTGCGACAGAAAGATTTGGGAGAAGAGGTGAGCGGAACCGCTCGAGACTTAATACTTCTTGAACTCTTGTGATTCTAGCATAGCACACGCCGCGCGAGCCTCGGGTTGGCTTTGGGCGGGGCTTTTCGGCCGATGTTGTCGCGTGACAACATCGGCTGCATTCCGTTCGCGCTTCTCGATAGTGTCGATGCGGCGCTGCGAATGCCCGGGCAGGCGTCAGTGAATGCCGACGCCCGCCGGTGATGCCGTTACAGGTTGCTGTCGAGGAACGCGGTCAGTTGCGACTTGGACAACGCGCCGACCTTCTGCGCGGCGACCGCGCCGTTCTTGAAAAGGATCAGCGTGGGGATGCCGCGCACGCCGAACTTGACCGGCGTCGACTGATGCTCGTCCACATTGATCTTCGCGATTTGAAGGCGATCGCCATAATCCTTCGCGACTTCGTCGAGGATCGGGGCAATCATTTTGCACGGACCACACCACTCCGCCCAAAAGTCGAGCAGGACAGGTTTATCCGACTTGACGACATCCTGTTCGAAAGAAGCGTCGCTGATGTGCTTGATTGATTCGCTCATTGTCTGAATACCTCAATTGTTTCGAGGCCCGCGTTTGAATGCTCGCCACGATACACCAAAACTGAAAAGAACTTTCGTCGCCAACGGCCAGGATTCGGCCCGCACGCCGTGCGCCAGAACGGCTCGCAAACGGCGGCGAATGATCCGAGGAAGGGCAAGTTGCACCACATCCGGGTTATTCAAATGTCATCTTAGCCTACTTTGCTATCCGTTGCCGGGTACCGATAGGCCGCATCTGAGGCCGAAAACACGAAGCGCAAGAGGGCGCCGCAAAGGTCCGCGCATTTCACCGAGCGCCTTCCGGGCGCGACCGGCCCCGTGGTATGATTCGTCGTGACGGGCCTCCTCGCATGGTGGCGCGGTCAACCTGGTCAGGTCGGGAACGAAGCAGCCACAGCCGTTTTCCACCAGTGCCGAGGGTCGGGCTCGTCACCTTCCGCTTTCTTCTGTCGTTCCTCTCTCGTTTTCCCTCGTTCGTTCTCTGTACTGCGCGCCGTCGCCGGGCATGTTTTCGCGCGTCCGCGCCGCTCGCCCGGGTGGCTCGGCAGCCTTTCGGAGCGGCGTTTGCGCGAGGTCGTTGCTGATACAATTTCGCGCATGACCTATCAAGTTCTCGCACGCAAATGGCGGCCGA
Organism: Caballeronia jiangsuensis; assembly: GCF_046030135.1. Classification (NCBI taxonomy): domain Bacteria; kingdom Pseudomonadati; phylum Pseudomonadota; class Betaproteobacteria; order Burkholderiales; family Burkholderiaceae; genus Caballeronia; species Caballeronia jiangsuensis. Next base: position 14,598 of record NZ_JAQQDB010000047.1, read on the forward strand.
AATCGTTCGAGTCGCTCGTCGGCCAGGAGCACGTCGTCCGTGCGCTCACGCACGCGCTCGACGGCGGCCGTCTGCATCACGCCTATCTCTTCACGGGCACGCGCGGCGTCGGCAAGACGACGCTTTCGCGCATCTTCGCGAAGGCGCTCAATTGTGAAACCGGCGTGACCTCGAAGCCGTGCGGCGTGTGCCGCGCGTGCCGGGAAATCGACGAAGGCCGCTTCGTCGATTACGTCGAAATGGACGCGGCGAGCAATCGCGGCGTCGACGAAATGGCGGCGCTGCTCGAACGCGCGGTGTACGCACCCGTCGATGCGCGCTTCAAGGTCTACATGATCGACGAAGTGCACATGCTCACGAACCACGCCTTCAACGCGATGTTGAAGACGCTGGAAGAACCGCCGCCGCATGTGAAGTTCATTCTCGCGACGACCGATCCGCAGAAGATTCCGGTCACCGTGCTCTCGCGCTGTCTCCAGTTCAATCTGAAGCAGATGCCGGCAGGACATATCGTGTCGCATCTGGAGAACATTCTTCAGCAGGAGAGCATTCCGTTCGAGTCGCAGGCGCTGCGTCTTTTGTCGCGCGCGGCCGACGGCAGCATGCGCGATGCGCTGTCGCTGACCGATCAGGCCATCGCCTATTCTGCGAACCAGGTCACCGAGGAAGCCGTGCGCGGCATGCTCGGCGCGCTCGACCAAAGCTATCTGATCCGTCTCATCGATGCACTCGCCGAAAGCGACGGCCCCGGCGTGCTCGCGATCGCCGACGAAATGGCGCTGCGCAGCCTGTCCTTCTCGACAGCGCTGCAGGATCTCGCGAGTCTTTTGCATCGCATCGCGTGGGGGCAGTTCGCGCCTTCTTCAGTGCTGGATGAATGGCCGGAAGCCGCGGATATCCGCCGCTTCGCCGAGGCGCTCTCCGCCGAACAGGTTCAGCTTTTCTACCAGATTGCGACGGTCGGGCGCGGCGAGCTCGGCCTTGCCCCCGACGAATACGCCGGCTTCACGATGACGCTGCTGCGCATGCTCGCCTTCGAACCGGCGGGCGGGCCGGGCGGCGGTGTGGCCGTCAGCGCGCCGGCAAGCGCGAAGCCCGTGCGCACGGCGGCGCTCGCGGGCGCAATGGCGGAACGGACGATTGCGCCTGCGCCTGTCGCGAAAGCGTCGCCGCCGCCCGTGGAAACCGTCGTCGTCAAGGCGAAAGAGACGCCCGCGATCGAAAGCGCGAAGCCCGCGCCGCCCATCGAAACGAGCGAGCCTGTCGTGCCTGCGAAGCCTGCGCCGGTGCCGAGCGCCGTGCGGCAAACCGTGGAAGAAGCCGCGCCTCAAGCTGCGCGCGCATCCGAGTCCGCGACGTCGCGTGGCGCAAGCGGCGCGAGCGCTGCGCTCGACGTGCTGCGTAGCGCCGGCATGCGTCTTTCATCCGATCGGAGCGTACGCGGTGCACCGGCTGCGGCAGCGCCCAAACCCGTCGCGAAACCGGCTGCGCAAGTTCCGGTGCCCACGCCTCGTCGCGCGCCGGCAGCACCGGCAGCGCCTGTGGCGGCCGAGTCCAAACCCGCCGCCGCAAAGTCTGGCGTCGTGCCGCCGTGGGAGGACATGCCGCCCGACGACTATCCGCCGGCAGGATCGGACGACGAGTATTTCATGCCGCCCGACGACGGCTTCGTGCCCGCCTTCGACAGCGGTCCCGACGACATGCGCTTCAACGCCGAGCCGGTAGCGAAGCCTGCGCCCGTCATCGACATGACGCCGCTGCCGCCCGCCGTGCCGCTCGATGCGCTCGGCGTGTCGGTCGAATGGCCCGCGCTTGCCGTCGATCTGCCGTTGAAGGGCGTCGCGTATCAGTTGGCGTTCAACAGCGAACTGACCGCCTGCGACGCGAATTCCGTCACGCTCGCGGTCGCGGTGCAGATGTACACCGATGTCTCGCACGTCACGAAGCTCAAGGCCGCGCTCGCCGAAAAGCTCGGCCGCGCGATCGAAGTCAGCGTGAGCGTCGCGCCCGTGCGCCGCACCGCCGCCGCGCTCGATGCCGCCGACCGCGCGCGACGCCAGCAAGAGGCCGAGCAGGAGATCAAGCAGGATCCGTTCGTGCAATCGCTGATCCGCGATTTCGGCGCGAGCATCGTGCAGGGTTCGATCAAGCCGATCTCCGCATCGGGCGCGAACCCGTCATGAATCGACGCCGCGCTTAGCCATTGAATTCCGAGCGCGCGTATCGCGTGCGCTTTCGCCACACGTTTTCCAGTAAGGAGCCGAACCATGATGAAGAACCAACTCGCCGGGCTGATGAAACAGGCTCAGCAGATGCAGGAAAACATGAAGAAGATGCAGGATCAGCTCGCGCTGATCGAGGTCGAGGGCCAGTCCGGCGCCGGTCTCGTGAAGGTGACGATGACCTGCAAGAACGACGTCAAGCGCGTGTCCATCGACCCGAGCCTGCTCGCCGACGACAAGGACATGCTGGAAGACCTCGTCGCTGCCGCGTTCAACGACGCCGTGCGCAAGGCCGAGGCCACCACGCAAGAGAAGATGAGCGGCATGACGGCCGGCATGCCGATGCCGCCGGGTTTCAAGCTGCCGTTCTAAATCGCGCGCGCCGAAGCGAATCCGGCGCGTCATGAGGACACATGAAACAACCTTCCGCCCTGTCGGCGCTTGTCGAGGCGCTGCGCGCGCTGCCCGGCGTCGGACCGAAGTCGGCGCAGCGCATGGCGTATCACCTGATGCAGCACGACCGCGCGGGCGCCGAGAAGCTCGGCGCGTCGCTCCTGTTCGCGACCGAGCATCTGAAGCACTGCGAGAAGTGCAACACCTTCACCGAAGCTGAAATCTGCGAAGTCTGCAGCGACGAGGAACGCGATCCGGCCTTGCTGTGCGTCGTCGAAACGCCTGCCGATCAGATCATGCTCGAGCAGACGCTCACGTATCGCGGGCTCTATTTCGTGCTGATGGGGCGCTTGAGTCCGCTCGACGGCATCGGGCCGAAGGAGATCCACTTCGAGCGCCTGATCGGTCGCGCCCTCGACGGCGTGGTGCAGGAAGTCGTGCTCGCCACCAACTTCACGAACGAAGGCGAGGCGACCGCGCACTATCTCGCGCAGACGCTCAAGTCGAAAGGGCTGAAGGTGACGCGGCTCGCGCGCGGCGTGCCCGTCGGCGGCGAGCTCGAATATGTCGATGCGGGCACGATCGCGCGCGCGATGCTCGATCGCCGCTCGGTCTGAACGCGACCATCAGCAGGACACCATACCGATGACAGAAACCGAAGCTCTCGCGCTCGCGACCCACCGTCACTACAAGGGCGGTCTTTATCGCGTGATCGGCGTCGCGCGGCACTCGGAAACCGAGGAAGCGATGATCGTCTACGAACATCTGTGGCCGCACGAACGCGGCTTGTGGGTGCGTCCCGCGCAAATGTTCAACGAGACGCTCGCCGACGGCACGCCACGTTTCAAGCCGCTCGACATACCGCTTTAAAAAAATCAGCAAAAAATAGGAGACGCAGCCATGAACGCAACGACGGGACCACTCGCCGGCGTCAAGGTGCTGGAGCTGGGCACGCTCATCGCCGGCCCGTTGGCCGCGCGCTTCATGGGCGAATTCGGCGCCGATGTCATCAAGATCGAAGACCCGAACGGCGGCGATCCGCTGCGCAAGTGGCGCAAGCTTTATCCCGAGGTGGGCGGCACGTCGCTCTGGTGGGCGGTGCAGGCGCGCAACAAGAAATCGGTGACGGTGAATCTCAAGGCCGAGGAAGGCAAGGAGATCGTGCGCCGCCTGGCAAAGGAAGCCGATATCGTTGTCGAGAATTTCCGGCCCGGTCTGCTCGAAAAGCTCGGACTCGGCTACGAAGTGCTGTCCGCCGAGAATCCCGGTCTCGTGATGGTGCGGCTGTCCGGTTACGGCCAGACCGGGCCGTATCGCGACCGGCCGGGCTTCGGCGCGATCGCCGAATCGATGGGCGGCTTGCGGCACATCACCGGCTACCCGGATTTGCCGCCGCCGCGTATCGGCATTTCCATCGGCGATTCGATCGCGGCGCTGCACGGCGTGATCGGCGCGCTGATGGCGCTGCATCATCGGCAGGTGAATGGCGGCAAGGGGCAGGTCGTCGATGTCGCGCTGTACGAAGCCGTCTTCAACATGATGGAAAGCGTGGTCCCGGAATACGGCGTGTACGGCATGGTGCGCGAACGCACCGGCGCATCGCTGCCGGGCATCGTGCCGTCGAACACGTACCCGTGCCGCGACGGCAGCATCGTGATCGGCGGCAACAGCGATCCGATCTTCAAGCGCCTCATGAACGCGATCGATCGCGCGGACCTCGCGGACGATCCCGCGCTCGCATCGAACGACGGCCGCGTGCCGCGCACGCAGGAAATCGACGACGCCATCGCCGCGTGGCTCGCGACGCGCAGCATCGACGAGGCGCTCGCCGTGCTCAACGCCGCCGACGTGCCGGCCGGGCGCATCTACAGCGTCGCCGACATGTTCACCGATCCGCAATACATCGCGCGCCAGATGCTGCAGCGCTTTCCGTGGCAGGACGGCCGAGACATCACGCTGCCGAACGTCACGCCGAAGCTCTCGGACACGCCGGGCGAAACGCGCTGGCTCGGTCCGCAACTCGGTGAACACACGGATGAAGTACTTCAAACGCTCGGGTATGATGCCGACGATATTGCGCGGCTGCGGGCGGCCAAAGTGATTTGACGCGCGCGCAGACAACAAGAATTCCAAGGAGACGAAACACGATGAAACGCAGAACGTTCATCGCGAGCGGCGCCGCGATTGCGGCCGGGGCGTGGTCCGCCATGCCGCTCGCGTTTGCGCAGACGAAGCCGGAGCAGACGAAGGTATCGATCGCGGTCGGCGGCAAGAATCTCTTCTACTATCTGCCGCTCACGATCGCGGAGCGCCGCAACTACTTCAAGGACGAAGGGCTCGACGTCGAAATCGCCGATTTCGCGGGCGGCGCGAAGGCGCTGCAGGCGGCCGTCGGCGGCAGCGCGGACGTGGTGTCCGGCGCGTTCGAGCACACGCTCCTGCTGCAAGCGAAGAATCAGTACTTCCGCGAGTTCGTGCTTCAGGGACGCGCGCCGCAGATCGTCCTCGCGGTGTCGAAGAAAACGATGCCGAACTACAAGTCGGTCGCGGATCTGAAGGGCAAGAAGATCGGCGTGACGGCGCCGGGCTCGTCGACCTCGATCATGGCGAGCTTCGTGCTCGCGCAAGCCGGGCTGAAGGCGAGCGACGTGTCGTTCATCGGCGTGGGCGCGGGAGCGGGCGCGATCGCAGCGCTGCAATCCGGCCAGATCGACGCCATCGCCAATCTCGATCCGGTGATGACCAAGCTCGATCGCGCGGGCGATATCCGCATCGTCTCCGACACGCGCACGCTCGCGGATACCGTGAAGGTGTTCGGCGGCAACATGCCGGCGGGCTGCCTGTACGCATCGCAGAGTTTCATCACGAAGAACCCGAACACGACGCAGGCGCTCACCAACGCGATGGTGCGCGCGCTGAAGTGGCTGCAGGCGGCATCGGGCAAGGATCTGATTTCGACCGTGCCGGAAAGCTATCTGCTCGGCGATCGCGCGCTCTATCTCGACTCGTGGCAGCACGTGAGGGAAGCGCTGTCGCCGGACGGCCTGATGCCCGCGGACGGTCCCGCGACCTCGCTCAAGACGCTGCAAGCCTTCGACGAAACCGTGAAGGGCAAGCCGATCGACTTGTCGAAGACCTGGACCAACGACTTCGTCAAGAAGGCGCTCGCCTCCGTCAAGGTCTGATCGATGTCGTCGATTTCGAAACATGCGCTCGCGCTCGCGGATGTCACCTGCACGTTCTCCTCGCGCGAGAATCGCAAGGACCGCTATACCGCGGTCCGCGATACGAGCCTTGCCATCGCGCCGGGCGAGTTCGTCTCCGTCGTCGGGCCGACCGGCTGCGGCAAGTCCACGCTGCTCAACGTGTCGGCGGGGCTGCTCGAACCTTCGTCGGGCACGGTGAGCGTGTTCGGCGAAACGCTGAAGGGCATCAACCGGCGCGCGGGCTACATGTTCCAGGCCGATGCCCTGATGCCGTGGCGCTCGGCGCTCGACAACGTGACGGCCGGCCTCGTGTTCCGGGGCGTGCCGAAGGCCGAAGCCGATGCGCGCGGCGAGGAGTGGTTAAAGCGCGTGGGTCTCGGCGGCTTCGGCGATCGCTATCCGCATCAACTGTCGGGCGGCATGAGAAAACGCGTCGCGATGGCGCAGACGCTCATCCTCGATCCCGACATCATCCTGATGGACGAGCCGTTCTCCGCGCTGGACATTCAAACGCGCCAGTTGATGGAAAACGAGTTGCTCGACCTGTGGGCCGCGAAGCGCAAGGCCGTGCTCTTCATCACGCACGATCTCGACGAGGCGATCTCGATGTCCGACCGCGTCGTCGTGCTGGCGGCGGGGCCGGGCACGCATCCGATCGGCGAATTCGTGATCGACCTGCCGCGCCCGCGCGATGTCGCCGAGATCCGCTCGCATCCGCGCTTCGTCGAACTGCATGCGCAGATCTGGGGCGTGCTGCGCGAGGAAGTGTTGAAGGGCTATCAGCAGCAACTGAAGCCCGCCGCTGAATAAGACAATACGATCATGTGGAACAAGCTGCGCCCGAATCGAGCGAATCTCATCGTGTGGCAATGGCTGTTGCTGCTCGCGTGCTTCGTGCTGTGGTACGCGCTGACGAGCCCGACGCTCCTGCCGCCTTTCTATTTCGACGACGCCAACAAGGCCGCGTTCTTTTTCGGCGAGCCGCAGAAGGTGCTCGTGCGTATCTGGGAGTGGTTCACGGGCGGCGAGATTTACATCCATCTTTGGGTGACGCTGATCGAAACCGTGCTGGCGTTCGTCGTCGGCACCGTGTTCGGGCTCGGCGTGGGGCTGTGGCTCGCGCTCGCGCCTATGACGAGCGCGCTCCTCGATCCCTACATCAAGGCCGCCAACTCGATGCCGCGCGTGATTCTCGCGCCGATCTTCGCGGTGTGGTTCGGGCTCGGCATCTGGTCGAAGGTCGCGCTCGGCGTGACGCTCGTGTTTTTCATCGTGTTCTTCAACGTCTATCAGGGCGTGAAGGAAGTGAGCCCGGTCGTGCTCGCCAACGCGCGCATGCTCGGCGCGAATCGCAAGCAGTTGCTGCGATACGTCTATCTGCCGAGCGCGACGAGCTGGGTGTTTTCCAGCCTGCATACGTCGGTGGGGCTCGCGTTCGTCGGCTCGGTGGTGGGTGAGTATCTCGGCTCGGCGCGCGGCGTCGGCTATCTGATTCTGCAGGCCGAAGGCACCTTCGACATCAACACGGTGTTCGCGGGCATCCTCGTGCTGACCGCGTTTGCGCTGGTGCTCGACGGCCTCGTCGCGTTGGTCGAGCGACGGCTCATGAAGTGGCAGCCGAAAAGCGGGGAAACCGAGAAGCTCTGACGCGTGTGCATCACGGCTCGATCACGATCTTGCCGGTCACGCGCCGATTCATCATGTCGTCGAGGGCGCGTGGGGTGTCATCGAGCGAATAGCGTTTCGTGACGACGGGGCGCAGCTTGCCCGCCTTGATCCAGCCGACCATCGCCGCGAATTCCTGATCGGCGATCGCGTGTTCGCGCTGCATGTGACCGCCCCAGAACACGCCCACGATGCTCGCGCCTTTCAGCAGCGCGAGATTGAGCGGCAGCTTCGGAATCTCGCCGTTCGCGAAGCCGACGACCAGATACCGTCCGCGCCAGCCGATGCTTCGAAACGCGGGTTCCGCATACGCGCCGCCGACGGGATCGAAAATGACATCCGGCCCGTTGCCGCCGGTCAGCGCCTTGACGCGCTCGCGCAAGTCTTCTTTTGCATAGTCGATGACCTCGTCCGCGCCATGCTCGCGGCAGAACGCGAGCTTCTCCGCGCTCGATGCCGCCGCGATCACGCGCGCGCCGACGATCTTGCCGATCTGGATAGCCGCAATACCGACGCCGCCGGCCGCGCCGAGCACGAGTAGCGTGTCGCCGGCCTTGAGTTGCCCACGATCGACGAGCGCGTGATACGACGTGCCGTACGCGAGCGTGAACGCGGCGGCGTCGGCTAGATCGACGTCATCGGGCAAAACGATGCAATCCGCTTCCTTCGCGCGCGCCTGTTCGGCGAACGCGCCTTGCGCGGTATAGGCGGCCACGCGCATGCCTGGCGACAGGCGCGTGACGCCCGCGCCCACCTCGCGCACGATGCCCGCGAACTCCGCGCCGGGCGTGAACGGCAGCGGCGGCTTGAACTGGTACTTGTTCTGGATGATGAGCACGTCGGGGAAGTTCACACTCGCCGCTTTCACGTCGATGACGACTTCGCCCGCTTCCGGATGCAGGTCGGCCAGCGTTTCGATAGAAAGGGTGTCGGGTAGTCCGTGTTGGTTGCATCGTACGGCGCGCATCGCGTCTCCTTGTCCGGGTCTCGTGCAAAGCGTTGAAGTGGGCTCAGTGTAGGGCAGCGACGTCGTCGGGAGCGAGCTTTCGAGTCGTCGTCGCGCCACTTTCCTCGGTTACAATCGTCGGATGCGAATCCTACTCAGCAACGACGACGGTTATCTGGCGCGCGGCATCAATGTGCTGCACGAGGTCCTGCAGCCGCTCGGCGAAGTGACGGTGATGGCGCCCGAGCAGAACTGCAGCGGCTCGTCCAACTCGCTTACGCTGTCGCGGCCCTTGAGCGTTCATCAGGCGCCCAACGGTTTCAACTTCGTGAACGGTACGCCGACCGATTCCGTGCACATCGCGCTCACCGGCATGCTCGAGCATCAGCCGGATCTCGTCGTGTCGGGCATCAACAACGGGCAGAACGTCGGCGAGGACACGCTGTACTCGGGCACGGTCGCGGCGGCCACCGAAGGCTTCATGTTCGGCATTCCCGCCATCGCGTTTTCGCTCGTCGGGCGCGACTGGCTTCATCTCGAAGACGCGGCGCGCGTCGCAGCCGAGATCGTCGCGCATTTTCTCGAACATCCGATGCCGGGCCATCCGTTGCTGAACGTGAACATCCCGAGCCTGCCGTACGATCAGCTCGGCGCATGGACCGTGACGCGCCTCGGCAAGCGTCATCCTTCGCAGCCGGTGATTCGCCAGAGCGATCCGCGCGGCAACCCGATCTACTGGATCGGCCCGTCGGGCGATGCACTCGACGCGAGCGAAGGCACCGATTTCCACGCCGTCGCGAACGGCTTCGTTTCGATCACGCCGCTGCAACTCGATCTGACTCATACGAAGCTCATGGCCGAGACGCGCGAATGGGCGCGGGCCGGGAGCGGTCGCACATGAGCGACGAGCGCGCCAAGCGCTTTCCGCTGGCGCTCGCGGATCTGGTTCGCGAGCCGCGCAAGTCCGCGAACCGTCCGCAGGATCCGCGCGGCAAGCAAGCCGCCGTTTCAGCGCTCAAGTCGTCGACGCCCGCGCAACCCGCCAAGCCGGGACCATCGCGCGCAGCGAGCGCACCGATGAAGAATCCCGCGACGGCGGCGGCGTCCGCAAAGCCGGCCACTTCGGTTTTTCCGGCGCGTTCCGGCGCGAAGCCCGCAACTGGCGCGAAACCGGTTCCGTCCGCGAGCAAAAACGCGACGACGCATCATGCATCTCACGCCCCGCGCACGAGCGCCTTGCGCCCGGCGGCGCGTCCCGCCGAGCGCGACCTGAACGCCACCGCCACCGCGCCGAAAAAAGGCGCGCCCAATGTCGCGCTGGCGAGCACGCAGACGCTCACGTCGGAACGGGTGCGCGAGCGTATGGTCGAACGGCTGCGATCGAACGGCGTGACCGATCCGCGCGTGCTCAATGCGATGTCGGTGGTGCCGCGCCACATGTTCGTCGATCCGGGGCTCGCCGCGCAGGCTTACGAAGATGCCGCGCTGCCCATAGGTCATCACCAGACCATCTCGAAGCCGTCCGTCGTGGCCCGCATGATCGAGCTGGTCGCGACGGGGCGGGCATTGAGCAAGGTGCTGGAGATCGGCACAGGTTGCGGCTATCAGGCGGCCGTGCTGTCCCAGGTCGCCACAGAGGTTTATTCGATCGAGCGTGTGCGCCCGCTGTCGGAGCGCGCGAAGCTCAACCTTCGGCCGTTGCGCGTGCCGAACATCAGACTGCATTACGGCGACGGCCGCCTGGGCTTGCCCGCGGCCGCGCCCTTCGACGCAATCGTGATCGCCTGCGCGGGCCTCGACGTGCCGCAGGCTCTGCTGGATCAACTGGCGGTGGGCGGCAAGCTCGTTGCGCCGGTCGGATCGCAGGCCGCGCAGTCGCAGGTGCTGACGCTCGTCACGCGCGTGTCGGCGACGCAATGGCGGGAAGAGCAGCTCGATCGCGTCTTTTTTGTACCTTTAAAATCCGGAGTGATTTGACCCGATGAGTATCCTGCGTGCTTTGCAAGAAGGAAGTGCAGGCCAACGCCTGAACGCGGCGCAGCGCGGCGTGTGTGTGCTGGCGTTGTCCGCGCTGGCGGCGTGTTCGACGCGCATGGACATGGCGCCGGTCGTCGACAGAACGGGCGCGCCCATCGGCACGACGGCGGCCCAGACGCCGGACAACGGTCCGCCGCCGCCGGGCTATTACCGTGTAAAACCGGGCGACACCCTATATCGGATCGCACTGGAAAACGGTCAGAATTATCACGATATCGCGACGTGGAACAACCTGACCAACCCGAATCAGATCGAAGTCGGCCAGCTGATGCGCGTGGCGCCTCCGGGCGCGAATCTCGCGGCGGCGACGCCCGGCGTGGCCACTGCGCCGATCGTGGGCGGCGGCGTGCAGACGCAGCCGCTCAACGGCGCGACCGGCTCTGCGACGCCGCAGCCGGGCGCGACCGCGCAGCCGCCGTATTACGGTGCGAATTCGGGCATGGGCGCCGCGCCCGGAACAGCAGGTGCGGCGGCCGGCATGGCATCGGCGCCGGGCGTGCCGGGTGTGCCTGGCGCGGATGCGAACGCGACGGCGCCCACGGGCCAGCCGGCGTTCATCTGGCCTGCGCGCGGACCGATCCTCGGTACGTTCGATGACGCGAAGAACAAGGGTTTGAATATTGGCGGTGCGGCGGGAGATCCGGTCAACGCGTCGGCGGACGGACGAGTGGTTTACTCCGGAAATGGGCTGCGCGGCTACGGCAATCTCATTATCATCAAACATGACGCGACTTTTCTCACCGCGTACGCACATAATCGCGCTTTGATGGTAAAAGAAGGGGACGCGGTAACTAAAGGGCAGAAGATCGCTGAGATGGGGAACAGCGATTCGGACCGCGTGATGTTGCATTTCGAAGTTCGCCGGCAGGGAAAACCTGTTGACCCACTGAAGTATTTGCCGCCGCAATAAAGCGAAACCATCATGCCAAAAACGAAGCGCCGCCTGCCGCAAGCCGAGACTGAGAAGATCAGCCGACCTTTGCAAGTGTCGGTGGAGGACGGTGCTTCGACTCATGATGACGACATCGATAACGTCGATGTCGAGGTCGACTCCGAGGAGGAAGGCGGCAGCCGGGCAAAGGGCAGCGACGAACCGGGTGAAGGCGCAAACGATTCCGCCCCTGACGCGGACGATTTCCGCTCGCTTTTGCAGGCCGAACTCACGGCCGACACCATTCAGCATTACCTGAACCGCATCAGCGTGAAGCCGCTGCTTACCGTCGAGGAAGAGCAGCGCTATTCGCGCCTTGCGAAGGCGGGGGAATTCGAGGCGCGGCAGGTGATGATCGAGCGCAATCTGCGGCTCGTCGTCAGCATCGCGAAGGGATATTTGAATCGCGGCGTGCCGTTGCTCGATCTGATCGAGGAAGGCAACCTCGGCCTCATGCACGCCATCGAGAAGTTCGATCCGACGCGCGGCTTCAGGTTTTCGACCTACGCCACCTGGTGGATCCGCCAGAGCATCGAGCGCGCGATCATGAACCAGGCGCGCACGGTGCGGCTGCCGGTGCACGTGATCCGCGAACTCAATCAGGTGCTGCGCGCGAAGCGCCATCTGGAAAAAAATTCCGCCAATTCGAACGACAGCGTCGCGCCCGAGCGGCGCGACGCGAGCATCGACGATATCGCGTATCTCACCGGCAAGACGCCGGAGGAAGTCACCGATATCCTCGCGCTCAACGAGCACACGGCTTCACTCGACGCGCCGCTCGACCTCGATCCGGGCAGCAGCCTGCTCGATCTTCTCTCCGACGACCAGAGTCAGTCGCCGGATGCCGAAGTGCAGCATCGCGAGCTCGAATCGCTCACGCGCCTGTGGCTGTCGCGCCTGTCGGACAAACACCGGCACGTGATCGAGCGGCGTTTCGGGTTGAACCATATCGAGCCCGCGACGCTCGAAGAACTCGCCGACGAAATGGGTCTCACGCGCGAGCGTGTGCGCCAGATCCAGCAAGAGGCGCTCGTGCGGCTCAAGCGCTTTTTCGCCTCCAACGGCGTTCGCAAGGACGCCGTGCTTTAACGCTTTGACGACGCCCGGCACCGGCAGGGCGTCGCGTTCCAGGATTCAATGACACCGATTCTTGTTTTCGACATCGAAACGATCCCCGATGTCGACGGCATTCGCCGTCTCGAAGATTTGCCCGACGATCTTTCCGACCGCGAGGTGGCCGAGCATGCGTTCGAGGCGCGCCGCGAGCGCGTCGGCAACGACTTTCTGCCGCATCATCTGCAGCGCGTCGCGGCGATTTCCTGCGTGTTTCGCGACAACAGCGGCTTTCGCGTGCGCTCGCTCGGCACGACCGCCGATGGCGAGGCCGCGCTCATCCAGTCGTTCTATCGTGTGATCGAGAAGTACACGCCGCAACTCGTGTCGTGGAACGGCGGCGGCTTCGATCTGCCCGTGCTTCATTACCGCGCGCTGGTGCACGGCATCGCCGCGCCGCGTTACTGGGATCTCGGTCAGGACGACCGCGAATTCAAGTTCAACAACTACATCAGCCGCTATCACATGCGGCACATCGACCTGATGGACGTGCTCGCGATGTATCAGGCGCGCGCCAACGCGCCGCTCGATGCGCTCGCGAAGCTGTGCGGCTTTCCCGGCAAGCTCGGCATGGACGGCGGCAAGGTCTGGGACGCGTATTGCGACGGACAGATCGACGAAATCCGCAATTACTGCGAGACCGATGTCGTCAATACGTATCTGATGTACTGTCGTTTTCAGATGATGCGCGGCGGCTTCACGCCCGGCGAGTACGCCGACGAAATCAACTTCGTGAAGAACGCGCTCGCGCAGGAATCGTCGCCGCATTGGGCCGAGTATCTCGCGGCGTTCGGGAACTAGGCGCGGCGTCGTCGCGACGTTCGTCTACAATCTCGCCTTTGCCAATTCGTTAGCCAGGAAGTACGCAGGTGTCTGAAGCCGCTCGCAAAACCCAGAATCGCCGCCGCGCCGCGCCGGCGAAGTTCGTTACGCCCGATCCCGACTTTGTCGCGCCCGAGCTCGAAATCGAGTCGCTCGATATGGAAGCGCGCGGCGTAGGCCGCACGGTCAACGAGAACGGTGAGCCGGGCAAGGTCATCTTCGTCGAAGGCGCGCTGCCGGGCGAACGAGTGAGCTATTCGAGCTTTCGGCGGAAGCCGAGCTTCGAGCAGGCGCAGGTGGTGAGCGTGTTGCGCGAGAGCGTGATCCGCGCGAAGCCGAAGTGCCAGTTTTTTGGCGTCTGCGGCGGCTGCTCGATGCAGCATCTCGACGTGCGCGCGCAGATCGCGGTGAAGCAGCGCGTGCTCGAGGACAGCCTGCAACATCTTTCGAAGCTGCGCGCGGAAACCATGTTCCGGCCGATTCACGGACCGTCGTGGGGCTATCGCTATCGCGCGCGCCTGACCGTGCGGCACGTCGAAAAGAAGGGCGGCGTGCTGGTCGGCTTTCACGAGCGCAAGAGCAGCTATGTCGCCGATATGACGAGCTGCGAAGTGCTGCCGCCGCACGTTTCCGCGATGCTCGTGCCGCTGCGTCATCTGGTGGCGGGGTTGTCGATTCGGGACCGCATGCCGCAGATCGAACTCGCGGTCGGGTCGGACGTGACGGCGCTCGTGTTGCGCATTCTGGAGCCGCTGACCGAAGCCGACGAAGCGCTGCTGCGCACCTTCGCCGACGAACACGACGTTCAATGGTGGCTCCAGCCGAAGGGGCCGGACACCGTCTATCAGTTTTATCCGCTGGATCGCGAACTGGCTTACACGCTGCCGGAATTCGATATCCGCATGCCGTTCAAGCCGACCGATTTCACGCAGGTGAATCACCAGATCAATCGTGTGCTGGTGAGCCGCGCGCTCAGCCTGCTTGCACCGCAAAGGTCGGATCGCGTGCTGGATCTGTTCTGCGGTATCGGCAATTTCACGCTGCCGCTCGCCCGCGTGTCGCGCGAAGTCGTCGGAATCGAAGGCAGCGAGGCGCTGACCACCCGCGCGCTGGAGAACGCGAAGGCGAATGGCGTCGACGGGCACACGTCGTTCGCGTGCCGCAATCTGTTCGAAGTCACCGCCGCCGACCTGCGCGCGCTCGGTCAATTCGACAAATTTCTCATCGATCCGCCGCGCGAAGGCGCGCTCGCCGTTTCGAAGGCGCTCGCGGACATCGCTCAGTCCGGCGATGGGCCGTTGCCGGAGCGCATCGTCTATGTGTCGTGCAACCCGGCGACGCTCGCGCGCGACGCCGGCCTGCTCGTGCACGAAGCCGGTTATCGGATGAAGGGCGCGGGCGTGGTGAACATGTTCCCGCACACGTCGCACGTCGAGTCGATCGCTTTGTTCGAGCGTGATTGATTCGAACGAAGCAGACGCAAAAAAACCGGCCCGAAGGCCGGTTTTTTTATTGCCCCGGCAAGAACCGAAGCTTAGTTGCGGTTGCCGCCGAAAATGCCGAGCAGCGCCAGCAGGTTCGTGAACACGTTGTACAGGTCGAGGTAGATCGCGAGCGTCGCGCTGATGTAGTTCGTCTCGCCGCCATTCACCACGCGCTGGACGTCGAACAGCATGTACGCCGAGAAGATCACGATGGCGAGCACGGAGATCGTCATCATCAGGGCCGGCAACTGCAGGAAGATGTTCGCGAACGCGGCGAGCAGAATGACGATCACGCCCATGAACAGAAACTTGCCGAGACCCGAGAAATCACGCTTGCTGACGGTGGCGATGGTCGCCATCGCGGCGAAGATCACGCCTGTGCCGCCGAACGCCATCATGATGAGCTGCGGCCCGTTCGAGAAGCCCAGAATGAAGCTCAGCAGGCGCGAGAGCATCAGGCCCATGAAGAACGTGAAGCCGAGCAGGACGACCACGCCCATCCCGCTTTCCTTGGTTTTCTCGATGGCGAACATGAAACCGAACGCGATCGCGAGGAACGCGATGAAGCTCATCGCCGGGCTGGTGGCCGCGAACAGCGAGAAGCCCGTCGCGACGCCGACCCACGCGCCGAGCACCGTCGGCACCATCGAGAGCGCGAGCAGCCAGTAGGTGTTGCGCAGCACGCGGTTGCGTACCTCGACCGAGGTGACGCTGCCATTACGGCCAAAGCTGTAGGGTGATTCGTTCATGGTTTCTCCTTGCTCCAATTGTCTGTCGTTCGGTCTTCCCGCGACATCCGTCACACACGAATGATAAGGTGCGCGGACTTAAGCCAGTATTAGGACCGCTTTGCCGCGCCAGCCTGAAGGCGCGGTTCCCGTTGCAATGCAGCGTTCGGCTCCAATATGGCCCCGGCGCGCGCCGATTTCAATAGTTCCAAAGGCTGATTCGGCCGTCCGGACGTTTAAGTCCTCGCAGGGTTTGATTCTTACGGTGCCGTAAGGTTTCAATCGCAATCATACCTTGCTTCGTGCTACAATTGTCGATTCGTTTTAATCCGTAAACCGTTCATTTTTTGGAGTTTTTCATGGCGATCGAGCGCACCCTGTCGATTATCAAGCCGGACGCAGTAGCAAAGAACGTTATCGGCCAGATCTACAGCCGTTTCGAGAACGCAGGTCTCAAGATCATTGCGTCGCGCATGGTTCATCTGTCGCGCGCCGACGCAGAAAAGTTCTACGCTGTTCACGCCGCGCGTCCGTTCTTCAAGGACCTCGTGGAATTCATGATTTCCGGCCCGGTCGTGATTCAGGTCCTGGAAGGCGAAAACGCAATCGCCAAGCACCGCGACCTGATGGGCGCGACGGATCCGAAGAAGGCGGACAAGGGCACGATCCGCGCCGACTTCGCCGACAGCATCGACGCGAACGCCGTGCATGGTTCGGACGCTGCTGAAACGGCGCGCCAGGAAGTCGCGTTCTTCTTCCCGGAAGTGAACGTCTACTCGCGTTAATTTTCGCGTTGGAATGCGCGTCGGTCTGTTGGCCGTCGCGCGCATCGCGCCTCGACGCAGAAACAAGCAGTTGAAAGACGCAGGAATTGGCGCGAACGGTCCCGGACGACACAGTCCGGACTTCGCAATCTGAAATGGCAGAACTCGACATGACGAGCAGCACCACCGTCAATCTTCTCGATCTGGACGCCGCCGGGCTGACCGCGTATTGCGCGAGCCTGGGCGAAAAGCCGTTTCGCGCCAAGCAATTGCAGCGCTGGATCCACCAATACGGTGCCGACGATTTCGACGGCATGACGGATCTCGCGAAGTCGCTACGCGAAAAACTCAAGGGCCGCGCCAATATGGCGATGCCCGACATCATCAGCGACCACGTTTCCACCGACGGTACACGCAAGTGGCTGATCGACGTCGGCAACGGCAACGCGGTCGAAACCGTGTTCATCCCCGAAGAAACGCGCGGCACGCTGTGCGTGTCCTCGCAGGCGGGTTGCGCGGTGAACTGCCGGTTCTGTTCCACCGGCAAGCAGGGCTTTTCCCGCAACCTGACTACCGGCGAAATCATCGGCCAGTTGCGCATGGCGGAATTCGCGCTGCGCAAGTCGCTGGGGCGCGAAGTCGGCGGGCCTGGCAAGGGCGAGCGCGTCGTCACGAACGTCGTGATGATGGGCATGGGCGAGCCGATGCTCAACTATGACGCCGTCGTGCCGGCCATGCGCCTCATGCTCGACGACAACGCCTATGGCCTCTCGCGCCGCCGCGTGACGCTGTCCACCTCCGGCGTCGTGCCGATGATGGACCGTCTGGCCGCCGATCTGCCCGTGGCGCTGGCCGTATCGCTGCACGCGCCGAACGACCCGTTGCGCGACATGCTGGTGCCGCTGAACAAAAAGTACCCGCTGCGCGAATTGATGGCCGCGTGTCAGCGTTACTTGAAGGTCGCGCCGCGCGACTTCATCACGTTCGAATATTGCATGCTCGACGGCGTCAACGACACCGAGGCGCATGCGCGCGAACTGCTCGCGGTGACGCGCGACGTGCCGTGCAAATTCAACCTCATTCCGTTCAATCCGTTCCCGGAATCGGGCCTGACGCGCTCCAAGAACGAGCAGATCAAGCGATTCGCGCAGGTTCTGATGGACGCGGGTGTCGTCACCACTGTGCGCAAGACGCGCGGCGACGACATCGACGCCGCCTGCGGCCAGCTCGCGGGCGCGGTGCAGGATCGCACGCGTCTTGCCGAACGCATGAGCCGCGCGGGCAGCAAGACTATCGAGGTGCGGGCGGTCTGACGGCGCGCCGGAACAGAACAAAGCCGCAGCGAAAGACGCAGCACGCGTCGGGATACGGCACTAAAAGCCGAACATTTTGTTATAAAGCGGTCTGCAATGGCGCCGGAGTTGTATCGTTCACGTGGTTTATTCGAACCGAACGCGACAGCGCTATATGAAAGAATCGATGCGAGGAATTTGGCATGAGTGAGCCGCAGCACCCGACGCCTTTCGGCAGTCATTCCGGCAACCGGTCCGGCGGTCAGTACGACGGTCAGGCCGGCGCGGAAGGGGCGGCGTCGAATGCGAGCCAGGCGGGGCCTCTGGACTCGATACAGGCGGTCGGCGCGCGTCTCGCGCAGCTCCGCCAGGCGAAAGCATGGTCGATCGACGACGTCTCCGCGCGCCTCAAGGTTTCGCCGACGAAACTGCTCGCGCTCGAAGCGGGCGATATCAGTCATTTGCCCGATCGCACGTTCGCCGCTGGCATCGTGCGGAGTTACGCGAAAATTCTGGGCGCCGATCCCGCGCCCTTCACGCAGGCTTTCCGACGCGATGGCGGCGAGATCGAGCACAATCTGAAAGTGCCGGCATCGGCGGGCGGGGGGCTGCCGCGCGGTCGCGTGTCGGTGCCGCTCGGCAATTCGTCGAGCCGTAAGCGCTCGTGGATGTGGGGTGTCCTGGCCATCATCGTCGTTCTGGCGGCGCTCGTGACGTGGCATACCGGCGGCGAATCGAACAACTGGCTCGCGCGCCTGAAGGCGACCACGGGTGTGGGCTTGTCGTCGACATCGCCTTCGCCGTCGAACGAATCGGCGGGCGCATCGTCCACGCAGACGCCCGACGAGGCAGCGGCCGCGAACACCGGCGAAGCGTCGCTGCCCGAAGTGGCGGCCGCGCCCGGCGAGCAGCCGATGCCGCGTCCGCTCGGCACGAACGCGCTGCCGGCTTCGTCATCGACGTTGTCGGCGGTGCAGGGCGCGAGCGCGCCGGCTGCCGCGAACCCTGCATCGGCTGCGAAGACCGCGCCGGCGGTGGCGGCGGCGTCCGCGCCTGCCGTCGCGGGCAGCGGCTCGGGCGCGATCGAGTTGAAAGTGAAGGAAGATAGCTGGTTCAGCGTGCGCGGCAAGGACGGCAAGGAACTCTATTCCGGCCTCGTCCGTGCGGGTAGCACGCAGCGCGTGGAAGGCGAGGCGCCGTTCAAGGTGACCGTCGGCAACGTGAAGGGCGTCGAATCGTTGTCGGTTGACGACGAACCTGTCGATGCCAAACGCTATTCGTCCGCACGCGGAAACGTCGCGCGTCTCTCGCTGCCTTGAGTCGGCGAGGTCGATCGGTTCGCTGAGCGACGAACAAGTCAGGGGCGTCACGGTGCAAGCCGCGACGCCCGTTCGAGGTTCCATACACGCAACCCCGCGCCGCATCGGCGAAAAGGTTGCCAAAGGGTTTTTCGATGCAATCCGAAGCTCAATCCCTGATCAGCAGCAAGATTTGTTCGACCGAGCCGGTCTTCGGCGGTCCGTTGACGCGCCGCGCATCGCACGCGGTCGATGTGCGCTGGGGCGGACAGCTCGTGACGATCGGCGGCGACGCGCCCGTGCGCGTCCAGTCGATGACCAACACCGACACCGCCGACGCGATCGGCACCGCCATCCAGATCAAGGAACTGGCGCAAGCCGGCTCCGAGCTCGTGCGCATCACGGTGAACACGCCGGAAGCGGCCGCGGCCGTGCCGCATGTCCGTGAGCAACTGGATCGCATGGGCGTGACCGTGCCGCTCGTCGGCGACTTCCATTACAACGGGCATCTGCTGCTGCGCGACTATCCCGCGTGCGCGGAAGCGCTGTCGAAGTACCGCATCAATCCGGGCAACGTCGGTCAGGGCGCGAAGCGCGACACGCAATTCGCGCAAATGATCGAAGCCGCGATCAAGTATGACAAGCCGGTGCGCATCGGCGTGAACTGGGGCAGTCTCGACCAGGATCTGCTCGCGCGCATGATGGACGAGAACGCCGCGCGCTCCACGCCGTGGGAACTGCAGAGCGTCATGTACGAGGCGCTGATTCAATCGGCGATCGGCTCTGCGGAACGCGCTGTCGAACTGGGTCTCGGCCGCGACAAGATCATCCTCTCGTGCAAGGTCAGCGGCGTGCAGGATCTGATCGCTGTGTACCGTGAACTCGCCAAGCGTTGCAGTTTCGCTCTGCACCTCGGCCTGACCGAGGCGGGCATGGGCTCGAAGGGCATCGTCGCGTCGACGGCGGCGCTTTCGGTGCTGCTGCAGGAAGGCATCGGCGACACGATTCGCATCTCGCTCACGCCTGAACCGGGCGGCGCGCGTACGGGCGAAGTCGTCGTCGGCCAGGAAATTTTGCAGACGATGGGCCTGCGTTCCTTCACGCCGATGGTCATCGCATGCCCCGGCTGCGGCCGCACGACGAGCACGCTCTTCCAGGAGCTCGCATCGCAAATCCAGACTTACCTGCGCAGCTCGATGCCCACCTGGCGCGACCAATACCCCGGCGTCGAAAAGATGCACGTCGCGGTGATGGGCTGCATCGTCAACGGACCGGGCGAATCGAAGCACGCGAACATCGGCATCAGCTTGCCGGGTTCGGGCGAGAATCCGGCCGCGCCCGTGTTCGTCGACGGCGTGAAGGTGAAGACGCTGCGCGGCGAGCGCATCGCCGAGGAGTTCCAGCAAATCGTCAGCGACTATGTCGAGCGCACCTACGGGCAAGGTGCAGCCACGCGTGAAGAGACGTCCACCGCAACCCTTTGAAGACAGATGACTGAACAGAAGAAACGGCTCGAGAAACTGAGCGGTGTGAAGGGCATGAACGACATCCTCCCGCAGGATGCCGCGTTGTGGGACTTCTTCGAAACCACCGTCAAGTCGATGCTGCGCGCATACGGCTATCAGAACATCCGCACGCCGATCGTCGAACATACGCAGTTGTTCACGCGCGGTATCGGCGAAGTGACCGATATCGTCGAGAAAGAGATGTACAGCTTCACGGATGCGCTCAACGGCGAGCATCTGACGATGCGCCCGGAGAACACCGCGGCGGTCGTGCGCGCGACCATCGAGCACAACCTGCTGTACGACGGCCCGAAGCGCCTGTGGTACGTCGGCCCGATGTTCCGTCACGAGCGTCCGCAGCGCGGGCGTTATCGCCAGTTCCATCAGGTCGGCGTGGAAGCGCTCGGCTTCGCGGGTCCCGATACTGACGCCGAAATCATCATGATGTGCCAGCGTCTCTGGGACGACCTCGGGCTCACCGGCATTCGCCTCGAACTCAATTCGCTCGGTCAGGCGGAAGAGCGCGCGGCGCATCGCAAGGAACTGATCGCGTATCTGGAGAAGCATGTCGATTCGCTCGATGAAGAAGCGAAACGCCGTCTCTACACGAACCCGCTGCGCGTGCTCGACACGAAAAATCCGGCGTTGCAGGAGATCGCGCAGAACGCGCCGAAGCTCGTCGATTTTCTCGGTGACGCGTCGCGCAAGCACTTCGAAGGCGTGCAGCGTCTGCTCAAGGCGAACAACATTCCGTTCAAGATCAATCCGCGTCTCGTGCGCGGTCTCGACTATTACAACCTTACCGTGTTCGAATGGGTCACCGACAAGCTCGGCGCCCAGGGCACGGTTGCGGGCGGCGGTCGCTACGATCCGCTCATCGAGCAGCTCGGCGGCAAGCCGACGGCCGCGTGCGGCTGGGCGATGGGCGTGGAGCGCATCCTCGAGTTGCTGAAGGAAGAGCAACTCGTGCCGGAAGCCGAAGGCACGGATGTGTATGTCGTGCATCAGGGCGAAAAGGCGGCGGAGCACGCGTTCATCGTTGCCGAGCGTCTGCGCGACACGGGCCTCGACGTCATCCTGCATTGCAGCCCGGACGGCGCGTCCGCGAGCTTCAAGTCACAGATGAAGAAGGCCGACGCAAGCGGCGCGGCCTTCGCGGTCGTGCTCGGCGAGGACGAACTCGCGCAGGGCATGATCGGCGTCAAACCGCTGCGCCGTTCGGGCGACGAAACCTCCGACAGCCAGAAGAACGAGCAAGTGAACGTTCCGGCGGAAGACTTGACCGAATACCTAATCAATGCGATGGTTGCAACCGCCGATGACGAGGGCGCCTGAGATACAGGCCCATTTTGCCGTTCGCCGCGGGCCGGATCCGCATAAATCCGGCATCGCGCGCGGTGCTCGTTGAGGGAATTGAAACGCAGGAAGGAATAGCTGGACGATGAGCTATCACGACGAACAAGAATCACTCGAAAGCGTAAAGGCCTGGTGGGCCAAATGGGGTAACACCACGACGTGGGTTGTGCTCGTGGCGCTCGTCATTGGGGCCGGGTACAACGGATGGAATTTCTGGCAGCGTCGTCAGGCGGCCGAAGCGTCGGTGCTCTATGACCATCTTCAGCAGGCAGTCAACGCCAACGATCAGGCGCTGGTCACGCGTGTGGCCACCGACATGGAAGACAAGTTCGGCGGCACGGGTTACGCGCAGATGAGCGCGCTCGCGGCCGCGAAATCGCTTTACATGGCGGGCAACACGGCCGGTGCGAAGACGCAGTTGCAATGGGCCATCGATCACGCGAAGGACGACGAGTACAAGCAGATCGCGAAGCTGCGTCTCGCGCTCGTCCTGCTCGACGAGAAGAACTACGACGCAGGCCTCAAGCTGCTCGCGGATCAACCGCTCGATGCGTTCAAGGGCGTGATCGCGGATCGACGTGGCGACCTGCTCGCCGCGCAAGGCAAGCGCGACGATGCGCGCGCGGCCTACAAGGTCGCGCTCGAGACGCTGCCCGAGAACGACACGTCCGCGCGTCAATTGATCCAGTTCAAGCTCGATGCGCTCGGCGGCTGATCCGCATCGTTTCAATCGGTATCGATCGATCCTGCACATCAGTCAATCAAGCCGCCCGCCACGGCGTCGCGATGCAGCGACGCGGCGGTCGGCGCCGATCAACCCAATTCACCAATTCATGTTGCGTCCACCGATGACTTTTTTGAAACGCTACGCCGTGCCGCTCACTTGCGCGATGACCGTCTTGCTGGCCGCCTGCTCGTCGACCAAGGATGAACGCCGCGTGCCGACACCGCTCGCGGACTTCAAGCCGGTGTTGAACGTCAGCCAGACTTGGAAGGCGAGCGTCGGCAAGGCGGGCCGCTATCTGTTCTCGCCGGTCGCGGTCGGCGATTACGTCTTCGCCGCGGGCACGAACGGCACCGTCGCCAAGATCGACGCGAAGACCGGTCAGGACGTCTGGCGCATCAAGCTCAAGGACGATCTGTCCGCGGGCGTCGGCAGCGACGGCAATCTCACGGCGGTGGGCGGTCTGAAGGGTCAGGTCGACGTGCTCGGCGCCGATGGCAAGCTGCTGTGGACGGCCACGGCGCCCGGCGAGATCGTCTCGCCGCCGCTCGTCGGCAACGATCTCGTGATCGTGCGCACGATCGACGGCAAGGTCATCGCATTCAACGCGCAGACGGGCGAGCAAAAGTGGGTCTTTCAGTTGCGCGCCGTGCCTTTGAACCTGCGCGTCGCGGCGGGCATGACGTTCGCCGGCAATCAGGCAGTGCTCGCGGGCTTCCCCGGCGGCACGTTCGCGGCGATCAACCTGCAGACGGGCGACGCCTACTGGCAGGCGCCGGTGTCGTACCCGAAGGGCGTGACCGAAGTCGAGCGTATCAACGACGTGACCGGCGCGCCGGGACTCGTCGGCGCGCAGACCTGCGCGGTGACGTTCCAGGGCCGCATCGGCTGCTTCGATGCGAACTCGGGCCAGCCAGTGTGGGAAAAGAATTTCTCGAGCGACAGCGGCCTCGCGCAAGACGAGCAGATCGTCGCGGCGGGCGACGACTGGTCGGTCGTGAACGCGTTCCGCGCGACGGACGGTTCGCAGATCTGGAAGACGGATACGCTGAAGAACCGCAGTGTCAGCGTGCCGTACATTCTGGGCCGTGCGGTCGTCGTGGGCGACTATCAGGGCTTCGTGCACTTCCTCAACACGGAAAACGGCCAGCTCATCGGCCGCGCACCGACCGACGGCAGCGCGATCACCGCGGCGCCTGTGATGGCGGGCAACACGCTCGTCGTGCAGACGCATGACGGCGATCTCTACGGTTTCCGTCCGGGCAACTGAGTGACAGCCAGGCTTCGGGCGCGTTACGCGCGCTCGAAGCCGTAAGCAGCAAGCGCGCCGTCGAAGTCGGGTGGCGCGGCAGGCTCGCCACGGCGAGCCGCACGAGAAAGAAGCGTCGCGCCGCGCGCGCATCGCGAAAAAACCCGCCTGCAAAAGCAGGGTAGAAGAACGAGCGCGTCGTGCGAAGGCGCCGCGCAAGATGAGCCTCGAACGAGGCAAGACCGGCGAACGACCGCCGATCATCCGGCCAACCGACGCGCCTCGCGTGCGGCAAGCCGAATCCATGCTAATTTGCGACAAGCGCAGCCATTGCGCGGCGTAGCGGAACGCAACGAGACGTTTCTACCGCCCGTTCCGCGTTCGCCTTGCGTTCAACCTTGAACAAAATCAGATGAAACCCGTGATTGCGCTCGTCGGGCGCCCCAATGTTGGGAAATCGACGCTTTTCAACCGGCTGACGCGCTCGCGCGACGCGCTCGTCGCGGACTTGCCGGGCCTGACCCGTGACCGCCACTACGGCGAAGGTCGCGTGGGCGGCGAACGTCCGTATCTCGTCGTGGACACGGGCGGTTTCGAGCCGGTGGCGAAGGACGGGATCCTGCACGAGATGGCGCGGCAGACGCGTCAGGCGGTCGAAGAGGCCGATATCGTCGTGTTCATCGTCGATGGCCGCAACGGGCTCGCGCCGCAGGACAAGGCGATCGCCGACTATCTGCGCAAGACCGGCCGTCCGCTCTTTCTGGTCGTGAACAAGGCCGAGGGCATGAAGTACTCGGCGGTCGCGGCGGACTTCTACGAACTCGGTCTCGGCGATCCGCGCGCGATCTCGGCCGCGCATGGCGACGGCGTCGTCGAGATGATCAACGATGCGCTCGATATCGCGTACAAGGATCAGCCGGAAGAAACGGAAGAAGAGAAGGCGAAGCACGGCGTCAAGATCGCGATCGTCGGGCGTCCGAACGTCGGCAAGTCGACGCTCGTGAATACGCTGATCGGCGAGGAGCGCGTGATCGCGTTCGATATGCCCGGCACCACGCGCGACTCGATCTATGTTGATTTCGAGCGACAAGGCCGCAAATACACCTTGATCGACACGGCCGGCCTGCGCCGCCGCGGCAAGGTGTTCGAAGCGATCGAGAAGTTCTCGGTCGTGAAGACGCTGCAATCCATCGCGGACGCCAACGTCGTGATCCTTCTGCTCGATGCGCAGCAGGACATCTCGGAGCAGGACGCGCACATCGCGGGTTTCGTGGTCGAGCAGGGCCGTGCGCTCGTCGTCGGCGTGAACAAGTGGGACGGTCTGGACTCGCATGTGCGTGAGCGCACGAAGGCGGACCTGACGCGCAAGCTCAAGTTTTTGGACTTTGCTAAATTCCACTACGTTTCGGCGCTCGAGAAGACGGGCATCGGCGCGCTGATGAAATCGGTCGACGACGCCTACGCCGCCGCGATGGCGAAGCTGCCGACGCCGAAGCTCACGCGCGCGCTGATCGACGCGGTGGAGTTCCAGCAGCCGCGGCGTCGCGGGCCGGTGCGGCCGAAGCTGCGTTACGCGCATCAGGGCGGGCAGAATCCGCCGATCATCGTCGTGCACGGCAACGCGCTCGACGCGATCACAGAGACATACAAGCGTTATCTGGAAGGACGTTTTCGCGAAACTTTCGGGCTCGCCGGCACTCCACTTCGCATAGAGTTTCGGTCGAGTCACAACCCATACGCGGACAAGGATTGAGAACCGCGTGAAGCCTTACGGTTCGGTCCCGTCAGCCATTTGGCCGAGGGGTCCCGAAAACGTAAAACAGCGAAAATCGGCTATAGTGTAGCGATTGTCGGCGGATCTCTTTTTCTTCGTCCACAATACTTCCAACCTGCAAAAAAACACGGAGTTTGCTATGAGCAACAAAGGGCAATTGTTACAAGACCCGTTTTTGAACGCACTGCGTAAAGAGCATGTGCCGGTGTCGATCTATTTGGTCAACGGCATCAAGCTGCAAGGCAACATCGAATCTTTCGACCAGTACGTCGTGTTGCTCCGAAATACGGTCACCCAGATGGTCTATAAGCACGCTATTTCGACGGTCGTGCCTGCCCGCCCGGTGAATTTCCACCCGGACGCTGAACCGTCCTAAACCTCGTCGCGGCCGGCGCGAATCTGCCACTTCTAAAGCGAACATTAAGCAACTCGCCGGTCGCTTCAAAAACGTAAATACATCAATTTGATCAACGCAGCGCTCGTCGGCATAGACTTCGGCAAGATCGATTTCGAAGCCAGTCTGGAAGAACTCAGCTTGCTCGCACAAAGTGCGGGCGCTCATCCCGCCGTCACGCTCACCGGCCGCCGCTCGAGCCCCGATGCCAAGATGTTCATCGGCAGCGGCAAGGTCGAAGAACTGCGCCTGCAGTGTGAAGCGAACGACGTCGAACTCGTCATCTTCAATCATGCGCTCGCGCCCGCGCAGCAGCGCAATCTCGAGGTCGCGCTGAATCGCCGTGTGGTCGATCGCACGAGCCTCATTCTCGATATCTTCGCGCAGCGCGCCCGCAGCCACGAAGGCAAGCTGCAGGTCGAGCTCGCGCAACTGCAATATCTGTCGACGCGCCTCATTCGCGCGTGGACTCACCTCGAACGCCAGAAGGGCGGTATCGGCTTGCGCGGCCCGGGTGAAACGCAGCTCGAAACCGACCGCCGTCTGATCGGCGAGCGCATCAAGGCGCTCAAGTCGCGGCTCGAGAAGCTGCGCCGTCAGCACGGCACGCAGCGGCGTCAGCGCGTGCGCAACCGGACCATGTCGGTGTCGCTCGTCGGCTATACGAACGCGGGCAAGTCCACCTTGTTCAACGCGCTGACGAAGGCGCAGGCGTACGCGGCCAATCAGCTCTTCGCCACGCTCGACACCACGTCGCGCCGGGTCTTCCTCGGCGAGGAAGCGGGGCATGTCGTCGTGTCGGACACGGTCGGGTTCATCCGTGAATTGCCGCACCAGCTCGTCGCCGCATTCCGCGCCACGCTCGAAGAAACCATTCACGCGGACGTGCTGCTGCATGTGGTCGACGCATCGAGCGCGGTGCGCCTCGATCAGATCGATCAGGTGAACGAGGTGTTGCGCGGCATCGGCGCGGACAACATTCGCCAGATTCTCGTCTTCAACAAGATCGACGCGGTGCCTGAGCTCGCGGCCCGTGACGAAGCGGTTGAAAGGGACGAGTATGGTAATATTTCGCGCGTTTTCTTGAGTGCACGCACGGGTCAGGGGCTCGATGCGCTGCGCGCTGCCATCGCCGAAATCGCCACGGCGGAAATCGGTGAGATCGATGCGGGCCTCCCCAGCGTGCTCGCCGAATTTCCGGGCTCGCACGAGGCGTCCGACGCAACGCAATCCACGCAGTCCGAGTCAAACGCCACACACGACACGAACGCGCAGCCGGACGACCACCGGCAGGCTGTCGAACGTGACGATCACAAGGTCCCCGAGCACGGACATTAAGTTGCTTCGGAATTGCATCGACCCGGAATCGACCCCGGCTGTCTAATGGTGAATCACCGAGTGAACGACTACAAAGAGCGGACTATCCGGCAAGCTGTGCATGCCGTCTTTTCGATCAACGATCCGCGCTGGGGGCGGGGCGACGGCAATGGCGTGAAGAACGACTCGAAGCGCCCGCAAGACGGCAAGCGCCCGAACGGCAAGGACGAAGGTCCACCCGATCTCGACGAGATGTGGCGCGAGTTCAATCGCCGCATCGCCGGCGTGTTCGGCAAGAAGCCCGGCAACGGCGCACCCCGCGAGAACGGCCGCGGGACGAAGATCGGTGTCGGCATCGTCATCGGCGTGTTGATCGCCATCTATCTCGGCAGCGGCGTGTTCGTCGTGCAGGACGGGCATGTCGGCGTCGTTTCTCAATTCGGCAAGTATCGTCAGACGGTCTCGCAGGGCATTCACTGGCGTCTGCCGTATCCGTTCCAGTCGAGCGAAATCGTCGATACGTCGCAGATTCGTTCCGTCGAAGTCGGGCGCGGCACCGCACTGTCGCAAGGCAACGTGCGCGACGCGTCGCTTCTGACGAACGACGCGGATATCGTCGACGTGCGCTTCGCCGTGCAGTACCAGATCAAGTCGCCCACTGACTTCCTCTTCCGCAGCGTCAATGCGGACGACAGCGTCACGCAGGCCGCGCAATCGGCGATCCGCGAGATCGCGGGCGGCCTCACGACAGACGACATGCTCTACAAGGATCGCGAGGCGCTGCGCGCGCGTCTGATCGAAACGATCCAGCGTTCGCTCGACACCTATCGCACCGGTCTGCAGGTGACGGGCGTCGCGGTGCAGAGCGTGCAGGTGCCGCAACAGGTTCAGTCGGCGTTCGAGGAAGCGGCGCGTGTGCGTCAGGACAACGAGCGCGCCCGCGACACCGCGCAAGCCTATGCGGATCAGTTGCTGCCGCGCGCGAAGGCCGACGCGGCCAAGCTGATCGACGAGGCGCGCGCCTATAGCAACCGCGAAGTCACGCAGGCGCAGGGAGACGCGGAGCGCTTCAAGGAGGTCTACGCGGAATACTCGAAGGCGCCCGCGGTCATTCGTCAACGCATGTACCTGGACACGATGCAGCAGATCTACTCGCGCACCACGAAGGTTTTCGTCGACAGCAAGGCGGGCAATAACGTCGTCTATCTGCCGCTCGACAAGCTCGTCGAAGCCAATCGACAGCAGGCCAAGGACGCGGCCGAAGGCGCGAGCGGAGCGGTTGCGCCGGGCGCAGCCGCCGCGACGGAAGCGCCTCAGGCGCGCGCGCAGGGCACGGCGAGCGCGTCGGCGCCGGCTGCTGCCGCACCCGCCAGCGCGGCAAGCGCTGCCAGTGGCGCGAGCGCGAATGCCGGCGGCGATCCGCTGCGCTCGCGCGACGCGTTCCGTTCCCGCAGCCGGTCGGAAGACCTGCAATAAGGAGCGCGAACATGAATCGAATCTTTGCGCTCGTCGTCGCCGTCGTCATCGTGCTGTTCATCGGTTCGTCGATGATCTTCACCGTCGACGAAAGACATGCCGCAGTCGTCGCCGCGCATGGCGAAGGCAATCCGCGTCTCGAAGGCCCCGGTCTGCACTTCAAGCTGCCGCCGCCGTTCCAGACGCTTACGCTCATCGACACGCGCACGCTCACCATCGACGAATCCGGCGCCGACCGTTTCTCGACGGCGGACAAGAATGAAGTGCTGGTCAACACGGTGATCAAGTATCGCGTCTCGGATCCTTTGAAGCTCTTCGAAAGCAACGAGAAGAACACCCAGACGGCCGAGGAGCGCATCACCGCGCTTGCGCGCACGGCGCTCGCGAGCGCCTTTGCGAAGCGCCCGCTCACCGACGCGC
Organism: Caballeronia jiangsuensis; assembly: GCF_046030135.1. NCBI lineage: Bacteria > Pseudomonadati > Pseudomonadota > Betaproteobacteria > Burkholderiales > Burkholderiaceae > Caballeronia > Caballeronia jiangsuensis. Next base: position 43,714 of record NZ_JAQQDB010000047.1, read on the forward strand.
TCGGCGCTCAGCAGGCGATCGAAACCGACGCGCAGAAGAGTGTGGAAAGCGCGGCCGCGGTGTTCGGCGTGCAACTGGTCGACCTGCAGATGACGCGCATCGACTTCCCGTCGGCGGTGGCCGATTCCGTCTACAAGCGCATGATCGCGGCGCGCCAGCAGGCCGCGGCGAACGAACGCGCGAAGGGCACGGCCGACGCGGACAAGATCAAGGCCGACGCGGAGCGCACGCAGCAGGCCATCGTCGCGGACGCCTACAGCCAGGCGCAGTCGATCAAGGGCGAAGGAGACAGCAAGGCGGCGGCCATAGCGGCCGATGCGTACGGACGCGATCCGCAGTTCTACCAGTTCTATCAGAGCCTGGAAGCGTATAAGAAGACGTTCAAGCCGGGCGACGTGATGGTCGTCGACTCGAACAGCGATTTCTTCCGCTTCATGAAGAGCCCGACCGGCGGCGCGACGGATACGTCGGCCCCGGCGACGGCGAAGCGCTGATTCCCGTCCGCGCCGCGCACCGGATCGTCCCGGTCGCGCGGCATCAAAAAAACCCTTGGACATGGCCGAGACGTTACTGCTCGCTCTTGCGTTGATGCTGATTATCGAAGGCATGTTTCCCTTCGTTTTCCCGACCGCCTGGCGCGATACCTTTCGCCGCATCGCGGAGCGGCCGGTGCACCATATCCGGATCGGCGGACTGGTCGCCATGGTGCTCGGCCTGATTCTGCTCCTGATCGCGACGTGAGCCTCGTCCGGCACGCCGCCGCCATTTCGCCTATCTTGTCCTTATCCTTTCGTCCCTGACCGTTCAAGTCCGTGAGCGCCGCGCGATCCGCGCCGAGCCCTCTCGTCCCGTAGGAAACGTATCGATGTCCACCTGGTTACTTCCCGAGAATATCGCCGACGTCTTGCCGTCGGAAGCCCGCAAGATCGAAGAGCTGCGCCGCCGCCTGCTCGACCGTTTCCGTTCGTACGGCTACGAGCTCGTGATGCCGCCGATGCTCGAGTATCTCGAATCGCTTCTGACGAGCGGCGGAAGCGACCTGAATCTGCGCACCTTCAAGCTCGTCGATCAATTGTCCGGGCGCACGCTCGGCCTGCGCGCGGACATCACGCCGCAGGTGTCGCGCATCGACGCGCATCTGCTGAACCGGCAGGGCGTGACGCGTCTGTGCTACGCGGGCGTCGTGCTGCACACGCGCCCGCGCGGGCTGCACGCGACGCGCGAGCAGATTCAGATCGGCGCGGAAATCTATGGGCACGCCGGGCTCGAAGCGGATCTCGAGATCCAGCAGCTCATGCTCGATTCGCTGCATCTCGCAGGTCTGAAGAAAGTGCGTCTCGATCTGTGCCACGCGGGCGTGCTCGCCGCGCTGCTGGAGCTCGAGCCGGCGGCGGCATCGCTCGGTGAAGCGCTTTACGAAGCGCTCGCGAGCAAGGACGTGCCGCGCCTCAATGAGCTGACCGCGCATCTCGGACAAGTGCCGCGCGAGGCGCTGCGGGCATTGCCGTCGCTCTATGGCGATGCTTCGGTGCTGCAGATTGCGCGTGGCCGTCTGCCGAATCTGCCGGTGATCGCGCGCGCGCTCGACGATCTCGCGTTCCTCGCGGGTCAGGTCGAAGGCGCGGAGCTGATGATCGACCTCGCGGACCTGCGCGGCTATGCCTATCACAGCGGCGTGATGTTCACCGCCTATGTCGATGGCGTGCCGAACGCCGTCGCGCGCGGCGGCCGATACGACGACGTTGGCCTGGCCTACGGCCGTGCGCGGCCCGCTACGGGCTTCTCGCTCGACCTGCGCGAAGTGGCGCGCATCTCGCCCGTCGACGCACGCGGCAGCGCGATCGTCGCGCCGTGGAAGCACGATGAACCGCTGCGCGCTGCGATTCTCGCGCTGCGCGACGCGGGCGAAGTGGTGATCCAGGCGCTGCCCGGCCACGACCACGATCTGGACGAATTCGCGTTCGACCGTGTGCTCGTCGAGCGCGACGGCAAATGGACGGTCGAAACCCGCACCTGAAGCGGACGATGAATACAGGCGCTTGATCGGCAAGGGAATTTGCTTAGCGGATTCCAATCACGCGAGCGTGACGAAATCGCGAAACGCGTCCCGAAAAACTCGGAACCTTTCGCGAACATAGGTAAAATACGTTTTTAACCAGCTAACGAATCAACATGTCTGCCAGTGCAGTGAATGTGAACCCGGGGCGCAACGTCGTCGTGGTGGGCACCCAGTGGGGTGATGAGGGCAAAGGCAAGATCGTCGACTGGCTGACGGACCACGCCCAGGGCGTCGTGCGCTTCCAGGGCGGTCACAACGCCGGCCATACGCTCATCATCGGCGGCAAGAAGACCATTCTTCGCCTCATTCCCTCGGGCATCATGCGCGCGGGCACGGCCTGTTACATCGGCAATGGCGTCGTGTTGTCGCCGGAAGCGCTGTTCAAGGAAATCGACGAACTGGAAGCTGCGGGCGTCGACGTCTGCAAGCGCCTGTTCATTTCCGAAGCCGCCACGCTCGTTCTCCCGTATCACGTCGCGATCGACCAGGCGCGCGAAGCCAAGCGCGGCGCCGGCAAGATCGGCACGACCGGTCGCGGCATCGGCCCGGCGTACGAAGACAAGGTGGCCCGTCGCGGTCTGCGCGTGCAGGATCTCTTCGATCGCGCGGTGTTCGAGGAGCGCCTTCGCGAAACGCTCGAATTCCATAACTTCGTGCTGACTCAGTATCTCGGCGCGAAGGCCGTCGACTTTCAGGAAACGCTCGAGACGATGCTCGGTTACGCCGACCGTCTCGCGCCCATGGTCACGGACGTTTCCCGCCGTCTCTACGACGAAAACCACGCCGGCCGGAATCTGCTGTTCGAAGGCGCGCAAGGCACGCTGCTCGACATCGACCACGGCACGTATCCGTACGTCACCTCGAGCAATTGCGTCGCGGGCGCGGCGACTTCGGGCGCGGGCATCGGGCCGCAGCGTCTGAACTATATTCTCGGCATCACCAAGGCGTACTGCACGCGCGTCGGTTCGGGCCCGTTTCCGAGCGAGCTGTACGACGCGGACAACGCGCAGCGTCAGGATCAGGTGGGCCTGAACCTCGCGACCGTCGGCAAGGAATTCGGCTCGGTCACCGGCCGTCCGCGCCGCACCGGCTGGCTCGACGCCGCCGCGCTGCGCCGTTCGATTCAGATCAACGGCATCTCGGGCCTGTGCATGACCAAGCTCGACGTGCTCGACGGTCTCGACGAAGTGAAGCTGTGCACGGGCTACACGCTCGACGGCAAGCTGATCGACATCCTGCCGCGCGGCGCATCGGAAGTGGCGCGCTGCGAGCCGGTGTATGAAACCTTCGGCGGCTGGAAGGAAAGCACCATTGGCATCACGCAATGGGACGGGCTGCCGGAAAACGCGCGCAAGTACCTGTCGCGTGTGCAGGAAGTGGCGGGTGTGCCGATCGACATGGTGTCGACCGGTCCGGACCGTGACGAAACCATCCTGCTTCGCCATCCGTTCAAGGTGTGAGCGCTTAACGAGCCTTGACCGGAGCCGGACGCTGTAAAGAATGTGGCCGCCTGATGCGGCCACATTTCGTATATAACCTAAGCATTTGAAAGAGCCTCACCATGATCGCGATGACGGACCCGCGCAACGACGACAAGAACCTCTGGGTCGGCTGGGATGAATATCACCGGCTGATCGAACTCCTTGCACTGAAGGTGCACGAGTCGGGCTGGAAGTTCGACAAGATCCTGTGTCTCGCGCGCGGCGGCCTGCGCGTGGGCGATCAACTGTCGCGCATCTACGACCTGCCGCTCGCCATTCTCGCGACGAGCTCGTACCGCGAAGCCGCGGGCACGGAGCAGGGCGATCTCGACATCGCGCAATACATCACGATGACGCGCGGGGATCTGTCCGGCAACGTGCTGCTCGTCGACGATCTGGTCGATTCGGGCGTCACGCTCGCGCGCGTGCAGGAGCATCTGAAGGAGCGTTATCCGGCCATCACGGCGGTGCGTTCGGCGGTGCTCTGGTACAAGGCGTGCTCGAAGGTCAAACCCGACTATCACGTTCAGCATCTTGAAACGAATCCGTGGATTCATCAGCCTTTCGAGGAGTGGGACACGGTGCGTCCGCACAACCTGGGCGCGTGGATCAAGCGCGGCACGCAAAACGGACGCGGATGATCGGCGACGCCTGATCTTTCGCATGACAGACGCCGTTCGCCTGGCACGAAACCGGGCGCAACGGCGTTTTTTGTTTTTGCACGATGACGGACCGAACGCCGAAGAATCGAGCTGAACGCGCCCGCCTACGCACACGGAGCGCGATGCTACACTCACACACGCGTCTCTCGTGGCGCTGGAGCAACACGCGAGAAGGCGTCTTCGCGTGCAACGTTAGATAGAATGGCGTTCGTTTTATTCCGCCCTGGACGGATATATCGCTTTTATGACTAACACGACTCACGCGCACGAGCATAAACAGCCAATGCACTCGCTTGCGCTCGCCGCCATTGGCGTCGTTTTCGGCGACATCGGCACGAGTCCTCTCTACTCCCTGAAGGAAGCCTTTAGCCCGTCGCACGGCATCGGCTTGTCGGAGGCGTCGATTCTCGGCGTCATCTCCTTGCTCTTCTGGGCGATCGTCATGGTGGTCGCCGTCAAATACGTGCTGTTCGTCATGCGCGCCGACAACAACGGCGAAGGCGGCGTGTTCGCCATGACGACGCTCGCGCTGCGCAGCGTGAGAGAGGCCGGCAAGATCTCGGGCGTACTGATGATGCTGGGCATCTTCGGCGCGTGCATGTTCTACGGCGATGCGGTCATCACGCCGGCGATGTCGGTGCTTTCGGCGGTCGAAGGTCTCGAGATCGCCGCGCCCAAGCTCTCGCCGTACGTGCTGCCGATCACGATCGTGATTCTCATCGCGCTGTTCTGGATTCAGCGCCACGGCACGGCGGTGGTCGGCAAGCTCTTCGGCCCGATCATGGTCGTGTGGTTCGCGACGCTCGCGGTGCTCGGCGCCGCGCATATCGTCATGGAGCCGCGCATCATCGTCGCGCTCAATCCCTATTACGCCTTTTCCTTCATGGCGCAGCACGTCCTGCAGGCGTATATCGTGCTCGGCTCGGTCGTGCTGGTGCTGACCGGGGCGGAAGCGCTATACGCGGACATGGGGCACTTCGGCGTCAAGCCGATTCGCTACGGCTGGTATGGCTTCGTCATGCCTTCGCTGTTGCTGAACTACTTTGGTCAGGGCGCGTTGCTGATGCACTCGCCGCAAGCCATCGAGAATCCGTTCTTTCTGCTCGCGCCCGACTGGGCGTTGCTGCCGCTCGTGATTCTGTCGACGGTCGCGACCGTGATCGCATCGCAGGCGGTCATTTCCGGCGCGTATTCGCTGACGAGCCAGGCGATTCAGCTCGGCTACGTGCCGCGCATGAAGATCCTTCATACGTCGGAACTTGCGATCGGCCAGATCTATATTCCGCTCGTGAACTGGATGCTGCTTTTCATCATCCTGTGCATCGTCATCGGCTTCAAGAGTTCCGAAAATCTCGCCGCCGCGTACGGTCTCGCCGTCACCGCGACGATGCTCACAACCACGATCCTCGTGTCCGTCGTGATGGTGAATCTGTGGGGCTGGAACCGCTGGCTCGTCGGCGGGATGATCGCCGTGTTCCTGATGATCGACATCGGCTTCTTCGGCGCGAGCCTGCTGAAGATCGAGCAGGGCGGCTGGCTGCCGCTGTGCATCGGCGGGGCGCTCTTCTTCTTGCTGATGACCTGGTACAAGGGCCGCATGATCGTGAAGGATCGCACGGCGGCGGACGGTATCCCGTTGATGCCGTTCCTGCAGGGCTTGCTCGCGCATCCGCCGCATCGGGTGTCGGGTACGGCGATCTATCTCACCGGCAGCGATTCGCTCGTGCCCGTGAGCCTTCTGCACAACCTGAAGCACAACAAGGTGCTGCACGAGCGCACCATCTTCATGAACTTCAAGACGCGCGACATTCCTTATGTCGACGACGCGCATCGTCTCGAAGTGAAGGACATCGGCGGCGGTCTGTTCCTCGTGAAGGCGGCATACGGCTTCAACGAGACGCCGGATGTGAAGGCCGTGCTCGAGCAGATCACGCGCACGCATGCGATGACCTTCGAGTTGATGGACACGTCGTTCTTCATGGCGCGCGAGACGGTCGTGCCGACGGAATTGCCGGGCATGTCGGTGTGGCGCGAGCGCGTCTTCGCGTGGATGCATCAGAACGCCGCGAAGCCGACGGATTTCTTCAGTATTCCCGCGAATCGCGTGGTCGAGCTGGGAACGAAGATCGAGATCTGACGCTTCGTTTTTCAGAAGCGCAAAAAGAAAACCCCACGTCGCAAGACGTGGGGTTTTTTGTTGGCAGCGAGAACCGTCAGCGTTTCAGTTTTGCGAATGCCGCGGCCATCGCACCGGCCGCTTCCGGTTCGCGACGCTGCTGCGGACGCTGGCCCGAACGACGATCCTGCGAACCGCGCGATTGCGCTGCGCCCGCGCCGCCGCTCGCCGAAGCTTGCGCGGAGTCATCGTCCAGACGCATTGTGAGCGAAATACGCTGGCGCTTCACATCCGTCTCGATCACTTTCACCTTGACGACCTGACCGGCCTTCACGACTTCGTGCGGATCCTTGATGAATTTCGTGGACATGGCCGAAACGTGCACGAGACCGTCCTGATGCACGCCGATATCGACAAACGCGCCGAACGCCGCGACGTTCGTCACCACGCCTTCGAGGATCATGCCCGGCACGAGGTCCGAAATTTTCTCGATGCCTTCCCTGAACGTCGCCGTCTTGAACTCGGGGCGCGGATCGCGGCCCGGTTTTTCGAGTTCGGCGAGAATGTCGCGCACGGTCGGCAGCCCGAAACGATCGTCGACAAATTCAGTGGGCGAAATGCCCGTCAAGGCGTCGCGCTTGCCGAGCACATCGCCGATATGCTTTTTGATCTTCGCGAGAATGCGTTCGACGACCGGATACGCCTCCGGATGCACCGACGAGCGGTCGAGCGGATTCTCGCCGTTGTTGATGCGCAGAAAGCCCGCTGCCTGCTCGAAGGTCTTGTCGCCGAGACGCGGCACCTTCTTCAGATGCGCGCGCGACGGGAACGGCCCGTTGGCATCACGATAATCGACGATATTGCGCGCGAGCGTCGAATTCAGCCCCGACACGCGCGCGAGCAGCGCGACCGACGCCGTGTTCGCATCGACGCCGACGGCATTCACGCAATCCTCGACGACCGCATCGAGCGAGCGCGCGAGTTCGCGCTGATTCACGTCGTGCTGATACTGGCCCACGCCGATCGCTTTCGGCTCGATCTTGACGAGTTCGGCGAGCGGGTCTTGCAGCCGCCGCGCGATCGACACCGCGCCGCGCAGCGACACGTCGAGTTCCGGAAACTCCTTCGCGGCGAGCTCGGATGCCGAATACACCGATGCGCCCGCCTCGGACACGACGATCTTCTGCAGCTTCAGATCCGGATGCTTCGTGATGAGCTCGCTCGCGAGCTTGTCGGTTTCGCGCGATGCGGTGCCGTTGCCGATCGACACGAGTTCAGCCTGCGTCGCGTGCGCGATGCGCGCGAGCTTCGCGATGGAGCCGTCCCAGTCGCGGCGCGGCTCGTGCGGATAGATGGTGTCGGTCGCGAGGAGCTTGCCGGTGCGATCCACGACCGCCACTTTCACGCCGGTGCGCAAGCCCGGATCGAGACCGATCACGGCCTTCGGGCCGGCAGGCGCCGCGAGCAGCAAGTCCTTCAGATTGCGTGCGAACACGCGAATGGCTTCATGCTCGGCTTCTTCGCGCAATTGCGTGAGCAATTCGGTTTCGATATGCGGCTGCACCTTCACGCGCCAGCACCAGCGGCATACGTCGGAGAGCCACTTGTCGCCGGCGCGGCCGCGATTGGCGATGCCGAAATGCTGCGCGATCATCGCTTCGCACGGGTGCGGAATCTGCGCGTCGAGTTCCTCGCCGAGGCCGAGCTTGACGGTCAGAACGCCCGCATTGCGGCCACGGAACAGCGCGAGCGCGCGGTGCGACGGCACGGTGCGGATCGTCTCGCTGTAGTCATAGTAGTCGCGGAATTTCTCGCCTTCCTCGCCTTGTTTGCCGTCCACCACGCTCGACGTGACGAGCCCCTGGTTGAACAGATGCTCGCGCAGCTTGCCGAGGATTTCGGCGGTCTCGCCGAACTGCTCGGAGAGAATGTCGCGCGCGCCGTCGAGCGCGGCTTTGGTGTCGGCGACGCCTTTTTCCGCATCGACGAACTTTGCGGCTTCGGCTTGCGGATCGAGCGTGGGATCGGCGAGCAGCGCCTGCGCGAGCGGTTCGAGGCCGGCCTCGCGGGCGATCTGCGCTCGCGTGCGGCGCTTGGGCTTGTACGGCAGATAGAGGTCTTCGAGCACCTGCTTGCTGTCCGCGCCTTCGATGGCCCCGCGCAGTTCGGCCGTGAGCTTGCCTTGCTCGTCGATGCTTTGCAGGATCGTCGCGCGGCGGTCTTCGAGCTCGCGCAGGTACAGCAGGCGCTCCTCGAGCGTGCGCAACTGCGTGTCGTCGAGATTGCCGGTGACTTCCTTGCGATACCGGGCGATGAACGGGACAGTCGAGCCTTCGTCGAGAAGCCCCACGGCGGCGGCGACCTGGCGCGGCTGCACGGTGAGTTCGGAGGCAATGCGCTGTACGATCTTGAGTGCTACGGTTTCCGTCATGTTTCTGCGCTGTCTGCGGCTCGCCGGCAAGATTCGCACCGCGTGCGCAGCCTCACGAGAGCGAGACGCCGCGGGCGGATGACCGTGCAACGAGCCAGGTTCGGACCGGGTTGCTGGAGCGGGGCATTTTGCCATAAATGGCGGAGCGCTCCGGCGCGCGGTGATAGAATTTGGACATCGCACAAGCCGTTTCGCACCTGATTCTTTATCACGTTGCCGTTCATCCATTTGCCCAACTTTCGCCTTTCAAACGTGCCGGTCGCCGCGGCTCTCTCGCTGCTGTGCGCGGCAGGCGCATTCGCGTCGCAGCAAGCGCTTGCTCAAACCGCCAGGCCGATCGACCCCGGCACGTCCGTGACCGCACGTCCGCTGGATACGGCGCCGTCGGACGCACCGGCTGCGCAAAATCCCGATGACGCGCTGAAAGCCGAGTTCGTCCAGCGTCAGAAGGTGCTCGACCGGCGCACCGAAGAAAACAACTACAGTTACGGCGTGAAGCAGCACGACTGCTACAGCAAATTCTTCGTGAATCATTGTCTGGATAACGCGCGCAACGAAATGCGCGAAGTGCGTCAGCAGATCCGCCAGCAACAACTCGCACTCGACGACGAGCAGCGCGCCGAGCGGGCGAAGCAACGCGACGAGCAGACGGCCATCAAGCGGGCGCAATACGAAGCGGAAGCGCCGCAGCGCGCCGCGAACGAGAAGGCCAGCCAGCAGTCCTACGAAGACAAGCAGCGTCAGAACGCGCTGGCCGCCGCCCAGCGCGACGCCGAAGCGCCGCAGCGCGCGGCCAACCAGGCAGCGTACGATCGCAAGCAGGCGGACTACCAGAAGAAACTGGATGACGCGCGCGCTCGCGGCGTGCAGGACGCGCAGGAACGCGAGCAAAAGGCGCAGCGCTACGAGCAGAAACAGCAGGAAGCCGCGCAGCATCGCGCGGAAGTCGATGCGCGTCAGAAGGAAGCCGCCAGAAAGGCGCAGGAAAAGGCGCAACAGCAGGAGCAGGAGCGCCAGGAGCAACTGAAACTGCAGCAACAACAACAGCAGCAAGGTAAGTAGGGCGGTCGGGCTCGTTCTTTGGGCCCGCGCAAAGAGGATGAAAGGAGGCGAGCATGCAGCAGCGCTTGAATGAATCCACGCGCGCACCCCGACAACCCGCCATGGATGCCGCTGTGCTGCGCGACCGAATCGCGCAATTGCAGGAAGAGCATCACAGCCTGGACACGTTGATCGAAAAGATGTCCGGCACCGACGACCTGGAGCTGAGGCGCCTGAAAAAGCGCAAGCTCAAGGTGAAGGACACCATTCTCCTGCTGCAATTGCAGCTGGACTCTGACGCGCACTGAACGCAGCGCGCCTGCCGCAGGCTCGCCGGCATCGGCGCCTCGCGTGCGCGGCCGCGCCGAAACCCGCAGGATTTAGCACGCCTTGAATTCACCCGCACAATCCAGCGACGGCGCCAGCGCGCCGCTCGCGCTGACCGACAAACGCGGCGTCGAGCTCGACGCCATCTTTTCCGCGCAAGGACTGCTTGCGCGCGCGATCGACGGTTATCGCTCGCGCGCATCGCAGATCGAAATGGCGCGCTCGGTCGCGGCCGCGATGGAAGCATCCGGCCGCGCCATGCCCGAACCCGCTATGTTCGAGGCGCAGCGCCGTCCCGCGCGCAAGCTCGGGCCTTCCGACAAGCCTTACGCGCCCGACGAGCAACCGGCCGATGAAATCGGCATCGCGACGGCGAAAGCGGCCATCGACGGCGGCGAGAACACGCTCATCGTCGAGGCCGGCACGGGCACCGGCAAGACCTATGCGTACCTCGTTCCGGCCATGCTGTGGGGCGGCAAGGTCATCGTGTCGACGGGTACGAAGCATCTGCAGGATCAGCTCTTCCAGCGCGACATCCCGACCGTGCGCGACGCGCTCGCCGTGCCCGTGTCCGTCGCGATGCTGAAGGGCCGCGCGAACTATCTGTGCCATTACTACCTGGAACGCACCGCCGACAACGGCCGCCTGCCGTCGCGCCAGGATACGTCGCATTTGCAGGAGATCATCCGTTTCGCGAAGATCACGCGCACCGGCGACAAGGCCGAGCTTGCGAGCGTGCCGGAGAATTCGCCCGTCTGGCCGATGGTCACGTCCACGCGCGATAACTGCCTCGGTCAGGAATGTCCGCATTACAAGGAATGCTTCGTGATGCAGGCGCGCAAGGAAGCGCAGCAGGCGGACATCGTCGTGGTGAATCACCATCTGTTCTTCGCCGATGTAATGCTGCGCGACACCGGCATGGCCGAGTTGCTGCCGACGGCGAACACCATCATCTTCGACGAGGCGCATCAGTTGCCCGAGACGGCGACGCTCTTTTTCGGCGATACGCTCTCGACGACGCAGTTGCTCGAACTCGCGCGCGATACGGTCGCCGAAGGTCTCTCGCACGCACGCGACGCCGCCGACTGGACCAAGCTCGGCGCGGCGCTGGAGCGTGCGGCGCGCGATGTGCGGCTCGCGTTCAAGGAAGATTCGGTGCGCCTGTCGCTCGGGCAATTGCCGGACGGTCATCCGATCTTCGAGGCGCTCGACACGCTGGAGACGCATCTGTCCGCGCTCGCCACGACGCTTTCTTCGCATGCGGAGCGAGCCGAATCGTTGCAGGCGCTGGTGCGCCGCGCGCGCGAGTTGCAGGATCTGCTCGCGGGCTGGACGACGCCGCCGACATCGCTCGAACGCGCGGTCGTCGCGGACGAGGACACCGCGAAGCAGGCTGCGAAGGAAGAGCCGAACGAGATGGTGCGCTGGATCGAAGTGTTCTCGCACACGGTGCAGTTGCACGAGACGCCGCTGTCGGTCGCGCCGATCTTCGCGAAGCAGCGCGCGGGCGTGCCGCGCGCATGGATTTTCACTTCCGCGACGCTTTCGGTGCGCGGCGACTTCACGCACTACGCGGCGCAGATGGGCCTGAACGCGCGCCGTTCGATGACCTTGCCGAGCCCGTTCGATTATCCGTCGCAAGGTTTGCTGTATGTGCCGCGCAATCTGCCGCAACCTTCCTCGCCGCAATTCACCGATGCCGTGTTCGAGGCGGCGCTGCCCGTGATCGAGGCGGCGGGCGGCGGCGTGTTCGTGCTGTGCACGACGTTGCGCGCGGTGGATCGCATCGCGACGCGCATGCGCGACATCATCGAACGGCGTGGCTGGGACAATCCGCTGCTCGTGCAGGGAGACGCGAGCCGCACCGAGCTGCTCGACCGTTTCCGCGCCTACGGCAATGCGATTCTGGTGGGCAGTCAAAGCTTCTGGGAAGGCGTCGATGTGCGCGGCGATGCGCTGTCGCTCGTCGTCATCGACAAGCTGCCGTTCGCGCCGCCCGACGATCCCGTGCTCGCCGCGCGTCTTGACGCGCTGACGAAAAAAGGCCTGAGCCCGTTCGCCGTGCATCAGTTGCCGCAGGCGGTCATTACGTTGAAGCAGGGCGCGGGGCGGCTGATTCGCGCGGAGACGGATCGCGGCGTGCTGATGATCTGCGACACGCGCCTCGTCGAAAAACCGTATGGCCGGCGCATCTGGCAAAGCCTGCCGCCGTTCAAGCGCACGCGCGAACTGGACGTGGTGCGCGAATTCTTCAGCGATGCGGCGAAGTGGAAAACGGAGCTGGCGGAGTAACTGTCGGAATCCTGATTTTCATCGACGTAAAAAAACGGCCGGTTATCAACCGGCCGTTTCTTTTATTGCCTGCGTGTCTTACCAGATCTGGTACCAGGGCTTGTCGGCGCCCGCGCGGCGTTTGCCTGTCACATACGGGCTGTCCGGGAAGGTCGCGGCGAGCACGCGCTTGGTGTCGTCGGCGAGTTGCGGCTGATCGAGCTTCTCGTACGACAGCATCATGATGTGCAGCGCGTCTTCCGTCGCCGGTGCATTCCGGTACTCGCGAATCGCGAGTTGCGCGCGGTTGATCGCGGCCACGTACGCGCCCCGGCGATAGTAGTAATCCGCAGCGTGCACTTCATGCGATGCGAGCGCGTTCACGATGTAGCGCATGCGCTGCGCTGCGTCGGGCGCGTACTTGCTTTGCGGATATTTGTCGACGACGACCTTGAATGCGTCATAGGACTCGCGCAGCGACTTCGGGTCGCGCTCGCTCATGTCCTGACCGGAGAAGCGGCCGAAGAGGCCGAGGTCGTCGTTGAAGTGGATCATGCCCTTGAGATAGTACGCATAAGCGATCTCGGGATGATCCGGGTGCAGCTTGATGAAACGATCGATGGCCTGGTCGGCGTTGGCGGTTTCGCTATCCTTCCAGTCGCAGTACGCGACGTTGATCTGCGCCTGCTGCGCGAAATGGCCGAACGGGTCGCGGCCTTCGAGCGCTTCGAAATACTTCGCGCACTTGCCCCAGTCGCTGCCGGATAGCGCGTCCTGAGCCTCCGTATATAATTTGTTGTTGTTCCACGTTGCCGTTTCGTCGGTCTTCTCGGGCAGGCCGTGACAGGCCGTTACGATGGCGACGCTCGCGGCCAGCGCCAGATACTTGATGGATTGACGCATCGAGAGATGAATGGTGTTGAAGGCTCGCATCAGTGCTTGCTGTTCCTGGCTGATTCTCGCTGTTCTAGCTGTATTTCCGGCGCGGCTTCCGTTTCATGCCGCCGAATCTCGTTCAAATGACCCGCTCAAGTACTCGTCGTACCAAAGACCAACTCAAAGATTATAGCCCATGCGACCCCGGCCACGACTCGGCATCGCCCGATTCGACCGGTAGCGCAGGCCGCGAAGCGACGCGCGAGGCGCACGTGCCCGACGAACTCGCGGGCGAGCGGCTCGACAAGGTGCTCGCCAAAGTATTCCCCGAGTTTTCGCGCAGCCGGCTACAGGGCTGGATCGAGGAAGGGCGCGTGCTCGTCGATGGCGCGGGCGCGAAAGTGCGCCAGCCCGTGCCGCTCGGCGCGACGATCACGCTCGTGCCCGATCTCCTGCCCGAACAGCTCGCCTTCGCGCCCGAGCCGGTGCCGCTGCATATCGTGTACGAGGACGAGACGCTCGTCGTCATCAACAAGCCCGCGGGCATGGTGGTGCATCCGGCCGCGGGCAACTGGAGCGGCACGCTGCTCAATGGCCTTCTGCATCGTTACGGCGATGCGGCCGCCGGCCTGCCGCGCGCGGGCATCGTGCATCGGCTGGACAAGGAAACGTCCGGCCTGATGGTCGTCGCCCGCACGCTCGAGGCGCAGACCGATCTGGTGCGCCAGTTGCAGGCGCGCACGGTCAAGCGCCGCTATGTCGCGTTCGTGTGGGGCAACATGCCCGACGAAGGCACGATCGACGCGCCGATCGGCCGCGATCCGCGCGAGCGCACGCGCATGGCGGTCGTGAAGACGGCATCGGGCAAGCCCGCGCGTACGCACTTCCGCACCATCGACCGGACCACGTGGCACGGTCAGCCCGTCAGCGCGATTCATTGCGATCTCGAAACGGGCCGCACGCATCAGATTCGGGTGCATTGCGCGCATATCCAGCATCCGCTGCTCGGCGATCCGGTGTACGGACACGCGCGCGGCAAGCGCTCCGTGAAGCCGCTGCCCAACGATTTCGCGCGTCAGGCGCTGCACGCGTGGCGGCTCGGCCTGATTCATCCCGCGACGGGCAAGGAAGTGCATTGGCGCGCGGACGTGCCCGAGGACATCGCGGCGCTCGCAGCGGAGCTCGGCTTCGGACAGGACGAGGAAGTCGAGTTCGACGAGGATGAGGGCTTCGTCGAAGTCTACGAGATGGGCGAGGGCGAAGAAGACGACTGGGACGACGAAGAGAGCGAGGACGACGAAGCATGACCAACGACGCCGCCGAACTGCAATCGAAAGACTGCGTGTTGCCGCAATGGAAGGTGTCGCCGCGCGTGCGCGCATTCGTCACGACGCGCGCGGGCGGCGTGAGCGATGCGCCCTACGATGGCGGCATGCCCGGCGCGGGCGGCCTCAACCTCGGCTTCTCATCCGGCGATGCGCCCGACGCGGTGAAGGAAAACCGCCGCCGCGCGCTCGCATCGACGGGTCTGCGCAACGCCGCGTGGCTCGAACAGATTCACGGCACGCAGGTCGAAGATGGGCACGCGGTCATCGAACGCCTCTCGCTTGGCGAGCGCACGCGCGCCGACGCCAGCGTGACGGATCGCACGGGCGTCGTGTGCGTCGTGATGACGGCCGATTGCCTCCCGGTACTTTTCTGCGACGACGACGGCCGCGCTGTCGGCGCAGCGCATGCGGGCTGGCGCGGTCTTGCCGGCGGCATCGTCGAGAAGACGGGCGAGCGCGTGGCGGCGCTCGCGGGCGTGCCGGCATCGAAGCTCAATGCGTTTCTCGGACCGGCGATCGGGCCGAACGCGTTCGAAGTGGGCGAGGACGTGCTCGATGCGTTCGTCGCGGCCGCGCGGCCGGATCGGCGTGACGCGACGAAGGCCGCGTTCAGTCCCGTCGACGGCACGCCGGACAAATATCTCGCGGATATCTATGCGCTCGCGCGTCTGCGCCTGGCCGATCTCGGCGTGGGCGTCGCGCGCGTTCATGGCGGCACGCATTGCACCGTCACGGAAAAAGAGCGCTTTTATTCGTACCGTCGTGATCGCGTGACCGGCCGCATGGCCGCGATGATCTGGCTCACCGATTAAACGATTGGCTATCGGCAATCGTCTCGGAAGATACGCGACAAGCATTTCCCGCCGATGACTAAACCTCATGCGAAACGCAATAATTCGCATGGGGGAAAACGATAATTAAAAAAATATCGCACTGCGGCAAAATCGGGACGAAGCATTGACATGCCTGACATCCTGGAGCAAGAATGTTCCTGGAATTCAACCAATCGGGCACGGCGTAGCAAGGCACACACTTGCCGCGCGCATAAGGCGCACCAATACTTGCGCGCTGGTCGAGGAAAGCCCGGCGATGCCTGCATCAGCAATCCAAGTCTTGCGAGACTCACAGGTCAATAGCGGGTATGGCTTCCAAATCAACTTCCTCATCTTCCCGCTCCCGTACCGCCGACAGCACCTCGGCCGAAGCATCATCCGCCGATACGACTGGCGTACAGCAGGCGTTCGATCAATGGCTGAACGCCTGGCGTTCCGTCGCTGATCCTTCGCAATGGTCGAAATTCACTCAACAGACGAATACCGCAAGTGATGCGGCGGCAGCGCCGTTTGCTGCATTCGCCGATTTTGCCAAAGGCTTTTCGAACGGATTTCCATCGACAGCATTTCCGGCTGCATTCCCGACACCGGGCGCGATGCCGCAGATGCCCGATTTCACCAAGATGAACGGTCTCGCGGAGTTCGCGAAACTCGCGAGCAGCATGCCGGGCTTCGGCGCGGCGATGCAGGGATTGCCCACGCTGCCGAAGATTCCGACCGCCGCGATCGCTCCCGAACGCCTCCATGAATTGCAGAGCAGCTATTCGCGCGACGCCGCCGATCTGCTCAAGCAGGCGGGCGCGCAAAGCATCGATCCGAGCGCGCTGAAAGACCGTCGTTTCACCGATACCTCCTGGCAAACCACGCCCGCCTACGCGTTCACCGCCGCGTGGTATTTGCTGAACGCGCGCTATCTGCAGGAACTCGCGGATGCGGTGCAGAGCGATCCGAAGACGCGCGAGCGCATCCGCTTCGCCGTGCAGCAATGGGCCGCCGCCGCCGCGCCGAGCAACTTCCTCGCGCTCAATCCCGATGCGCAGAAGACGCTCATCGAAAGCAAGGGCGAAAGCCTGCGCCAGGGCATGATGAATCTGCTGAACGACATGCAGCGCGGCAAGATTTCGCAGTCGGACGAATCGCGCTTTCTCGTCGGCAAGAACATCGCGTCGACGGAGGGTTCGGTCGTGTACGAGAACGATCTCGTGCAACTGATCCAGTACAAGCCGCTCGCGCCGAACGTGTACGCGCGCCCGCTTCTGATCGTGCCGCCGTGCATCAACAAGTTCTACATCCTCGATTTGTCGCCCGAAGGCTCGCTCGTGCGCTATGCGCTCGAAGAAGGGCATCAGGTATTCATTCTGTCGTGGCGCAATGCGGATCAGTCGATCGCGCACAAGACGTGGGACGACTACGTCGAAGAGGGCGCCCTCGAAACGATCCGCGTCGTGCAGGAGATCAGCGGCGAGGACAAGATCAATACGCTCGGCTTCTGCATCGGCGGCACGATCCTCGCGACCGCGCTCGCGGTGGCAAAGGCGCGCGGCGAGGAGCCGGCCGCATCGATGACGCTGCTCACCTCGATGCTCGATTTCTCCGATACGGGCGTGCTCGATGTCTTCGTCGACGAGGCGCACGTGCAGATGCGCGAGCAGTCGATCGGCGGCAAGGGCGGCGCGCCTGCCGGTCTCATGCGCGGCATCGAGTTCGCCAACACGTTCTCGTATCTGCGTCCGAACGACCTGGTCTGGAATTATGTCGTCGACAACTACCTCAAGGGCCGCACGCCGCAAGCGTTCGATCTGCTCTTCTGGAACAGCGACTCGACGAACCTGCCCGGCCCGATGTGCGTCTGGTATCTGCGCAACACGTACCTCGAGAACAAGCTGAAGACGCCGCACGCGCTGACGGTGTGCGGCGAGTCGATCGACCTGTCGCGCCTCACGCTGCCGACCTTCATCTACGGTTCGCGGGAAGACCATATCGTGCCGTGGAAATCGGCTTATGCGTCCGCGCCGGTTCTCAGCGGTCCGCAGAAGTTCGTGCTCGGCGCGTCCGGTCATATCGCGGGCGTGATCAATCCGCCGTCGAAGAACAAGCGCAGCTTCTGGATGATCGACAGCGACGACGAGCGTCTGCCGGAAGATCCCGATGCGTGGTTCGATGCCGCGGCGGAGCATCCCGGAAGCTGGTGGCCGGCCTGGTCGAAGTGGCTCGCCGAAAACGCGGGCGAGCGGGTCAAGGCGCGCGCGGCACAGGGATCGAAGGCTCACCCGGTAATCGAGGCCGCACCCGGCCGTTACGTACTGGAACGCGATGTGTGAGCGGCGCATGACCGTGTGCGAGAGCGCACGGTGCCGTTCCGAATCGCATTAACATTCGATGCCAAAAGGAAACTG
>NZ_JAQQDB010000048.1:0-59364 GCF_046030135.1 Caballeronia jiangsuensis
ATTCGATAATTAGGTTTATGTAAACTCGTTAGGTTATCCCGACACCGTTTCGAATTGCCGAGAACTCCACCACTCGCGCCGTTGACTTTTTCCAACGTGCAGTGAACGCGCGCCGAACGCAGCAGCAGCCTGACGGCGAGCGATTTGTCCAGTTCCACGACGGCCTTCTACACGGCCGTTCCCGCTCGGCGGGCGCCTCGACGCCGAGCCTTGGCTCGGGCGCCGACCATGCACGCCTGACATAATGCCCGTGGTCGGCCCGGCGCCGCGCCATGCAAATTTGTGGTTCGCATTCGGTCACGCGCACCACGGGCTCACGCTCGGCCCCGATCACCGGACGCATCATCGCCTAGATGAAGACCGGCGAGCATCCGCTCGTGGACCCGCGTCCGTTTCGTGCGGATCGGTTCTGATCGAGCGAACGGCGAAAACACGAACTCGCCGTGCGGAATGCGTCGACCGATACGCTAATCCCGATTCGCCATCAGCAACAGCGTTTGCCCGTCCTGAAGCACCGCTCCGTGCTGATTCAGCACGGTCAGCTTCAACGTCGCGATGCCGCGGTCGGTTCGTTTGGTAACGCGCTTCTCGACGACTTCGATACGCACCTGAATTCGATCGCCGATCATCAGCGGCGCGCGAAACGCCCAGTTCCAGCTCAACGTCGCGAGTGCGCTGAAGCGGACGTCGCTGCGCGTCTTGAGGCCGTCGGCCAGCGCGAGTCCGAGCAATCCATGCGCGATACGTCCTGGAAAGCCCGCCTCCTGCGCGGCGACATCGTCCATATGCAGGTCGTACAGATCGCCCGAGACGCCCGCGTAGTTGACGACGTGCGACTCCGTTATCGTCATCCCCGAGGTGACGTAGTGATCGCCGGGCTCGATGTCGTTGAGGTCGTATTTGCCCGCCGGAAGCAGACGTCCCGTGCGCGCGTCTTCGTTGATTGCCTGGGTCATGTTCTGTCTCTTGTCTCTGTCGTCTCTGTTGTCGTCAGCAAACCGATTGCAGGCGCTGCGCGCATACGGCCAGCACTTCGTCCGGCGCGACCTTCCACCATCGGTCGCGCGAAAAGATTTCGACTTCCATCATGCCGGCGTAGCCCGCATCTTCCATCTCGCGCCGAAAGCCCGCCAGATCGATGACGCCGTCGCCCATCATGCCGCGATCCATCAGCATGTCCTTCGTGTCGGCGTGCCAGTCGCACACGTGATACGCGAGAATCCGCCGCGCGCGGCCCGCCGCCGCGATCGACGCCGACAGCAGCGGGTCCCACCAGCAGTGATACACGTCGATGGCGATGCCCAGCATCGACGGATCGTCCGGCGCGATGCGTTCGCACATCGCGAGCGCTTGCCCGATCGTATTGACGACGGAACGGTCCGCCGCGTACATCGGATGCAAAGGCTCGATGGCAAGCGGCACCTTCAGCTTGCGCGCCTCTTCGAGCAAACGCGCGATGCCCTCGTCGACCTGAGCACGCGCGCCCGCCAGATCGCGCCCGTTCGCGTTCACGCCGCCCACGACGAGCACGAAACAGCGCGCGTCGAGTTCGGCGGCATCGTGCAGCGCCGCGAGATTGCCGTCGATGCTCGCGCGCCGGTCCGCTGGCGTCGCGCCGGTCAGATACGTCGAGCGGCAATAGCCGGTGACCGTGAGTTGCAGCGCGCGAAGCCGGCGCGCGACCGCTCGCGCGCCGATTGCCTCGACCTCGTGCCGCCACGGCGCGACGCCGCCGAAGCCCGCGCGCGCGATGCGCTCCAGCGTGACATCGAGCGATTCGCGATGTCCGAGCGTCGCGGTATTGATGGCGCATCGTTTTAGTGAATCCATCTCGCGCTCCCTTGCATCGTTCACAGGCCGAAAGTCTGCATGACGAGCCGCATGCGATGCACCGCGAGCTCCGGATCGCGCAGGAGGTTGGCGGCATCGGCGAGACGGAACACATCCGCGAGGTAGAGCGGCGGACGCGCGCCATGATGGCCGCCCGGCATGAAGAAGTGCGGCTGGAATCCGTTCAGGTACGCGAGAAAGACGACGCCCGTCTTGTAGTACTGCGTCGGCGCGCGAAAGATGTGCCGCGAGAGCGCGACCGTGGGTTCGAGCACGCGCTCGTATCGCCCGATATCGCCGCTGGCGAGCGCGGCGAGCGCCTGCGACGCGGCGGGCGCGATCGCATCGAAAATGCCGAGCAGCGCGTGCGAAAAGCCCGCTTCGTCGCCCTTGATGAGCGACGGATAGTTGAAGTCGTCGCCCGTATACATCTTGACGCCTTCGGGCAGACGGCGGCGGAACGCGATCTCGCGCGCATCGTCGAGCAGCGAAATCTTGATGCCGTCGATTTTCTGCGCGTTCTCCGCGATCACTGCGAGGCAGGCATCGGCGGCTTCGTCGAGGTCGTCGCTGCCCCAATAGCCCTTGAGCTCGGGATCGAACATGTCGCCGAGCCAGTGCAGAATCACGGGCTGTTCGCACATCGCAAGCACTTCGCGGTAGACCCGCAGATAGTCGTCGCGATGCCGCGCCACGCGTGCGAGCGCGCGGCTCGCCATCAGGATCACGCGGCTGCCGGTGCGCTGAATGGCGTCGAGCTGCATCGCATAGGCGCGAATCACGTCATCGCACGACGTCGCCGCATGCGCGGGAAGATGGTCGGTGCCGCAGCCCGACGCGATCAGCGCGTTAGGCATGTCGCGCGTTTCGGCCATCGTACGTTGCACGAGTTCAAGCGCGATTTCCCACGATAGACCCATGCCGCGCTGCGCGGTATCCATCGCTTCGGCAACGCCGAGGCCCTGCCCGATCAGATAGCGCCGGTATTCGATGGTGCGCGGCCAGTCGAGCGCGGCAGGCTGATTCAATTCGCCGCTGCGATGCGGATCAGCGACGACATGCGCCGCCGAATACGCGATGCGGTTGAACGTCGCGCCCGCCGGCGCACCGCCGATCGGGTCGCCCTTGAGCGTGTAGGTGTCGAACTGGCCGGAAGCGGCCGGAAGAACGATTTGCATGATGGTGGTGGCGCGCTCAGGCGTGCTCGTCGGTGAAACATGAAAACGAGGCGGGCATTTCGATGCCGAAGAACGTCGCGAACGCCGCGAGTTGTCCTTCGATCATCGGCCGGCCGTTGGTCGCGCGGCAGCCGCACTGCCGCGCATGTTCGAGCAGCGGGGTCTCGGCGGGCGTCATGATGATGTCGACCACGTGAAGCGCCGGCGAGAACGCGCCGAACGCCGCCGGCATGCCGTCACCCGGCCGCATGCCGACCGGCGAGCAGTTGACGAGCAGATCGATGCCCGCGAGATTCGCCGGATCGATATCGACGCTCGCCGGGCAGCCCGGATAGAACCGGTTCAGCCGCGTCGCCAGTTGCTCGGGCAACTCGCGCTGCGGATCGGCAAGCGCGATGCTCGCCGCGCCCGCTTCCGCCAGCGCATGCGCCACCGCCGCGCCCGCGCCGCCCGCGCCGAGCTGCTTCACATGCTTGCCGCGCACCTCGAAACCGATGCGCTTCAGGCCCAGCACGAGGCCGGTGCCGTCGAACATGTCGCCGAACCAGCTTCCGTCGGGACGCTCGCGCATGACATTGATCGCGCCGACGCGGCGGGCGGTGTCGGAGACTTCATCGACCATCGACATGGCGCGCACCTTGTGCGGCACCGTGACGACGAGCCCGTCGACGTTGCCGAGCGCCTGAAGCCCGGCGACGGCCGGCTCGAACACATTCACGGGGACATCGAACGGCAGGCAGACCGCATCGATGCCGCCCGCTTCGAACAGCGCGTTCATCAATTGCGGCGTTTTCACCTGCGTCACCGGATTGCCGACGATGCCGAACAAGCGCGTCGCCCCGCCGATGCGACGCTTGCGCGTGGCTGGTGGCGTCACCGCTGTCCCTCCGCGAAACCGGCGAGGCGCGCATGACGCGGCCACGACTGTGCGTCCATCGCGGCAGCGAGGCCCATCGGCTCGGGGCGGAACAGGCGTTCGTCCATAAGCTTGAGATCGGGCGAGATGACCGGCCTGAACGCCATGCGCGCAAGCACGTCGCGTTCGAGATCGATGCCCGGCGCGATCTCGATCAGTTCCAGCGCACCCTCGATGGCGCGAAACACCGCGCGCTCGGTGACGAAGAGCGTCGTCTGGTTGCGTTCCTGCGCGTACGGCCCGCTGTACGACACCTGCTGAAGCTTCGACACGAACTTGCGGTGCGCGCCTTCCTTGAGGATCTGCAACTGCCCGCCTTCGCACGACACTTGCAGGCTGCCCGCCGTGAACGTGCCGCCGAACACCATCTTGCGCGCATTCTGGCTGATGTTGATGAACCCTCCCACACCGATCAGCTTGTTCGCGAAGCGGCTGATGTTCACGCTGCCCCGCGCGTCGATTTCCACGGCGGAAAGAAACGCGATGTCGATGCCGCCGCCATCGTAGAAATCGAACTGATAGGGCATGTCCACGATGGCGCTGTAGTTGCGCGCCGCGCCCGCGTCCAGACCCGCGGCAGGTGCGCCGCCGATCAGCCCTTGCTCGTTGGTCAGCACGATGTGATGCAGCACGTCCTCTTCCGCCGCGACGAGCCCGATGCCCGTGCACACGCCGGAACCCACGTTGCACACCGCGCCGACGCGCAGTTCCATCGCGAGACGCCGCGCGATGATCTTGCGTTCGTCGAGCGGCAGGCGCGGAAAGCCGCCGAGCGGGATGCGCAGTTCGCCGGTGAAGGCGGGATCGTAGGCGGTCTGGTAGGTCACCGGCTGATCCGGTTCGACGACCACCGCATCCACCAGCATGCCGGGAATCTTCACCGTCTTGGCGGGCAGCGTGCCGCGCCGCGCGAGCCGCTTGACCTGCACGATCACGAGGCCGCCGTTGCGCCGGGTCGCCTGCGCCATCGAAAGCATGTCGGCGAACACGGCTTCGTGCTCCATCGATACGTTGCCGTCTTCGTCGGCGGTCGTGCCGCGCAGAAACGCGACATCGACTTCGAAAGGCTTGTAGAACAGCCACTCGCGCCCTTCGATCTCGATCAGGCTCACGAGCTCGTCGTCGCTCGGCGCACCTTGCAGGCCGCCGCCGTTGCGCGGATCGACGAAGGTATGCAGGCCGACGTGGCTGACGAGTCCCGGCCTTCCCGCCGCCATTTCGCGCGTGAGTTGCGACAGCGCACCCTGCGGCAGCGTCCACGCTTCGACTTCCTTGTTGAGCGCCATCTGCGCGAGCGCCGGCGAATCGACCAGCGTGCCGCACACGACGCGCTTGAGCAGTCCCGCATGCGCGAGCCGCGATGCGCCTCGCTCGCCGCGATCGCCGAGACCGACCGGATGCACGGACGTGATCCGGCGCGGCTCGCCCTGCGCGAGAAAGCGGCGCTCGAGCGCCTCGATGAGCGATTCGGGCACGGCGTGTCCGCTTCCCGATCCCCCGATCATCAACGTGTCGCCGTCCTTCAGGAGGGATGCAGCCTGGTCGGCGGTCAAAATTTGCATGTTCTCTGCTCCGGTGTTTTCTGTGTCTGTCGATGCGTGCCGCTGCTATGCCGCCGAGCGCGATTCCGCGAATACCTGCTCGTCGTCGCGGTGACGCGAAAGATGCTTGCCGAGCAGCGCGGCGATCAGCGTGAACAGGCAGAACGCGGCGAGGTACAGCATCACGTAGGTCGGCTTGCCGTCGGCATAGGCGACCAGCGCCGTCGCGATGAAAGGCGTCGGCCCGCCGATGAACGCGCCCGAAAACTCGCGGCACATGGCGATGCCGGAAAAGCGGTACTGGGTCGGAAACAGGTTGGAGAGGAACGCGCCCTGCGCGCCGCACGTGCAGCCCCAGCTGATGCCGTAGACTGCGCTCATCGCGATGGTGGCGAGCACGACGTCCTTCGAATCGATCGCCTGGAAGAGCGGCCACACGAGTGCGAGCGCGATCATCGCGCCGGCGGCGAATACGTTGCCGCTGCCGTACTTGTCCGCGAGCATGCCGCCGACGGGCGCGCAGAACAGCGAAAAGCCGAGCGCGATGATAAGCACGACTAAACTGTCCGCCTTCGCCATGCCCACGGTGTTCGTCATGTAGCTCAGCGCGAAGGTGTTGAGCACGTACGACAGCGCCTGATGGCCGCCCATCGCGAAGAAGCCGCACAGCAGTTCGCGCCGGCTGTTGCGGAACAGCTCGGCCACGGGCACTTTCCCGGCCTTGGCCTGCTCGCTCGCCTTCTCCATCGCGGCGACGTACTCGGGCGTTTCGTCGAGTTTCGAACGAATGTAGATGGCGACCCCGAACAGCGCGAGCGACAACAGGAACGGCACGCGCCACACCCACGAGAAGAGAATGTCCTCGGGCACGTACGAAATCATCAGGAAGGTGGCGATGGCGATCATCACGCCGAAGTTGGTCGCGGCGTTCGGAATCGACGTGAAGAATGCGCGGCGGCTCGGCGGCGTGTATTCGGCGATCAGCGTGATCGCGCCCGCGAGTTCAGCGCCCGCGCCGAAGCCCTGCATCATGCGCAAGAGCACGAGCAGAATTGGCGCGAGGATGCCCGCCTGCTGCCAGGTCGGCAACAACCCGAGGCCGACGGTCGCCGCGCCCATGATCGTCACGCAGAAGACGAGCGCGGGCTTGCGGCCGTACTTATCGCCGATGTGGGAAATGACGATGCCGCCCAGCGGCCGGATGATGAAGCCCACCGCGAACGTCGCGAACGCGGCGAGCGTGCCCGCCAGCGACGACAAATGCGGAAAGAACAGCTTGTTGATGATGAGGCCCGATGCCGCCGCATAAAGCCCATAGTCGTACCATTCGATGATGGTTCCGAGCGTGGACGCGAATACGGCGCGCCGGATGTTCCTGCGGTCTGCCCGCGCGAGTGCTGGTTGCATGGCGCTGTCTCCTGCTTTTCTTGTCTGATCTCGTGTGCGACGCCGCGCGCCTGAAGGTCACGGCATCCGTTGACGGTTTCGCTGCTGATCGTGTCGATCGTGTCGATCTCGTGAATCAGCTCCGGCCGCGATTGCCGAACGCGCTGGCGCCCTCCTCGTAATTGCCCGATGCGAAGCAGAGCGAGGTGAGCTCGTTCTCGTAGCGGATGCCTTGGTCCACGCTCATGGAGAGCGCCGCGCGCACCGCTGCCTTCACCGACTGCGTGGCGATCGGGCTGAACTCGGCCATCTTGCGGCACAGCGACATGGCGTGATCGACGACGGCCTCGTCGTCCACCACCATCTCGACCAGGCCGATACTGCGTGCCTCGTCCGCATCGATGGTGTCGCCGGTCAGCAGGAGGCGCATCGCCTGTCCGTAGCCGACCAGACGCGGCAGCATCTGCGAGGCGCCGCCGCCGCCCACCCAGCCGCGCAGCACTTCTGGCGCGCCGAACTTCGCGCTCCGGCCGGCCACGCGGATATCGGCGCCGAGCATCATTTCCAGTCCGCCTCCGAGCACCCAGCCCTTCAGTGCGGCGACCACGGGCTTCGTGAAATCGCGCACGACCATCGCGTAATCGGTGCGCGCGCGGAATTCCCACGCGCTCCGGTAGGTCTTGAGCGAATGCAGATCGCTGCCCGCGCTGAACGCGCGTTCGCCTTCGCCGCGCAGCAGCACCACGCGAACCGTCTCGTCGCGCTCGATGTCCTGCCGGATGCCGACGAGCGTCTGCGTCATCTCGGGCGTGATCGCGTTCATCTTCTCCGGCCGGTTGATGACGATCTCCGCCACCGCACCGTGCTTGCGCATCAGTATCTGTTCCTGCATCGCGCCTCCTTTTACCGACTGCCGTGGCAGTCATGTCCCTTTCGTGTTTTCCCTTATACTTACTTACTAGTAAGTAGCTTGAGCGGACATTAACATCAATCTCAAACGTTGCGCAACGGGAATTTCGAGGAGGTAAAAATGCGAGGCGACACAGCGGATGGGAAGACGCTCGAAGCACACGCAGGAAAGCGGCCGACCGATAGGGGTCGTGTAAAATCAGCCGTTGCTTCGCCCCGTATGAGGCTTAGTCACCACACCGATCCTCACCGAGGGAAAACCTTGAGTCAGACCGAGAAGCCCGCGAAAACCGACAAGACGGCTCCAGCGACCCGGCAGCGGTCCTCCATGTACGACAGCATCAAGGACGTGGCCAAGCGGCTTCTGATCGCGCACGGTTATCACAAGACGACGTTCGGCGTGATCGCGAAGGAACTCGGCATCACGACGACCAACATCCACTATCACTTCGGCAACAAGAACAGTCTCGTCGAGGAAGTGGTGAAGGATTACGTGGCCGGCGCAACGGAAGGTCAGAAGAATATCTGGCTCGACGAAACCATGTCCTTGCAGGAAAAGGTGCAGGCGGAAATCGCCTTCAACCGCAATCGCTTTCGCAAGTACAACCCCACCGGCAAGACGCGCAAGCCGTGGAGCCTGATCGGCCGGCTGCGCCTCGAAAGCGACGTCCTCACCGACGAAGCGCGCGCCGCGCTCGCGGGCTTCACCACCGAAATCCACGGCGCGGTGGAGTTCGCGGTCGCGCACGCGAGCCGCAGCGGCGAGCTCAAACGCGACACGCCCAAGGAAGACCTGATCTTCCTGCTCACGCATCTGATCGACAGCCTGTCGGTGTTCGCCCAGGACGCGGGGGGCTTCGAGCGCGTCGAGCAATTCATGAACTCGTTCTCACGCGTCGTGCTCGCGAAATACACGAAGTAATCCAGCGTTTTTGCGCATCGCGGACGTGCCGCGCGCTGGACAATTAGATCGATCTACCTTATTGTCGCGGTACGGAGAAAATTCATGAGCGATAACGCCTTCAGCATCGCCGTCGTGGGCGCGGGCATGGCATCCGCGCCGCATCTCGCGGGCCTTCTGGACTTGCGGGAGCGGGTGACCGTGCGCCATGTCGTCGCGCGTTCCGAAGACCGCGCGCGCGCCTTCGCGCATGCTCTGCCGCACGCCCGCGTCACGCTCGATCTGGACACCGCGCTGGCCGATCCACGCGTGAACGCCGTGCTGCTGCTCACGCCACCGAACACGCATCTGGAGCTCGGCGCGAGGATCGCAGCGGCGGGCAAGCATCTGCTGATCGAAAAGCCGATCGATGTCACGACCGCGCGCGCCCGCGAGCTGGCCGACACATGCGAGCGGCACGGCATCGTCGCGGCGACGGTGTTGCAGCATCGCACGCGCGATGCCTCACGCAAGCTGCGCCAGTTGCTCGATGCGCGCGCCCTCGGCGACATCCACAGCGCGAGCGTCGCGGTGCCGTGGTGGCGTCCGCAATCCTATTACGACGAACCCGGGCGCGGCACGCTCGCCCGCGACGGCGGCGGCGTGCTGATGACGCAGGCCATTCATACGCTCGATCTGTTCCTGTGGCTCATCGGCTGTCCCGACGAAGTGTTCGCCTACGCGATCACCAGCCGCGCGCATCGCATGGAATGCGAGGACACGGTCGCGGGCGTCATGCGCTATGGCAGCGGCTGCGTCGCGTCGCTGCATGCGAGCACGGCGGCGTATCCCGGCTTCGACGAACGCATCGAGATCAGCGGTGCGAACGGCAGCGCTACGCTCAGCGGCGGCAGGCTCGTCGTGCATTACATGGACGGCTCCGTGATCGAGGAAGGCGAAACGGCGTCCCTCGGTTCGGGTGCGAATCCGATGGCCTTCTCGCACCATGCGCATCGGGCGGTCATGGCCAATTTCATCGATGCCGCCACGCGCGGCGCCGAGCCGGTCGCGTCGCTGCGCAGCGCGCTCACCGTTCACCTGCTGATCGATGCGCTCATCGCGTCGTCGGCGAATCGTCGACCCATGCCGGTCAAGCCCGGCTCGCCAACATGACCCACACGCTCAATGCCGCCGTCTCCGGCGATACGCGCCTTTTCGCCATCGTCGGCGATCCCATCGCGCAGGCGCGCTCGCCGCTCGTGTTCAACGACATCTTTCAGCGCATGGGCGTCAATGCCGTGCTCGTGCCGATGCGGATTCCCGCGGCTTCGCTCGCGACGGCGATCGCGGGACTCAAGGCCGTCGGCAATCTGGACGGCATCGTCGTCACCGTGCCGCACAAGATCGCGATGACGGAACTCGTCGACCGGCTGCTGCCCGCCGCGCAGCAAGTGGGCGCGATCAACTGCATGCGCCGCGCCGAAAACGGCGAATGGGAAGGTGACATGTACGACGGCGAAGGCTTCACGCGCGGACTGCGCAAACAGGGCCACGAGCCGCGCGGCATGGCGGTGTTTCAGGCGGGCGCGGGCGGCGCGGGAAAGGCGCTCGCGCATGCGCTCGCCCGCGCGGGCGTGCGCTCGCTGCAACTGACCGATGTGGATCGCGCGAAGCAGGACGCGCTCGTTGCGCAGATCGCGCGGGCGTATCCGGACGTGCGCGTCGTCGCGGGCGGCGCCGAACCCGAGGACGTCGATATGGTGGTGAACGCCACGCCGTGCGGCATGGCGCCGGGCGACCCGCTGCCGTTCGCCATCGACAGGCTCGGCCGCGATGTGCTGGTCGCCGACATCATCATGAAGCCGGAGCGCACGCCGCTGCTCTGTCGGGCGGAAGAGCGCGGACATCGCATCCATCTCGGCCGGCATCTGCTGGAGAATCAGGCGGAACTCGTCGCGGAGTTCTTCGGCATCGCACCGATGTGACGCAAGACGCCGGCAGCGGAACGTCCGGCCGTTTCGGATACACTCCGGGCATACGACTCATCGACCGTTCCAATGTCCCGAGGCAAACCAGGTTCTCCCGTCACGCTGCTGGACATCGCCAACGATCTCGGCCTGTCTCGCGCCACGGTCTCGCTCGTTCTGCGCAACAGCCCGCGCATTTCCGAGGCTACGCGCGAGCGCGTGCTCGAAGCCTTCAAGCGCAAAGGCTATGTCTACAACCGCCACGCAGCGGGCATGCGCAGCAACCAGACGCACACGGTCGGCGTGGTCGTCAACGATCTCGCCAATCCTTATTTCACGATGCTCGTGCGCGCCATCGAGGCGAGCCTGAGCACGCAAGGTTTCATCACGCTGCTCGGCAACACCGACGAATCGCTCGAACGGCAAAGCCGCTTTCTCGATACGGTGCGCCAGCACAACATCGATGGTCTCATCGTTTGTCCGACTGAGTCCACCACGGCGTCGCAGATGCGTCAGGTGCTCGCGTGGGGCATTCCGTGCGTGTTCGCCTCGCGCTATGTGGCGGGCCTGCAGGCCGATTACGTGGGCGTGGACAACCGGCGCGGCATGGCGCTCGCGACCTCGCATCTGATCGGCCTCGGGCATCGCCGTATCGCGATGATCGGCGGCGTGATGCGCGCCTCCACCGGCAGCGACCGCGCCGAAGGTTATCGCGAAGCCCTGCGCGCCGCGAAGATCAAGCTCGACGAACGGCTGATCGTGCCGTCGCCGCTCACGCGCTCCGACGGCAAGCGCATCATCACCGAACTTCTGCGCCTGAAGAATCCGCCGACGGCGGTCGTGTGCGGCAACGATATCGTCGCGTTCGGCGTGATGCTCGGCCTGCGTGCGCACGGCATCGAACCGGGCGCGGACTTCGGTGTCGTCGGCTTCGACGATGTCCCCGAAGCCGCGCTGTGGGAGCCGCCGCTCACCACGGTACAGGTCTTGCAGGACGAGATCGGCCAGACCGCCGCCGACCTGCTGCTCAAGCGCATGACGGAGCCATCGCGCACGCCGACGCGCATCGTGTCGGAGCCGGTGCTCATCGTGCGCGGAACCTGCGGCGCGCGCGGCAAGCCCTGAAAACAGGCTCGCTTTCTCATCGTCCGAACTTTCCCGAGCCGCCCGGTTCGGGTTTCCCTTAGGCAAAATCCGCTTGCGTCACGTCTGCGCAGCCCCTAATCTACGCCCATAGTAGATCGATCTAACACACGTCAACGACGTGTTCATGCGGCAGCCTTCCGGTCAGTTCCAGCCGCTCCTCCGTGCACTTTCGTCGTAGTGCGATACGGCAGTGCGATACGGACATGAAAACCATAGGAATCCGATTCATGCGTGACTACCTGCTCTCCCGCCGCAAGCTGCTGATCCTCGCCGCCGCGTCCGCCGCCGCGGGCTATATGCCGCGCCTCGCGCTGGCGGACGGACAGACCATCCGTATCGGCGATGTCGTGGATCGCCACAATCCCGAAGTCATCACCGAGAACGTGATGGCGAAGAAGCTGAAGGAATCGACCGGCTTCGACGCGCGCGTGTTTCCCGACGGCGTCCTCGGCTCGCACACGCGCATGAACGAGCAGTTGCGCAACGGCACGCTCGAAATCACGGTCACGAACGTCGCGGATCTGGAAGGCTACGACAAGCGTCTCGGACTGTTCGCGATGCCCTTCGCCTTTCCCGATCGCAAGTCGCTGTACGCGGCGCAGGACGGTGCGCTCGGCCAGGCGTACGCGGGCATTCTGGACAAGCTCGGCTTCGTGCTGCTGGGCTGGTTCGATTCAGGCCAGCGCAGCGTCTATAACCGCACGCGCGCCGTTCACGAACCGGACGATCTCAAGGGCCTGAAAGTACGCACGCAGGGTAATCAGATCATGATCGCCACCTTCAACCAGCTTGGCGCTCAGGCTACGCCGCTCGACACCACGCAGATCTACTCCGCGCTGCAGCAAGGCGTGGTCGATGGCGCGGAGAACTCCGTCACGTTCTTCGTGCAGCAGCATCACAGCGAGGTGGCCAAGTACTACTCGTACACGAATCACTTCTTCTCCATCGACCCGATGCTCGCCAGCAAGAAATGGTTCGATGCGCTCGACCCGAAACAGCGCGACGCCGTGAAGCAGGCGGGCGTCGAAGCGCAACAGCACGAGCGCGAACTGTGGATGGCTTCGGACGCGAAGTATCTCGCCGAAGCGAAGAAGAACGGCGCGGCCTTCAACGACGCGAACATTCCCGCGTTCCGCACGGCGGTCAAGCCGATCTACACGAAGTACCGCTCGAACTTCGCCGAACTGGCGACGTATCTGCCGGATCTCTGACCTTCAGCCACAGGTTCTCCGACATGAAACCTCAACCGCTTTCGCCTGCGCACCGCGACGGCATCAATCAGACCCGCGCGTTTCGCGTGCTCGCGAGCGCCGAAGATCTGCTGATCGCCGTGCTGGTTTTCGCGATCTTCTGCGTCGTGCTCGCGGGCATTCTGTCCCGCTTCGTCTTTCACGTTTCGCTTTCGTGGAACATCGAGATCAGCGTCACGCTGATGATCTGGATGACGTTCATCGGCATCGCGGTGGGCGTGCGCGACAAGGTGCACGTCGCCTTCGAACTGTTCGAGGACAAGCTGAGCGGCCGCTGGCTCACGTTTGCCTCGCTCGTGCAGATGCTGCTGATGGGTTTTCTGCTCGTCGCGCTCGCGTGGGGCGGCTGGCAGTTCACGGAACTCGGCTTCAATCAGCTCACGCCGAGCGGCATTGCGCAGTGGATCTCGTTCGCCGCCATTCCGGCCGGCAGCGCGCTCGGGCTTGTGCATCTCGCGGCGCATGCGTGGGACGTCGCGGCGAACGTCGATCTCGACAACGGCGCGCATCGCGGCCACGGACATACCGAAACGAGGACGCAATGATTCTGACCATCGGACTGCTCGCGCTGTTCGTGCTCGCCGGCGCGCCGATCATCGCGTCGCTGGGCGCGGTCGGCACCATCGACGGCTTGATGCAGGGCCTACCGCTCACCAATATCGCGCAGGCGATGTATCACGGCGTGGACTCGTTCACGCTGCTCGCCGTGCCGCTTTTCATCCTCGCCGGCGAAATCCTGTTCCACTCCGGCTCGGCGGGCCGGCTCGTCAACTTCATGAACCTGCTGGTCGGCCGCGTGCCGGGCGGACTGGGCGTGAGCGCAGTGGCATCGACGATGGTGTTCTCGGGCCTGAGCGGCTCGGTGAACGCCGACGCCGCCGCGATCAGCTCCGCCATGCTCCCGTCGATGGAAAAGGCCGGCTACCGCAAGGAATGGTCGTCTGCGATCATCGCGGCGGCGGCGGGCACGGGCATCCTGATTCCGCCGTCGATCACCATCATCGTGCTCGCGACGGTGGCGAACATGTCGGTCACCAAGCTCTTTCTCGCGGCCACGCTGCCCGCCATTCTGGTCGGCGTGACGAAGATGCTCATCATCATGTACCGGGCGCGCCTGGAGCCGCCGGTCGCGCCGGTCCACTTCAGCGTGCCGGAACTGGGCCGCGCGTTCGTGCTCGCCATTCCCGCGCTGGGTGCGCCGATCATCATTCTCGGCGGCATTTTCATGGGCTTTTTCACGGCGACCGAATCGGCGGCGGCGGCGGTCGCCTACGTGACGATCATCACGCTCCTGCAACGCTCGATTCCCAGCCGCGCGTGGCTCGGCATCCTGATCAAGGCGGGCCGCACGAGCGCGATCGTGCTGTCGCTCGTGGGCGTCGCACAGATTCTCGGCTACATGCTGGCCTACAACTCGGTGGGCGAACAGGTCGCGGAATTCGCCTCGCAACTGACCAGCCACAAGATCGTGTTCACGGTGTTCATCGTCGTGGTGTTCTGGCTGCTGGGCGCGCTGCTCGACGGCATTCCCGCGCTCATCCTGCTGATTCCGCTGTTTCTGCCCATCGCGCAGGACGCGGGCTTCAGCGACATTCACTTCGCGATTCTCGCCATCGCCATCGTCGGCATTTCGCTGGTGACGCCGCCGATCGGCACGGCCTGCTTCATCGTCACCGGCGTCGCCAATATCCGCATGGTTAATCTGGTCCGGCCGATGCTGCCCTTCATGGCCGTCATGTTCGTCACCATCCTGCTGCTCGCCTTCGTGCCGGCATTCTCCGAATGGCTGCCTCGTCTCCTGTACTAGCGCCCGAACGGGCGCGGCCGCTCGCACTCGTGACCGGCGCGCGGCGCGGCATCGGGGCGGCCATCGCGGTGGAACTGGCGCGCTGCGGCTTCGACCTCGCGCTGGTCGATATCGACGAAACCGGCGCGAACGACACCTGCGCCGCCGTCGAATCGCACGGCGGCCGCGCGGGCTTCTGGCGGCACGATCTCGCCGACAGCGCCGCGCATCCGGCGCTCGTCGGGCGCATCGTCGCGTCGTGCGGGCCGCTCGCTTGTCTCGTCAACAACGCGGGCGTGTCCGCCGACCGGCGCGGCGACCTGCTCGAACTCGGCGAATCGTCCTATGACCGGGTGGTGGACATCAACATGCGGGGAACGTTTTTTCTCACTCAGGCGGTGGCGCGGCACATGGCGTCGAGCGGCAACGAGCATGCGCGCGCCATCGTCACGGTGTCGTCGGTGAGCGCGGAGCTGGCGTCCATCGAGCGCGGCGAATACTGCATGTCGAAGGCGGGTCTCGGCATGCTCACGCGGCTTTTCGCGCTGCGCCTCGCGGCGCTCGGCATCGGCGTATTCGAGGTGCGGCCCGGCATCATCCGCACGCCGATGACCGAATCCGTCGCCGCGCAGTACGACGAACGCATCGCCGGCGGCATCGTGCCGATGCAGCGCTGGGGCACGCCGCAGGACGTCGCCTCGGCGGTGGCGGCGCTCGCGTCCGGGCGCATGGGTTTCGCCACGGGAAGCGTGCTGAATATCGACGGCGCGTTGTCCATCCCCCGTCTGTGAGGTTTCCGTCCTTTTTCAACTCAAGCGCGAGTCACGCGACATGAACAGCCTCGAACTGCCTACCTCTTCCGGTGCGCTGGAACGCTATACGCTCGCCGGCACGCCGCTCCCCGATGTGCCCAATGCCGCGCCCTTCAACCGCATCGCGCTGTCGGCGGCGCACGTGGTGGCCGATCCGTTCGCGAACGCCGATCCTTGCGACGGCGGCCGGATCGACTGGGACAAGACGCTCGAATATCGCCGCTATCTCGCGGGGCTTGGACTCGGCATCGCCGAAGCGATGGACACCGCGCAGCGCGGCATGGGCCTGAGCTGGCAGGAAGCGCTGCAACTGATTCGCCGCACGCGCGCGGAACTCGCCGACGCCCGCGTGCCGATCTTCAACGGCTGCGGCACGGACCATCTCGATCCCGCATCCGTCGATTCGCTCGATGCCGTCATCAGCGCGTATCTGCAACAGGTCGATGCCATCCAGACGGCCGGCGGCCGGCTGATCCTGATGGCGAGCCGCGCGCTGGCCCGCATCGCGCGAACGCCGGAGGACTACGCGACGGTGTATCGCCGGGTGCTGGCGCAGGTGGAGCAGCCGGTGATCCTGCACTGGCTCGGCGACATGTTCGATCCCGCGCTCGCCGGCTACTGGGGCACGGACGATCTCACCGCCGCCCGCGACGTGGCGCTCGAAGTCATGCGCGAATCCGCCGCGAAGGTGGACGGCATCAAGGTCTCGCTGCTCGACAAGCAGCGCGAGATCGACATGCGCCGCCTGCTGCCCGCCGGCGTGAAGATGTACACGGGCGACGACTTCAACTACCCGGAACTGATCGCCGGCGACGAAGCAGGCTATTCGCACGCGCTGCTCGGCATCTTCGATGGCATCGCGCCCGCCGCTTCGGCCGCGCTCGCCGAACTCGCGGCGGGACGTCGCGAACGCTTCCACGCCATTCTCGCGCCCACGGTGCCGCTGTCGCGCCACATCTTTCGCGCGCCGACGCGCTTCTACAAGACGGGCATTGTCTTTCTCGCGTTCCTGAACGGCCATCAATCGCATATGACGATGCTCGCGGGCCATCAGGCCATGCGCCCTCTGCCCTATTTCGTCGATCTCTTCAAACTCGCCGAGGCCGCCGGCCTGCTGCGCCAACCGGAACTCGCGGTCGCGCGCATGAAGCGCTTTCTCGCCGTCTACGGCGTGTCCCAGGACTGAGGAGACATTCGATGGGACAACTTATCGCGCGCCGCGACGGCGCCGTGCTCACGTTGGAGCTGAGCAATCCGCGCAAGGCGAACGCGCTCGATTTCGCAATACTCGCCGCGCTCGACGAGCAGATTGCGCACATCGAAGAAGACGAACGCATTCGTGCCGTCGTGCTGCGCGGCACCGAAGGCGGCGCGTTCAGTTCGGGCGCGGACATCCGCGAATGGTCCGCGCTGGAGCCGGAGGTGTTCGCGCGCAAATGGGTCGGCGAAGGCAACGGAACGTTCCGGCGCTTCGAGCGACTGCGCTGCCCGAGCGTCGCGCTGATCGAAGGATTGTGCTTCGGCGGCGGGCTGGAGCTTGCGCTGTGCTGCGATCTGCGGCTCGCCACGAGCGCCGCGCGGCTGCGCTTTCCGGAAGTGGCCATCGGCGCGATTCCCGGCTGGGAAGGCGGCGACCGCCTGCAGCGCATCGCGGGGCGCGCGCGTGCGCTCGAAGCCGTGCTGCTGTCGCGCGAGATCGATGCACCGACCGCGCTGCAATGGGGCGTCCTCAATGCCGTCTGCGCGCCGCAAGACGCCGGCGCACACCTCGCCGACTGGACCGCGCGGCTGTGCGAGGTGTCGCCGCGCGCTGCCGCCTCCGCCAAGGCGCTGATTCTCGATGATGCCAAGGACGCGCGCATCGCCTATCCGCAAGCCGCGCTCGACGTGCGCAACAGCGCCGACGCGCAACGCGGCATCGACGCCTTCTTCGCTAAAACCACCGCTGTCTTCTAAACCATGAACGTTCTCTTCCAGCGCACGCATCAACGCTCGTTCGGCACGTGGCCGCTACAGGGCCGGCAACTGCACGACGCCCTCGCCGCCGCCATCGAAACGGGTTATCGCGCGATCGACACCGCGCAGCTCTACGACAACGAAATCGGCGTCGGCTCGGCGCTGCGTGCGATCGGCGTGCCGCGCGACGAGTTGTGCATCACCACGAAAATCGCGCCCGCCAACGATTCCGACGAACGCTTCATGCCGACGCTGCGCGAAAGCCTCGACAAGCTGAAGGTCGAACAGGTCGACATGCTCCTGCTGCACTGGCCGCCCGCCGATGGCGATGTCGGGCCTTCGGTGCGAAGGCTCGAGCAGGCGCAGCGCGCGGGACTGACGCGGCATATCGGCGTGAGCAACTTCACCGCCGCGATGATGCGCGCCGCCCGCGCCGCGACGGCGCTGCCGCTCGTCACGAATCAGGTCGAGTTTCATCCGCTGCTGGACCAGCGCATCTTGCTGCGCGCCGCGACCGAAACCGGCATTCCGCTGTCCTCGTATTGCTCGGTCGCGCGCGGCGAAGTCTTCAAGTATCCGCTGTTCGGCGAGATCGGCGCGCAATACGGCAAGAGCGCCGCGCAGGTCGTGCTGCGCTGGATTCTCCAGAAAGGCGTGCCGATCAACACCATGTCCACGCAGCGCAAGAACATCGAGGCCAATTTCGACGTGATGGACTTCACGCTGTCGAGCATCGACATGGAACGCATCGACGCGCTGAACGCGACGAATCACCGCATCGTCAATCGGGATCGGGTGCCGCATGCGCCGGAATTCGACTGACTGGGACGCAGGATAGCCGACAAGGACAACGACATGAGCCATTCCCTGCTTTACGAGGAGATCGAACCGGGTCTCGCCTTCGCGACTTCGGGCATCGTGGTGACGGAAAGCCACGTGGTCCAGTTCGCAGGCATTTCGGGCGATTTCTTCGATGTCCACATGGACGACGAATTCGCGCGCGGCGTCGGCTTTTCGGGGCGCGTCGCGCATGGCCTCTTGTGCCTCGCGATGGTCGATGGCCTGAAAAATCGCGCGGCCACGCGTCTGGCCGCCGTCGCGACGCTCGAATGGACGTATCGCTTTCACAAGCCGGTGCTGATCGGCGACAGGATTCAGGGGCGCATCGCCGTGCTCGACAAGCGGCCGACGCGGCGCGGCGATCGCGGCATCGTGCGTCTGCAGGTGGAAGTGCGCAACCAGGACGGCGTGCTGATCCAGGACGGCATCAACGTGCTGATGGTCCGCGCGGGCGCGCGGACGGGCCACGAGGAACAATGAAATGAAACGTGCAAACCTGACTGATCCGGACGTCATGGCCGCCGCGATCTTCGATGGCGCGGTCGTCGTATTGAGCGGCTCGGGCGGCGGTCTGGTCGAACCCGATCACATCACGTCGGCCATCGAGCGGCGCTTTCTCACGACCGGGCATCCGCGCGATCTCACGCTGATTCACGGACTCGGCATCGGCGACGGGCTCTTTAGCGGCGTAAGCCGCTTCGCGCACGAAGGCATGGTGAAGCGCGTCGTCGGCGGCCACTGGACCTGGTCCAAGCCGATGCAGAAGCTCGCCCGTGAAGAGCGCGTCGAAGCGTACACCATGCCCGCGGGCGTCATTCAGACGCTGATCCGCGAAGCGGGCGCGGGGCGGCATGGACTGGTGACGCACATCGGTCTGGACACGTTCGCCGATCCGCGTCACAGCGGCGGCCGCGTCAACGCCCGCGCACGCGACGATCTCGTCGAAGTCATCACGCTCGGCGGCAAGGAACTGCTCTGGTACAAGCCGTTTGAGATCGATTTCGCGATCGTGCGCGGCACGACTGCGGACATGCAGGGCAATCTCACGTCACGCGAGGAACCCGCCGACATCGATGCGTTCGCCGCCGCGCTTGCCGCGCACAATGGCGGCGGCCGCGTGTTCGCGCAGGTCCGCGACGTATCGGCGGCGCCGATCACGCCCGCGCGCGCGGTGACGGTGCCGGGCGTGCTCGTCGATGACATCTGCGTCCACGCCGAACAGAAGCAGACGACCGGCGCAGCCTACGATCCCGCCATCAGCGGCGAGCTGCCCGCGCCGGACATGCGCACGCCGCCCGCCTTGCCGCAAGGCATCCGCTACATCATCGCGAAGCGCGCCGCGCAAGAGCTGGTGCCGGGCGCGTGCGTCAACTTCGGGTACGGCCTGCCCGACGGCATTCCGGCCGTGGCGCACGCAGCGGGCGTCGATATCAGCTGGACGGTCATCGAGCAGGGCTCCCACAACGGCGAGCTTCTCGGCGGCGATTTGTTCGGCGCGACGCGCCATGCGAGCGCAATCCTCAAGTCCAACGACCAGTTCGATTTCTTCAGCGGCGGCGGCATCGACATCGCCTTTCTCGGCATGGGCGAACTGGATGCGCAAGGCAACGTCAACGTGTCGTGGCTCGGCGAGAACATCGTCGGGCCGGGCGGCTTCGTGGATATCACGCAGCGCACGCGCAAGGTCGTGTTTTGCGGCACGTTCGAAGCGAAGGGACTGGACGTGGAACTCGCGGACGGACAGGTGCATATCCGCCGCCACGGCGCGGTGCCGAAGCTCGTGCCACAGGTGCGCCACATCACGTTCAGCGGCAGGCGGGCGCGCGCCGACGGCCAGCAGGTGATCTACATCACCGAGCGCGCCGTGTTCGAACTCGCCGCCGAGGGCTTGCGGCTGATCGAAGTCGCGCCGGGCGTGGACCTCGTGCGCGACGTGCTCGAGCGCATGCCGTTCGAAGTGGCGCTGCATCCGTCGCTGCGCGAGCGCGCGGAGCAGGCGTCGCACGCGGCGGCTTCCAGCGAAGGCTGACCGGAGATATCGATGGATTTCACGCTCGGCGACACGCAGAAGATGATGGTCGAGACGGCGCGGCGCTTCGTGCGCGCCGAGTTGCAGCCGCTCGAACAACAGGTGGAAGACGAAGGCGCGCTGCCGTGCGACATCGCGCGGGGTTTGCAAAAGCGCGCCCGCACGCTCGGGCTGTACGCGGTCAACATGCCCGCCGAACTGGGCGGCGGCGGCCTGAATACCGTCGATTCGATGCTCTGCGAGGAGCAGTTCGGCCATAGCTCGGACATTCTCGTGCGGCGCGCGTTCGGCAACGTCTACGACGCGCTGCTCGCCTGCGAAGGCGAACAGATCGACTGCTGGCTCAGGCCATCGGTCGAGGGCGAGCGCACGTGCGGGCTCGCGATCACCGAAACGGGCGCTGGTTCGGATGCACAGGGCATCAGAACCACTGCGCGCAAGACGGCGTCCGGCTGGGTGCTCAACGGCAGCAAGCACTTCATCAGCGATGCGCAATGGAGCGACTTCTTCCTCGTCTCGGCGCGCACCGGCGAAAAGGAAATTTCGTTGTTCGCGGTGGACAAGAACCTGCCCGGCTTCACGCTCGGCAAAGATCAGCAGATGATGGGCCTGCGCGGCACGCCGCATCACGAACTCTTCTTCGACGATGTCCCGCTGGAACCGATGGCGCTCATCGGAAACCAGGGCGAAGGTTTCAGACTGGCGATGAACATGCTCGGCCGCGTGCGTCTCGCGCTGATCGGCGCGCGCGGCATCGGCAAGGCTACGCATGTCCTGGAGATGATGATCGGGTATGCGGGCGAGCGGCGGCAGTTCGGCACGCGCATCGGCGACTTTCAGATGATCCAGCAACTCATCGCCGACAGCGTCATGGAGATCAGCGCGGCGCGTCTCATGCTGCTCAACACCGCCGCGATGATGGACGCCGGGCAGGACGCGCGCGCGTGGATCTCGATGGTCAAGGTGCAGGCGTCGGAAACGCTCGGCCGCGTGGTGGACCGCGCGGTGCAGGTGTTCGGCGGCATGGGCTTCTGCAAGGAGCTGGCCATCGAACGTTACTACCGCGATGCGCGCGTCTATCGCATCTTCGACGGGACGTCGGAGATTCATCGCGGCATCATCGCGCGTCATGCGATGAAGCGCGGCGCGGCGTTGTTCGATCTTCACCGCTAGGACGGACATCGCCATGAGCAAGGTCATTTCCGCAGACGCAGCCGCGCAACTGCTTCACGACGGCGATATCGTCAGCATCAGTTCGTCCAGCGGCCTGGGTTGTCCCGACAAGGTGCTCGCGGCCATCGGCGCGCGCTTCGAGCGCGAGGGACGGCCGCGCGGCATCACGACGCTGAATCCGATCGCGGCGGGCGACATGTACGGCGTAAAGGGCATCGATCATCTCGCGCGGCGCGGGCTGCTCGCGCGCACGCTGGCCGGATCGTATCCGAGCGGGCCGTCGTCGCTGCCGATGCCCAACGTGTGGCGCATGATCGTCGACAACGAGATCGAGGCGTACAACGTTCCGAGCGGCATCCTCTTCGACATGCACCGTGACGCCGCCGCGCGCCGCCCCGGCGTGCTGACGAAGGTCGGCATGGGCACGTTCGTCGATCCCGAACTGCAAGGCTGCGCGATGAACGCCGCCGCGCGCGCGAAGCCGATCGTGCGCAAGGTCTCGTTCGATGGCGGCGACTGGCTGTATTTCCCGGCCATCGCGCCGCGCGTGGCGATCATTCGCGCGACCACCGCCGACGAAGCCGGCAATCTCTCATACGAGCACGAAGGCGCGCTTCTGGGCGGCATCGATCAGGCACTGGCCGCGCGCAACAGCGGCGGCATCGTGATCGCGCAGGTCAAGCGCGTGGCGAGGTCCGGCACGCTGCGGCCGCAGGACGTGCGCGTGCCGTGCAATCTGGTCGATTACATCGTCGTCGATGCGGATCAGTGGCAGACCACGCAAACGCCGTACGATCCCGCCATCAGCGGCGAAGTCTCGTTGCCGATGAGTGCGTTCGACAGCACGCCCTGGGGCCCGGAAAAGGTCATCGCCCGCCGCGCCGTGATGGAACTCGCACACGGCTACGCGGCCAATCTCGGCTTCGGCATTTCGGCGAATGTGCCGCGCATTCTGCTGGAAGAAGGACTGCATGGCGAGGTGACGTGGGCGATCGAACAGGGCGCGGTCGGCGGCGTGCCCTTGCTCGGATTCGCGTTCGGTTGCGCGTCGAACGCGGATGCCATCGTGGCGTCGCCGAATCAGTTCACGTATTTTCAGGGCGGCGGATTCGATATCGCGCTGCTGTCCTTTCTTCAGGTCGATGGCGACGGCAGCGTGAACGTGTCGCGGCTCGCATCGAAGCCGTATCTGACTGCCGGTTGCGGCGGCTTCGTCGATATCACCGCGCATGCGAAACGCATCGTGTTTTCGGGCTTCTTCACGGCCGGCGCGAAACTCGATGTGGGCGGCGGCACGCTTTCGATTCTCGCGGAAGGCCGCACGCGCAAGTTCGTGCAAGCCACCGAACAGATCACCTTCAGCGGCCGTATCGGACGCGAGCGCGGGCAGCGCGTGACGTACGTGACGGAGCGCTGCGTCATCGAGTCGAGGGACGACGGTCTGACCGTGTGTGAAATCGCGCCCGGCGTGGACCTGCGACGCGACATTCTCGACCAGGCCGAGATCGCGCTGAAGGTCGCGCCCGATCTCCGCACAATGGACGCCGCGCTCTTCACCGATGCGCCGTTCGGACTCCGGCTCAAGCCGCGCGAGCGCTCGTAGAACTGAGCAGCATCAGCAGCACGCGAACAGGCGCTCGCGGCAGATGCGTAAGGTCTCGTCGGCGGGGCGCGCCCACCAGTCGAGCCGCGAGAAGATCTCCACTTCGACGGGACCGTCGAAACCGGCGCGCTCGACCGCCGCACGCAGACGGCGAAGGTCGATCACGCCATCGCCCATCATGCCGCGATCCTGAAGCGGATCGCGCGTTTCGACGAGCCAGTCGCAGACGTGCAGCGCGAGTATGCGCCCCGCCGCCCGCCCGATGGCCGGCATCAGCGCCGGGTCCCACCACACGTGATAAGCGTCGATGGCTACGCCGAAATGTCCCTCGCGCGACGGATCGAGCGTGTCGCACCAGTCGAGCGCCTGATCGAGCGTGTTGAGCAGGCTGCGGTCGGCGGCATAGACGGGATGCAGCGGCTCCAGCGCGATGCGCACGCCCGTCTCCTGCATGGTCGGCTGCAACGCGGCGAGGCCGTCGAGAATTTGCGCGCGTGCATCGTCGATATCGCGCGAACCGGGCGGCAGACCGCCCAC
Organism: Caballeronia jiangsuensis; assembly: GCF_046030135.1. Taxonomy (NCBI): domain Bacteria; kingdom Pseudomonadati; phylum Pseudomonadota; class Betaproteobacteria; order Burkholderiales; family Burkholderiaceae; genus Caballeronia; species Caballeronia jiangsuensis. The sequence goes on from NZ_JAQQDB010000048.1 coordinate 23,740, forward strand.
CACCGCGACCAGCACCGGCGCGCCGAGCACGGCGGCGGTTTCCAGTGCGCGGCGGTTGGAATCGATCGCCGCGCGACGCCCCGCCGCGTCGTTCGCCGCGAAATACGCGGTGCGGCAATACGCGTTGACCTTGAGGCCCGCGGCGCGAATGGCGCTGGCTGCGGCCTGCGGCTTGGTCTCGTCGATTTCCTGACGCCACGGCGTGATCCAGCCGAAAGCTTGCCCGGCGATGCGCGCGGCCGTCATCTCGATCGGCTCGCGGTAACCCAGCGTGCCGGTATTGATGCAGCAGAGATCGCCGCGTCCGTTCAAGTCGCGCATGGTGTTCCTCAGAAGCGCTGGATCATCAGCCCACCGTCGACGCGCACTTCCTGCGCCACCGTGTACGGCAGCAGTCCCGCCGCCATGGTGCGGATCACGCGCGCCACGTCTTCGGGCTGGCCCCAGCGCGGCGTGGCGGTCATGCCTTCGGCGATCAGCGCATCGTACTTGCCCTTCGACGGCGCGGTCATCTCCGTGAGGATCAGTCCGGGCTGCACCTCGAATACGCCGATGCCATGCGACGCCAGCCGCAACGCGAACAGACGCGCGGCCATCGACGAGGCGCTTTTGGACATGCAGTATTCGCCGCGTTCGACACTCGCCACCACCGCATTCGACGATGTCACGAACACGATGCTGCGCGCGCCTTCGGCGGCCGGCGCTTGCGCTGTCATCGACCTGGCGACGGCCTGCGTCAGAAAGAACGTGCCGCGCGTGTTGATGTCGAAGCAGCGGTCGTAGCTTTGCGCGTTCACGTCGAGCAGATCGCCGCGGCTTAGCACGGACACACCCGCGTTGTTCACCAGGCAGTCGATGTCGCCGAGGCGCTCGTTGATCGCGGCGAGCACGCCCGCGTGCGCGTCGATATCGCCGATATCGAGATCGAAGCTCGCGCAACGGCGCCCGAGCGCTTCGACTTCGGCTTCCAGCGCGCGCAGCCGGTCGGCGTCGTTCAAGGCGATGGCGGCGATATCGAAGCCTTCGGCGGCGAGCGAGAGCGCGACGGCGCGCCCGATGCCGCGCGAGGCGCCGGTGACGATTGCGGTTCTGCTCATGGTCATGCCTTCAGCAATTGACGCGCGATGATGATCCGCTGAATCTGGTTCGTGCCTTCGTAGATTTGCGTGATCTTGGCGTCGCGATAGAGACGTTCGACTTCATAGCCGCGAATGTAGCCGCTGCCGCCGAAAATCTGGATGGCGTTGCTCGTGTGCTGCACGGCGGCGTCCCCGGCGAAGCATTTCGCCATCGACGCGGCGACGGTCGCCTCGACGCCCGAATCCATTTTCGATGCCGCGGAGCGCACGAGCAGGCGCGCTGCTTCGGTGTCCTTGGCCATGTCGGCGAGAATGAACTGGATGGCCTGAAACTCGGCGATCGGCTGGCCGAACTGCTTGCGCATCTTAGCCTGTTCGACACCCGCCTCCAGCGCCGCCTGCATGATGCCCACGGCCAGCGCGCCGATGCCCACGCGTCCTTTTTCGAGCACGCTCATCATCATGTGAAAGCCGCGCCCTTCAGTGCCGAGCAGTGCGTCGGCGGGAAGTTTCACATCGTCGAAATGCAGTTCCCCTACCTGCGATGCGCGCTGCCCGAGCTTGTGCTCTTTCGGCCCGCGCGATACGCCCTTCGACGCGCAATCCACGATGAAGATGCTCATGCCGCGTTTGCCCGCGTCGGGGTCGGTGCGTGCAAGCACGAGGGCCACGTCCGCGACGGGCGCGTTGTGTATCCACAGTTTCGAGCCGCTGAGCGACCAGCCGTCGCCATCGCGCACGGCCGTGGTCTTCACGCCGGATACATCGCTCCCCGCCCCGGCCTCGGTGATGCAGTACGCGCCCTTCGATTCCGCGCGCACCAGCGAGCCGAGCCAGCGGTCGATCTGCGCGGGCGTACCGTGCTTGCCGAGCAGCGTGCCGAGCAGTTCGACCAGCCCGCACTGATCCGCCACCGACGAATAGCCGCGGCTCAGCTCTTCCATGACGATTGAATACGCGAGGCAGTCGAGCCCCGCGCCGCCCATCGACTCGGGCACGGTGATGCCGAAGAGGCCGGTCTCGCCCATCTGCCGGTATATCTCGGCCGGAAAGCACTCTTCGCGGTCCAGCCGCTCTGCTTCGGGCCGGATGACTTCGTTGGAGAAGCGCCGCGCCATGTCCGCGACTTGCTGATGCTCGGTGGAAAGAATCACCTCGTCTCCCTTGGTTATGCGCGGTGTTCGCTGTGCTGACGTGACGTTACTGTATGCCTGTTAGATCGATCTAGCAAGCAGGTCGTGGAGGAGGTTTTGGATGTAGGACTGGGTCGAGAATCGGTCTTTTTAAACGCCGGCTGACAGCGACTTTCAGCCCGCCGAGTATCGTTGCGATACAGAAAATCGTATTAACAAAACTCGGTGCTGCCATCCTTTTTAGCCTTCCTGGATTGCATCAACCCCTGTTCTGCCCGTTTTTTCCCAGTCCGCGTGCGCCGCAGGTAGCAGGTCAGACGCCCTTTGCATGATCGTCGCCGTCGCGTGTCGGCAATCAAGTCAACGCTGGATCTCAACCAATCTTGTCGCGATTTCCCCCCACCCCCCCGAGGATGCTCTCTATTTCATCCTGTCGTAAGGTTTACCCCGATTTAAACGCAAACCAACAAAAGGGACATTTTGGCTGCTGCATGTAATCCAAGTGCAATCCAATTGACGCCACCTTAAAGCGCCGGCTTCTGCGGCTGGCGTCGCGCACGCCGCAAAGGAGAGCGATTTGGTCCTGGAATTGGAGCGAGTCAGTGTCGTTTCTGGCGGGCAACCGTATCTTTACGGCGTGGATTTGCGCCTCGTCCCAGGCGCCATCAATGTGCTTCTCGGACCCACCCAGGCCGGCAAAACCACGCTGATGCGCGTGATGGCGGGTCTGGACAGGCCGAACGGCGGCCGAGTGCTCGTCGACGGCCAGGACGTGACAGGCGTCAGCGTGCGTCAGCGCAATCTCGCGATGGTCTATCAGCAGTTCATCAACTACCCGGCGATGACGGTTTCCGAGAACATCGCCTCGCCTTTACGCCTGCAAAAAGCCGACCCTGCCGAAATCCGCCGGCGCGTGCAGGAGGTTGCAGCCAAACTGCATATCGACCATTTGCTGGAGCGGCGGCCAGGTGAACTGTCGGGCGGCCAGCAGCAGCGCTGCGCGCTCGCGCGTGCGCTCGTGAAGCGCACGTCGCTGGTGCTGCTCGACGAACCGCTCGTGAATCTCGATTACAAATTGCGCGAGGAATTGCGCATGGAACTGGCTACGCTTTTCGCTGACGGCAAGACGACCGTCGTCTACGCGACCACGGAGCCTCTCGAAGCGCTACTGCTCGGCGGCTATACGGCAATCGTCGACAAAGGCCGGATTCTGCAGTTCGGTCCGACTCTCGATGTCTATAACGCGCCGGTCAACATCGCGGCCGCGGCCGTCTTCAACGACCCGCCGATGAACATGCTGACGAGCGACTGCGGCAACGGCCGCGCGCGTCTGCCGATCGGCGTGGAGGTTCCCGTCCGGCACGGTCCCGCTGCGAACGGCGCATGCCGCATCGGCATCCGGCCGGGACACCTGCGTCTTCAGGCGAAGGCCTCTCATGCGATCGCGGTTCCGTGCCGGCTCGAACTCGCTGAACTGAGCGGCTCGGAAACGTACCTGCACTTGCGCACGCTGACCGGCGCGGTCGACCTGGTAGCGCAGTTGCAGGGCGTGCATCAGATCGAGCTCGGCACGCAGCTCGACGTTTTCATCGACCCTGACGAACTGTTTGTGTTCGGCGCGGACACTCAACTGGTGTCCAGCCCGGAGGCGGCTTATGGCGTGCATTGAGTTCCAGAACCTTGCGCACGCGTACAGACCGAGCCCCGCGACGCTCGACGACTACGCGCTTCAACCCATGAGCATGGTCTGGGATTCCGGCGGCGCTTATGCGTTGCTCGGGCCATCGGGTTGCGGCAAGACCACGCTGCTGAACATCGTGTCGGGGCTCGTCAGGCCGTCGGAGGGCAAGGTGCTGTTCGACGGACGCGACGTGACGGCGCTCGGCGCGCGCCAGCGCAACATCGCCCAGGTGTTCCAGTTCCCCGTGGTCTACGACACGATGACCGTGTTCGATAACCTCGCGTTTCCGCTGCGCAATCGCAAGATGTCAGCTGCCGAAGTCACGAAGCGCGTGCACGAAGTCGCGGATATTCTCGATATGACGCACGACCTGCCGAACAAGGCGAGCAATCTGGCCGCCGACGCCAAGCAGAAAATCTCGCTCGGGCGCGGCCTCGTGCGAAAGGACGTCGCGGCGATTCTCTTTGACGAACCGTTGACCGTGATCGATCCCGCGATGAAGTGGATCCTGCGCCGGCAGTTGAAGAAGATCCACCAGCAACTCAAGCTCACGCTTATCTACGTGACGCACGATCAGGTAGAGGCGCTGACTTTCGCCGATGAAGTCGTGGTCATGACAAATGGCCGCGTCGTTCAGAAGGGCGGAGCCGATGCGCTTTTTCTGCGGCCCGATCACGCTTTTGTGGGCTACTTCATCGGCAGTCCGGGCATGAATCTCTGTCCGATCGAGCTCGATGCCGACGGCGCAAAAATCGGCTCGCAGCGCTTGCCGCTCGACGCCGGCACGCTTGCGACGCTACGTGCCGCGCATCAGCAGGCAAACGGCGCGCTTAAACTGGGGATTCGCCCGGAATTCGTCCGCCTTTCGCAGGAAGGAGGAGCCGGCGCGGTCAACGCGCGGGTGCTGCGCGCGCAGCAGCTCGGCAACTATCAACTGGTTACCGCGCAATGCGACGGCAATGTGTTCAATGCGAGGCTCGAGCCGCATGTGCGGATTGTCGACGGACCTGCCTGGCTGCATCTCATCGCGCCTGAAACCGTGTTCTTCTGCAACGACGAAAGAATCGAGACACGCATCTCCGATGGGGCCGCGCGATGAACAAGCCCGTCAATCAGAAAGCGTGGTTGCTGGTCATTCCTGTGTTCATCTGCGTCGCGTTCTCCGCGATCCTGCCGCTAATGACGGTGGTCAACTATTCGGTGCAGGACATCATCGGCCCGACGCAGCATGTGTTCGTCGGTACGGAGTGGTTTCGCAACATCATGACCGATCCGGATTTGCGCGAAGCGCTCGGCAGACAGGTCATTTTCTCCGCGTGCGTTCTGCTGTTTGAGATTCCATTGGGCGTGGGCCTCGCACTTTCGATGCCGGCTTCGGGATGGCGCGCATCGGCCACGCTCGTCGTGCTTGCCATGCCGTTGCTGATTCCATGGAACGTGGTGGGCACGATCTGGCAGATCTTCGGGCGCCCGGACATCGGACTGCTCGGTTACTGGCTCAATAGTCTTGGCTTCGACTACAACTACACGGCGAGTCCCACGGCCGCATGGCTCACCGTGCTGGTGATGGACATCTGGCACTGGACCCCGCTCGTCGCGCTGCTCTGCTATGCGGGCTTGCGCGCGATTCCGGACGCCTTCTATCAGGCTGCGGAAATAGATGGCGCAAGCCGTTTTGCGGTATTCCGCTACATCGAATTGCCGAAGATGCGCGGCGTGCTGATGATCGCCGTGCTGCTGCGCTTCATGGACAGCTTCATGATCTATACCGAGCCGTTCGTGCTGACAGGCGGCGGTCCCGGCGATTCCACAACCTTCCTCAGTCAGTATCTGACACAAAAAGCGGTCGGCCAGTTCGATCTTGGCCCGGCCGCGGCTTTCTCGCTGATCTATTTCCTGATCATTCTGCTGCTGTGCTTCATTCTCTATAACTGGATGAGCCGCGTGGGCAAAGGTGGCCCCGCCGCGCAAGGAGACGACCATGCAGGATAAGCGCCGCTGGATGCGGACGTTGATGCTCGTGGTCTATATGCTGTTCGCGCTGATTCCGCTTTACTGGATGTTCTCGATCTCCCTGCGCACAAACGAGGAGACCATGTCGACGTTCGCCACGCTGCCGCAGCACGTCACGTTCGAAAACTACAAGGTGATCTTCACGGATCCTTCGTGGTACTGGGGCTACATCAATTCGATCATCTACGTGCTGATGAACACGGTGATGTCGGTGCTGGTCGCGCTGCCTGCCGCGTACGCGTTCTCACGTTATCGATTTCTCGGCGACAAGCACATGTTCTTCTGGCTCCTCACCAACCGCATGACGCCGCCCGCCGTATTCTTGCTGCCGTTTTTCCAGCTCTATTCGAGCGTCGGCCTGACCGACACGTACATTGCCGTCGCACTTGCGCACATGCTGTTCAACGTGCCGCTTGCCGTGTGGATTCTCGAAGGCTTCATGTCGGGCGTCTCGCGCGAAATCGACGAAACCGCGTACATAGACGGCTACACGTTTCCCGCTTTCTTCGTGAAGATCTTCCTGCCGCTCATCAAATCGGGCGTCGGCGTCACGGCTTTTTTCTGCTTCATGTTCAGCTGGGTCGAACTGCTGCTCGCGCGCACGCTGACGTCGGTCAACGCGAAACCTATCGCGGCCGTGATGACGCGCACCGTGTCGGCGGCCGGCATGGACTGGGGCGTTCTGTCGGCGGCGGGCGTGCTGACCATCGTTCCCGGCGCGCTGGTGATCTACTTCGTGCGCAACTACATCGCCAAGGGTTTCGCGATGGGGAGAGTGTGATGTTCACGTGGATGTACTGGACGCCCGAGGTGGCGATCTTCTTCGGTTGCATCGTCGTTATGCTGGGTGGCATGACGGTATGGGAACTGCGCTCGCCGACTCATGAACGCAAGGGCTTTCTGCCTATCGCGACGACTCGCGGTGATCGCCTGTTCATCGGCCTGCTGACTGCCGCGTTTGTGAATCTCGCGTGGCTCGCAATCAGCGCCGAGGGCTCGAGTTCCTGGCCGGGCTTCACAGCCTCGGTGCTGGTGTTGCTCGCGATCATGTGGAAGGGCTAGAAAGCCGACACATGCAATGAAGACTGACAACTTCCGGTTCCGCTGATGCCCCCAGCGGGTGCCGGCAAGATCGAAGGGGCACGGAAGACACAGGAGAAGACCATGCATCAGAGGAGACGGATCGTCGCGCTGGCAGTGGCAAGCATCGTGTCTGGTGCCTTCGCGAACCAGGCTCTGGCGGGCACGCCTGAGGCGCAGAAATGGGTGGATAGCGAGTTTCAACCAAGCACGCTTTCGAAGCAGCAACAGATGGACGAGATGAAATGGTTCATCGACACCGCGGCGAAACTCAAATCGCAAGGCGTCAAGGAGGTTCACGTAGTATCGGAAACGATCGATACGCATACCTACGAATCCAAAACGCTTGCCACCGCGTTCAGTGAAATCACCGGCATTCAGGTGAAGCACGACATCATTCAGGAAGGGGACGTCGTCGAGAAATTGCAGACCTCGATGCAATCCGGGCAAAGCATTTACGACGGCTGGATCTCGGACTCGGACCTGATCGGCACGCACTATCGCTATGGCGTGATCGTTCCGCTCTCCGATTACATGACAGGCGAAGGCAAGGAATATACGAACCCCGGTCTTGACCTGAAAGACTTTATCGGCACGAGTTTTACGACCGCGCCGGACAAAAAGCTTTATCAGCTTCCCGATCAGCAGTTCGCGAACCTTTACTGGTTCCGCGCGGACTGGTTCGCACGCAAGGACTTGCAGGACAAGTTCAAGGCGAAATATGGCTACGATCTCGGCGTGCCGGTCAACTGGTCCGCGTATGAAGACATCGCCGAGTTCTTTACGAACGACGTGAAAACCATCGACGGAGAAAAAGTCTACGGTCATATGGATTACGGCAAGAAAGACCCGTCGCTCGGCTGGCGCTTCACGGACGCATGGCTTTCCATGGCGGGCGAAGCCGACAAGGGCATTCCGAATGGCATGCCCGTCGACGAATGGGGCATTCGCGTGACGCCTGACGGCTGTCATGCGGTAGGCGCGTCGGTGTCGCGCGGCGGTGGCACTAACAGCCCGGCAGCAGTCTATGCGACGACCAAATACATCAACTGGCTGAAGAAATACGCGCCGCCAGAAGCGTCGGGCATGACCTTCAGCGAAGCGGGCCCTGTGCCCGCGCAAGGCCGGATCGCGCAACAGGTGTTCTGGTACACCGCGTTCACGGCGTCGATGCTCAAGCCTGGCAACGTCACGAATGCGGACGGCACGCCGAAGTGGCGCATGGCGCCCTCCCCGCACGGCGCTTACTGGAAGGACGGCATGCAAAACGGCTATCAGGACGTCGGCTCGTGGACGTTCTTCAAGTCGACGCCGCCGAATCAGCGCGCCGCCGCGTGGCTGTACGCGCAGTTCGTGACGTCGAAGAGCGTGTCGCTCAAGAAGTCGATTGTCGGCCTCACGTTCATTCGCGATTCTGACATTCATAGCGACTACTTCACGAAAAACGCGGACAAGTACGGCGGCTTGATCGAGTTCTATCGCAGCCCGGCGCGCGTCGCGTGGACGCCGACCGGCAACAACGTGCCCGACTATCCGAAGATGGCGCAACTCTGGTGGAAGAACGTCGGCACCGCCGTCGCCGGCGAAAAGACGCCTCAGGCTGCAATGGATAACCTCGCGAAGGAAATGGACCAGGTGTTGTCCCGTTTGCAGCGGGCCGGCATGAAGGTTTGCGCGCCGGAGCTGAATGCGCAAAGCGATCCGTCCAAGTGGCTGTCGGACCAACACGCGCCGTGGAAGGCGCTCGCCAACGAAAAGCCGAAGGGCGAAACAGTGAAGTATGAGCAACTGCTGTCGGCGTGGAAGGCGGGCAAGGTGCGGTAAGTCATCCGACGGCGCTCGGCGCTCTTATGAATAGGCGGCACTTGATGGTGCCGCCGTTTTTTTATCGCGTCCTGTCGACGAATTGCATCCGCAGCAGCGCGGCGCCTACGTCGAGACGCTACTTGCCAGCCGACGTTACATGCAGCGTATCTCCGGGCGGACCCACGGGTTGACTGATACCGAAGGAAGGACCGATCTTCGACGGCCTGCTCTACCCTTCTCGAAACAATTTCCCGGCGCCGTGCATTGCTCTCTTTCACAGGGCACGAGCGAAGGTGGTAGTTATTGAAGGTCTGCCGCTGGCGCAGCATGTGGATTGGCCCACCTTCGTAGCGCCGTACCGCATCGGAGTCGTCAAAGTCCGAGGTCTTTAGCCGCGTCGCGTTCGTGCGTTCGTGCCGAAGCGTCAGTACATGCTTGCACACCGATGAGCGAATCGCGCGGCGCCCGGCTCTCGATTCGAGGATAAAGAGCGTCGCGCAAGCGCTTGCGTCGCCGAAAGCCGAGCTACCGAAGCCATCCAGCCTGCGCTGCACGGAGTGCCAATAGGCCGTTACCAGCGATGCCAGTCAAGCCCAACAGCATCAGCGCTCCGGTCGGTCCGATCGCCGCTGCAAGTGCGCCGGCCAGCAGCGTTCCGATTGGCCAACATCCGATTCCCACAGTCACGAGGCCGAAGACACGGCTGCGCATGGCACCGGGCACGGACTCGATCACGATGGTCGTCTGATGAATGTTGTACGCGGCGCTCCCGAGTCCGCCGATGAAGAGCACAAGCAGCAACAAGGCAACCGGGCATTGGTATGAGCTCGCGAATCCGGCAACCGCTATCGCCAGAAAGAGGAGGATCGATCCCGACAGCAACCAGCGAAGAGAGTGCCGGCGCATCCGAGCGCTTCCTATCACCGCGCCGGCGACAAAGGAACCCGCCGGTTCCGCAGAGGACAGCACGCCAATCATCAAGGCCGACAGGTTGAAGGTCTCTCTTCCGAGAGGCGTCAGCAGAACGTTGTAGCTGTAACCGCACAAGTTCGTGATAACCGTCACGGTAAGAAGCGCCATGATCGTTCTGCTGTCGCGCGCATAACGCCCTGCTTCGATGAGATCTCCGCAAATCCGGGACAAGGAAAGCCGCCCGGTCGACACTTGCACGGTATCGAGTCGGTAAATGAGCGCGGCGGCGCAAAGAGAAGCCGCCGCAGAAAGAAAGTACGATGTAGCGACGCCGAGCGCTCCGTAGATCCAGCCTCCCAGCAACGGACCGATGCATCGCGTCGCATAGTTGGTCATGCTGTCGATGGCGACCGCGCGAGACGCCTTCGCGGTACCTGCCGTCTCGGCGATCATGCGCCGTCGTGCAGGCATCTCGGTGGCATAGACGACACCGCTCACGAACGCGGCAGCGCAAAGTTGCCACGTAGACAGCGCGCCGAGGAACGACAAGACCGCGACCGTCGTCGACGAAGCGCTCGCCAGTAGCAATCCGAAAAGCACGATCTTCTTCCGGTCCACTGCCTCGGCGACCACGCCCATGATCGCTCCGCTTAGAAGAAGCGGCAGACTTCGGCAGGCAGAGACCACCGCAACGTCCACGGCGGAGTTCGTCGCCTTGAAGGTGAACAGCGCGGCGGCCAGCATTTCGAGCCACATCATCGAGGTCGACACCGCTCCGGCGGTCCAGAGCGGCATGAAGCCTTTTGCGCGCATCACGCTTATCGAACGCAGCGAACGCCCTACGGTCATTTGGTCGTCTTCCATGTCGCGCGAAGATCGCGAGTCTGTTGCCCAACCAGAAAAGCCAGGCATGCCTCCGAGCACGCACAGCGAGCGCGACCGCATCGAGCAATCGGATTAGATCGTACAGTCAAGTTCCGGTCGCGTAACGCCGACAATGCTCGAGGTACCCCGCTTCATGGTTGCTCACCAATTGGACGATGCTGTTCCAAAGCCATAGCGGCGCGTCGATGGTCTTCGATCGATTGCGACCGAGTTCCGCTCGCCACTCCCGCTTCGTTGCGTCGTCCATCTGCCGCGCATGCGCCTTACCTACGACAGCCGCGAGATAGTGCGCGACGTGCATCGCGTCATCCTTGCCGAGTTCCTCGATCTCGAGCTTCATGTCCTGCGGCAACAACTCGCGGATAACGACGCCGCGATCGAGCAGGCGCGCTGCGCGCATTCGCTCACCGAGATACGGCGAGAGGTTTCGGGCACCTTCAAGGACACGCAACGCGTTGTCGCGCGGCATCGCCACATCGTCATAACGGGGCGCCGCGGGCTTCACGCCTTCCTTGATGTCCATCAGACACAGGTCGTCGCCTTCCACGACGCCACCATCGACATCGAGCAGGACCGCATAGCGCAGACGGCCGAGGGAACTGCAACCCTTCACCCAATACGCCGCGTCCAGCACGACAACCTCGCCCGAGTCTTTGCGACCCTTCAGGCTGGTCGGCAGACTCGCAATGTCTTCGTCGGCGAAAAGCGCTTCGATCGCCTTTCGCTCGTCTCTGGCAAGAGGCCAGAATCGCTTTCCCAGGGGAATCGCGGGATGCAGATCGTCGATGCGCTCACGCGCGAGATGCTGCCACGACCGGCGCACGGCTTCCTTCATCGTTACGTGAACGGGTTCAGGACGTTTGATGTCAATGACCTCACCTGCGAACGCCGATTCATATCCGGCAGCCAACGCCTCGATCATTCGCACGACGTTCAGGCCGGACAATGAGGACCCGCGCGCAGCCGTCGCCAGCGACAATCCCAGGCGGACGACGTCATGCACGGGATTGCCGATCACCGTCTGATCGAGGTCGCGAATCTGGATCTCCACTTTGCCTTTCGCATTGGCGATCGGCCCGAGATTGCCGGTGTGGCAGTCGCCGCAAATCCAGATCGCCGGGCCGTGAGGCAGCGAGTCTCCGTTCGCCTCGATCACCCACTCGTAAAATCGTTCTGTATTGCCCCTGACGTATGCGTGCGGCGAGCGCGCCATCTTGCAACGGCGCAGTTCGTTGAGAAGCGCCTGTCGGTCATCGGGCGCGGGCATCCGCTTGTTCGCTTCGCTGTTCTTGGTCATGTTGTTTGCCGTGGGTGACTGATCAGCAGAGCAGGAGCTGTGCCGTTGTCTTCCAAACGGCTTACGCGATCGGCAAAGTGCCCGGCGATGCTGTCCAGATTTCCCCCGACCTGTTCCAGTGCGAACGACAGCGTCGACAACGACTGCAACTGACGTAAATCTGCGTCGATGCCGGAAATAGCGGCCGCGATGTCGGACCGGATAGCCGCGGACGTATCGTTCAGCGGCCCGAGAAAACGTTCGGCCGTTGGCAGCGGTCCGCCGCCGCGCATCCACGCAGCCAGTGCTCGCAGATAGTCGCTCGCGCAATCGCGTACTCGCTCGATCGCGACGCGAGCGGCTCTCTCCTTCGCTTTCAGCCCGCCGCATTGCGATTGCCCCATGCGATCGAGCAGCGCCGAGCGACGATCCGGACTCGAAGCGCGCACGCACACGCCGTCGAGGACGAAACGGAAGAGTTCGGTTCCCCAAAAAAACTCGCCTCACCCGCAGTCGACGAGCCGACGGCACGGTCAATGCTGACACTGTCGCAACACCGCGACGGCCGATTTCCACCGGACGGCCCTGCCGCATCACGCCTATCCCTGGAGCCTCCGATGCCTGTCCGCAACGACCCTACGCTCGCTGAATCCGAATCGACTTCCACTCCGCCAGAAACCGGGCGGCGCTCGTTCTTGTTACGCGGAAGCGCGGGCATCGCGGTTGCGCTCACCGCCGCTTCGGCCGGCAGCGCGTGGGCTGCCGGTCCGACGGGCGCCGACGCCAATCAAGTCAAGCTCCCGCTGATTCAGGATCCGAACACCGAGCAGAAGGAAGAGACGCCGGACGCCAACCTGCCGCCCGACGATCGCATCGGTTATGCGATCGTCGGACTCGGTCGACTGTCGCTCAATCAGATCCTGCCCGCGCTCGCGCAGTGCAAATACTCGAAGGTCTCCGCGCTGGTTTCGGGCGATCGCACGAAGGCGCTGCGCGTCGCGCACCAGTACGGCGTGCCGGAGGCTGACGTCCACGACTATCCGAGTTTCGAGCGCCTCGCCGACAACCCGCGCGTGCAGGTCGTCTACATCGTCTTACCCAACGGCATGCACAAGGAATTCACGTTGCGCGCCGCGAAGATAGGCAAGCACGTGCTCTGCGAAAAGCCCATGGCGAACAGCGTCGCCGATTGCCAGGCAATGGTCGACGCGATGAAGCGCGCGAACCGCAAACTCATGATCGCATATCGCAGCCAATACGAGCCGATGGATCGCATGATCGCGAAGATGGTGAAGGACAGGCAACTTGGGCCGCTGCGCGAGTTCATCGCGGGCAATTCACAGAACGTCGGCGATCCGTCGCAATGGCGATTGAACAAAGCGCTGGCGGGCGGCGGTGCATTGCCCGATATCGGGCTTTACTGCCTGAATGCAGTGCGCTTTCTTTCCGGCGAGGAGCCGCAGGAAGTCATCGCGACGGTGTATCGGCCGGAGTCCGATCCACGCTTTGTCGAAGTGGAGGCGTCCGTGCACTTCATCCTGCGATTTCCAAGCGGACTGACGGCGACGTGCATCTCGAGCTATGCAAGTCACGAGTCGCGTTTCTTCAGGCTGCAGGGCGCGCAGGGCTGGGTGGAGATGGATCCGGCGTTCGGCTACAACGGATTGCGCATGCGGCACGGCACATTGCTGGACGGCAAGAGCGCGACCACCGAAGTGCAGATCGATCCGCAGAATCAGTTTGCGCGCGAGATCGATCACATGTCGGTGTGCGTGAAAGATGACATCGTGCCGCACACACCGGGCGAAGAAGGCTTACAGGATCAGCGCATCATCGAGGCGATCTACGAGTCCGCGCGCACCGGCCGCGCAATCAGGCTCGCCGCGCCCGCAGTCCCGACACGCGGCCCCGATCCGCAGATGGAAGAGTTTTGAGAAGTTCTGCGATTCACCCTTCGTGCGGACGAGGACACGTCCGGGATCATTCTGATCGCGCATTCCGCAGCGGCAAGCGAGTCCGAACGTGAGATACCCTAGGCGGGCCTCATGACGACGCGGTGCGACTTCGTTTCAAATAGCGCGCGATGAACGTGCGCGTCTCGTCGTGAGGAAAACGCACAGCCACGCTTTCGCCGCTGACCATTTCGACGATACCTTCGCCATAGCGACGCACGACGACCCGTTCGCCTCGCTCGAATGTCGGCATCGTCCGCTTGGGCTTTGTCTCTTCTTCCTTTCGGGCGTGTTCGACAAGCTCGCGTGGGCTCTCCATCACTTCCGGTGGATGCAGGCAGTTATCGCATACACCACATGTCTTATCGCCGAGTTCATCATTTGGCGGGGCGTAGCGAACGTCCGATGCGGAGTCCGTGTTGTGCGCGAAGTAGTCGAGCAGAATGCGCCAGCGGCACTGAGCGCTTTGCGCATAGCTGATCATGCGTTCCAGCACGTCCCGGTCTCGCTCGGCGCGCGCTGCATAGGCGTGCGATGCATCGCCGAGTTTCGCCTCGGCCTGGCTGCCGTCCTCATCGGTCAGCTTCATGCCACCGTGGCGCGTGCGGCGCGTCATGCCGATATCGTGAAGCAAAGTTGCCGCAACGCGCAACTTGTTCGCGCCCACGTCAGGCAACGCGTGACGCAGGCGCTCGAGCGGCTTCTCCAGCGTCTTGCTGCTCGTTTCGTTCGCGAGTTCACGCACGGTCCGCGCAACGCGTTCGATGGTCTGCGCACTGGGATAGCGGCCGCTCAGAAAAAACTGCTGCACCTGCTTGTCCTTCAGTTCGAACAGCAACGTGCAGCAGGCCGGCTCGCCGTCGCGTCCACTCCGACCTGCTTCCTGATAGTACGCATCGAGACTGCCCGGCATCTGCGCATGGATGACGAAGCGGATATCGGGCTTGTCGATGCCCATGCCGAACGCATTGGTTGCGACCATTACACGCGCGCGGTCCTCCATGAAAGCATCCTGTGACGCCGATCGCACGCTTGCCGCGAGCTTGCCGTGATAGCGCTCGGCTTCCACGCCCGCTTCGATCAGGGCCGCATGAAGCGCCTCGCATTCCGCGACGGTCGCACAATAGACGATGCCGCTGCCCTTCTCGCTGCACGCCAACTCTACGGCGCGCTTGCGCCTATCCTCGGGGTTCGTCATTTGTTCGACGGCGAAACGCAGATTGTCGCGATAGACGCCCGTATGAATGACATTGGCCTGCCGCATCTGAAGCTCGCGCATGATATCGGTCATGACCGCAGGCGTCGCCGTTGCGGTGAGTGCGAGTACCGGCGGGCGGCCCAATAACTTTATCGCCTGAATCAGTTCGACATACGCGGGACGAAAATCGTGCCCCCACTGGGAGATGCAGTGCGCCTCGTCGACGACTACCAGCGCGATCTCGGGCACATCCAATCCCTTGAGATCCGCGAGAAACTCCGTATCGACCAGACGTTCCGGTGTAACGAAAAGCATGCGCAAGGCGTGTCTGGAGAGAGCATCCATTGCATCGTGCAATTCGCTCGCCGAGAGCGCGCTGTTGAGCACCGCATTTGCAATGCCGGCTTCGGTCAACTTCGTTGCCTGATCGCGCATGAGCGATATAAGCGGCGATACGATGATCGTCATGCCTTCGAATTGCAGCGCTGGCAGTTGGTAACAGAGCGACTTGCCCGCGCCGGTAGGCATGACCGCCAAGGTATCGTGCCCGTCCATCACGCTGCGAATGACGTCTTCCTGGCCTGCTCGCAGATTCGGAAAACCGAAGACGCGGCGCAGCGCAATTTCCAGTTCCCGGTCGAGCGGCTTGCGCGCGGGCGTCATAGTCGGATGCATACGAGTCGATCGTTCGAGGTTGTACCAGGCTCGAGCATTAGACGAGCAGACGCACTCTGCGCGCCATGTAAGCAGCGGAAGTCCGATTCTTACGACGAGTGATCTACTCGCTGGTCCTTTCCTGTTGTACGGGCTCGTCCGCGGCGGCATTGCTCGGAGTTACGCCTTGCGCGTCCTCTGCGCTGATCGACGCTATCGCCTGCTCCCAGAACTCCTCCGCGCGCCCCTCAGGGGAGCCTTCCCGCTCCCATATCTCATAGGCACGACGACGAATGCGGTCTTGCTCTTTCTGATCATCCATGACCTTCTCCCTGTAATGCGGCAATGTCGCCGCCGGATCGAAGCTTGCACGACGATGACGCAACCATCGTGCCGCGTGCGTTCCCTGCGCCCGTCTTTCGGAAAGACCTTGCGCAAATTGCCTGCAGGAATCTGCTTCTCGGCCGGCGCCGCCTGAAAGGCAATGCCGCGGCAATGCCGACCGAAGCGGCGGATCGGCTATGAGCCCATCTCGGTACCGGGCATGTCCAGTGCAGCGTCCGCGCCAGACGAAGCCGCCCTTATCCGCGCTCGACGGGCGCCGGCGAAGAAGATACCCGCGGCGGACAGTGTCGCGGGGACTGCCAGGATGAGATAGAGCGCTGCGTTGGACCAGCCCGCTGACAGCATCAACGCGCCACCAAACGATCCCGCGATCGCACCGATCCGCCCGACGCCGAGCGCCCAGGCCACGCCCGTCGCCCGGCTCGATGTCGGATAGAAACCCGATGCGATGACATTCGCGCAAACCTGCGAGCCGCTCACGCAAAAGCCCGTCAGGAAGATGCACGCGGCAAGCCACCAGGCCGAGCCCGCAACCGCGAGCGATGCGACCGCCGCAGCGCCGATGAGATAAGCCGCGCTCACGACCTTGTAGGCGTCGAACCGGTCGATCATGACGCCCAGTACGATCGCCCCAAGCACGCCTCCGCCTTGCAGCAGGCCCGCGAAAACCGACGCCTGTTTGAGGGACAGGCCCGAACGCGCTCCGAGAATCGGGAGCCAGTTGATCAGCATGTAGAGGAGCAGCAGGCTCATGAAGAACGCGAGCCACAATAGCAGCGTGCCGCGCCGATAATCGGGATCGAAGAGGCGCCTGACGGGCGAAGCACTGGCCCGCTCGTCGGATGCGAAGTAGCGTTGCTCGGCTGCCGCGCGATCGGGCGCCACGCGTTTCAGGATCGCTGCGATATGCATTTCGTTTCCCTTGCCGAGCGCGAGGAAGCGAACCGATTCGGGCAACGCGAGCCACAAGACCGGCACCAGCATCAACGGAAGCAGCCCGCCGATGATCAGCACGCCTCGCCAGCCGAACTTCGCGACCAGATACGCCGTGACCACGCCGCCCAGCGCGGAGCCCAGCGAGAAGCCGCAGAACATCAAGGTCAGCAAGGTACCGCGCCGCCGCTCCGGACTGAATTCCGATGTGAGCGTGATTGCATTCGGCATCGCGCCGCCCAGTCCGAAGCCGGTCAGGAAGCGCAGCGCCACGAGCCACACGATATCCGGCGCCGCTGCCGATGCAAGGCACGCCGCGCCAAACCACGCGACCGACAGGATCAGCACGCCGCGCCGCCCGATGCGGTCCGCCAACGGCCCGCTCAGGAAGGCGCCCAGCATCAGACCGAGCAGACCGGCGCTGAAAAGCGGTCCGAGCGCCATCACCGACAGGTTCCAGTCGCTGCGCACATGCGGCGCGATAAAGCCGATGATGGCGATATCGAATCCATCCAGCGCCACGATCAGAAAGCACAGCAGTCCGATCATGATCTGGAAGCGCGACACGCGCGCCTCGTCAATGATGTCGCGCACGTTCACCGGCTCACGCCGCAATTCGTTGGCGTCCATGAAGTCTCCTTGACGTGATGCTCAGACGTGCGCGGTTTGCGCTTTGCCGGCGGCGATGGCTTCCACCTGCTCGATGAACGCGGGATCGCGCTCGCGAAGGTCTTCGTGACTGACCCGCCCGGTGCGTCGCATGTAGTCGTAGGCGAAGCTGACGGGATCGAGGTTCATGCGGGTATCGACGGACTCGTACCAGTCGAGACTCTTGCGCGCCGCGTCCTGAAAGCGATTCGACGCGTCCTTCCGGCTCGCCTCGAAAGCAGCGAAGGCAGCGGGAACGTCATCGCGATGAACCGACAGCGCTTCGCACAGCGCGATGGCGTCCTGCATCGCCATGCGCGTGCCCGAGCCGAGCGAGAAATGCACGCTGCGCAGTGCGTCGCCGAGCAGTACCACATTGCCGTGCGACCAGCGCCCATTGCTGACTACTTTGGCCTGAAACCATTGCGAGCGGTTCGTCAACAGCGCCTCGCCTTGCAGATCCTCCGCGAAGACTTGCTCGCAGAACGCGCGACTCTCATCCTCGGTGGCCGTATCCAGCCCGCAACGCCGCCACGTCTGCGGATCGACCTCGACGAGAAAAGTCGAATGCGTCTTGCTGTACTGGTAGGCATGCGCGATGAACACGCCATGCGGCGTGTCGCGGAAGATCAGCGACACCGGATGAAACAGACGCGTCGTGCCGTACCACGCGAACTTGTTGCGCCGCTCGTCGAAGCTCGGCTGGAAATGTTCGGCAAGCCGCGCGCGCACTTCGCTGTTCACGCCGTCCGCGGCGACGACGACGTCGTAATCTTCCAGTGCGGCCGGATCGTTCATGCAACTGCCGTAGCGCACGTCCACGCCCGTATCGCGGCACGCCTGCTGCAACACGTTCAGCAAATCGATGCGCGATGTGCGCGAAAAATGGTTATTCGACAGACGCACCGGCACGCCGCGATGCACGATCTCCATATAGTCGCAGCGCTCGTGATGCGCCGTGAACCTGCGAAAGAACGCTTCGTCGGCTTCCTTCAGAAAGCTCAGCGCGACGTCGGAGAACACCACGCCCCAGCCGTAAGTCGCGCCCGCCTCGTTGCGTTCGTGAACGACGATTTCGTCGCCGGGATGACGCTGCTTCATCAGCATCGAGAAATACAGCCCGGCGGGGCCGCCGCCAATCACCGCGATCTTCATGATGTTTTCCTCAGCATTTCCGTGAAATGACGCGCGGACTCGCCAAGCAGCGCCCCGGCATCCGGAACGATCGGCGCGAGGCCGAGATGATCGAGCATCTGCCGCACCGTGCAGACGGCGGTGGACGTGACCGGCACGCCGAGCCGGTCCTGCGCGATCTGGATCGCGGCGAGCGACGGCATCTGCACGCAGGCGGACAGCACGACCGCATCGGCATTCGCGATATGGAGCCGTCGGACATCGTCGAGCAGTTGCAGCGGATCGCGGCGACCGACTTCGAGGTTGTCTGGAATCTCGAACGACAGTGCATCTAGTACTTCGATGCCTTCTTCCTCGATATAGGCGACGACGGCGGCCGTCAGCGGCTTCATGTACGGCGCCATGAGCGCGATCTTGCGCGCGCCCATTGTCTTGAGACCGGCGACGAGCGCACCCGCCGACGTCATCACGGGCGCCTCGCAGTGGTTCTCGCGTGCGATGCGCCGCAGGTCCTGCTCGACCTGCCGGTGATAGCCCGGCCCCATCGCCATGATGGCGACGAGGCACGCGGTGCTCATCACATCGACGCGCGCATCGGCGAGTTCGGCCGCGCAGCGCAGACCCTCGCGATTCATCGCCTCCAGCTCTTCCTTGACCACGCGATGCATGCGCATGCGGCTCGAGTGGAACGTGAAGCGCTCCGGCAAGATGCTTTCGCGCGCGCGCAGCATCGCGGGAACCTCGGTCTCCATCGTCGTATTCGAGCTCGGCACGATCTGGCCGATCCGATACGTGCGGGATGTTGCCTGCGTCATTCGGTTTCTCCTGCGTCAGGGTGTTCGGCGCAGCGCGCCCGATACTGTTCCAGCGCGTCGCGCAACACGACGGGCATCTCGATCGATTCGCGCGCGTCGCGGCGAATGCATACCGGTGTGAGGCGCGCAATGAAGGCGATCTCGCCATCGGTCATGCGCGCGGTGATAACAAGCGTGAACGTGCGAGTGCGGATCGATTCGACTTCCACCGTCGCGTCGAAGGTCTCGTCGGGTCTGAGCGAGCGGCGAAAGTCGAATTCGAGCGCGCGCGTGGGTGTGCCGAAACCGTGATGGTTCTTCACCGCCTGCGGCGCGCCATCGAGTAGAAAGCCGTAGAAGAGCTCCGCGAACGAGATGACGTAATCGGAAAACGAAGCGGTGTAGACGACGCCCGCCGGATCGCACTCGCCCCAGCGAACGCGACGGCGCACGACGAACGGCCGCGTGAGCGCGACGTATTCGGTGCCGGTCATGCGCCCTCCTTCGCGATGCCCGGCGCAGCGGCATCCGAGGCGTGTGCGGGCTGCTCTTGCGCCATCCGCGCGGCGACGTCGCGGCGCAGGGCCGTCTTGTCGACCTTGCCCACGCGCGTCACCGGAAACTCGTCGACGATCTCGATGCGTTCGGGACACTTGAACTTGGCAAGCCCCTGAGCGACGAGGAAATCGGCAAGCTGCCGCACCGTCGGCGCAATATGGCCCGCGCGCAGGATCAGATAGACGCAGGCCTTCTCGCCGTACAGCGCATCGGGCATGGCGACAAGCTTCGCATCCGCGACCGCCGGATGGTGGCTCACGTACGCCTCGACTTCCTCACAGCCGATCTTCTCGCCGCCGCGATTGATGTTGTCGCGCAGCCGCCCTTCGAATGCGAAGCAGCGCACGCCGTCGATCAGCCTTTGCGTCACCATGTCGCCGGTGCGCACGAAGCCGTCGGGCGTCAGCGTCTGCGCGGTCGCCTCGGGCGCGCGGAAGTAGCCGCGTAGACTCGATGGTCCGCGAAAGCACAACTCGCCTGCCTCGCCCTCCGTCGCGGGTTCGTCCGTGCCGGGCACGAGCACGCGGATCTCGTCCGCCGGGCAACCCGACAGGCCTTGTGTGAAATGCCGCAACTGAGCGGCATGTGCCGGTCCCGCACCCATCAGCAGCCCTTCCGTCGTGCCGTACAGGTTGAAGCACGGCACGCCGAGATGCGCTTCTAGCGAATCGGCGCGGCTCAACGTGCCGAACAGTTGCAACGACGACAGATCGTGCCGCGCCGTCTCCCGATACGCGATCATCTGCGGCGCGACGGGGCCGATGGAAAGCCCGTGTGTCACGCGATGCGTTTCGATCAGCTCCAGCATCCGGGCGATGTCCACGCGCGGCATCAGCACGGTCGTCGTGCCGGCCGCCACCGTCGAGACGAACGCATACAACTGACCTGCGTTGTGCAGCAACGGCAGCGACCAGATCATGCGGCTCGCCTCGCTCATGCCGATGTGACGCATCCAGGCAAGCGCGTGACCGATGTACTCGGCATGAAAACGCGGAATGATCTTCGGCACGCCGGTCGTGCCGCCGGAAAGCTGGAAGCTCAGCACGTCCTCGCTGCCGATGCGGATGTCGCCGAGCACGGCGCGCGCGCGGGATAGCGGCATCGCGTCGATGAGCGCGTCGATCGTGCGATGGCGCGCGCCGACCTCCGTCTCCCTGGCGCGCGCAACGATGAGATGTTCCAGCGATGCGATCCGCCCGAACATCTGCCGCGCGAAGCCGACGAGATCGAATGCAGAGAAATCCGCCTGCACGAAGTAGCCGCGCGGTTCCGACTGCGCCGCAAGCTGGCCGATTTCGACTTCACGATACTGCGGCACCGCGCACACGGGCACGATGCCCGCCTTGTATGCGCCCATCAGCGCGACGGCCGTGTCGACCGTCGTGCCCATCTGGAAGATCGCGCGATCCCCGGGGCGCAGGCCGGTTTCGAGCAGTGCCGCGGCGAGCCGCTCGCTGCGCTCGTCGAGTTCCGCGAACGTGATGGTCGCTTCGTCCGAGATGTAGGCGGGCCGCTCGGGCACACGCGCGGCCGTGGCGCGCAGCGCGTCGCCGAGGGTCGTGTCGATCCATGCGCCCGATGCGAAATAGCTTTGCGCAAGCTCGCGCGGACCATAGATCACGCCTTCGATCGGGTGAAAAATGCCTCTCATGTGTTCTGTCTCCTGCATGTCCATGTACCGTTTCATCCGCGCGGCGCGATGCGCACGACATCGCGGTCATAGCGCTCGATGCGTCCGTTCAGTCCGCCGGTGAAGAGCCCGTACCAGACGGCGGGCTTCAGCCCCAGGGCGCGGCGCTCGAACGAGACCGGCTCGGCGGCGCTGATTTCCGTGTAATCGCCCCGCTCTTCGACACGGCAGCCAGCCAGCTTGCGCGCCGCTTCGATGAGCGACGCGAACTCCGGCACATTCAGCACGAAGATCTGCAAGTGCCCGGTGTCGGTCTCGCGACGCTCGCCGATGCGTGCCGCCTTGCGCGCCCAGACGTCATCGATGCAAGTCAGGCCTCGCTCGCGCGTCTCCAGTTCGATTGCCGCTTCGAGGGTCGCGGCGGCGTCGTGCGAATCGAGCGGCTCCAAAGCGCGCAGCTTGCGCGTGATCTCGATGAAATAGCCGTTCGGGTCGCGAAAGTAGATCGACTCGATCACCTCGTGGGCCGTCTCCACCGACACCTCCACCCCGCGTGACGCGAGCCGTGACTTCCACGCTTGCAGTTCCTCTTGCGTGTCGACCAGCCAGGCCGTGTGCGTGGCATCGAAGACATGATCGTCGGGGCGCGGCGGATGCGTCGCCCTTCCATCCAGCGTGTCGGGTTCGCGACTTCCGAGGTAGTAGAAAAACGCGATCGTGCTGCCGTTGCCGCTATCGAAAAAGAAGTGCAGGAAATCCGGGTGCGTGGCGGGCCCCCATCCACGCGCGGAAATCGTATGGATCAAAGGCAGGCCGAGCACGTCGCGATAAAACTCGACGGTCTCCTTGAGCCTCCAGGTCGGACGCGCCGTGTGATCTACGCCGCGCAGGCGCAGGGCCTGATCTTCGGCGGGCATGTCGCTCATCTTCATATCGGTACTCCGTATCTGATCAAGCGGATCTCATTGGGGAAAGGTTTCGCGCAGCCAGTCGCGCACGATGCGCCCGGCGATATAGCGGCCCGCCTCCTCGCCTTCGGCAAGCGCCCGGCCGTGGTGATCGCCACGTACCCGGCGATGCGATTTCGCCGACGAACCGAGGCTCGCGTAGATGTCCGCAACGACACTCGGGAAGCACGCCTGATCGCCGGTGTATTCGACGACGAGCGAGGGTTGCGTGATCGCGGGCGCTGTCTTCGACAGCAGCGCGTTCGACGACACACCCGACCACGTCGACAGCCACGCTTCTGGCGAGCAGCATCGGGCAAAGCCGACCGAGCCGTAGTTCGATGCGAACGGGTCCGCGCCCCACAGCGACCCGTAGCGGCGATCCGACGGATCGAGCGACAGGTCGAAGCAGCGCAGATCGGCATCGGTGCGCCAGATGGTCATCAGCGGCGTATGCGCGGCCACGCGGCGCGAGCGGGCATCGGCTGCCTCCCCGGCGGACTTGACGCGCGCGCGGGCGTCGAGGCGCTCGTCGATCAGATTGCGCGCGATGGCGTCGAGCCGTTCCACGCGCGCGATTTGCGCCGCGCGATAGCGTGTAACGAAGGCTGCGTCGTAGTGGGAGGGACGAGGCGGCGCGTCGAACCCGTTGGACCTCGCGAACGGATCGAGCGCATCGTCGACGCTGAGCGCATCGTTCTCGTCCGTGACCGAAGGATCGATGCAGCCTTGCAGCAACGCGCCCTGTCCCGGATGCGGGGCGACGAATATCACGCCATCCACGGGCGGCATGTCGAGCGACGCGAGCTTCGTTGGCCGTCCGCCCGGCGTGCGTTCGATGCGCTGCACCGGCTCCAGATTCGACTGCTGCACATAGAGCGCGTAGAGCCCGCTGCCCCCCGAATTGCCGAGCAGCACGACGCGCCTGAAGCCCGCTTCGCGCAGAAAGCGCATGCCGGCCGCGACGTCGTAAAGTGCGAACTCATGTTCGAGGCACATGTCGTTGCCCACCGAGCGCGGCGCTTGCGTCCACGCTGCGTAGCCCGCGCCGACGATATCCGGGATCAGGTAATGGCAGGCCATGAATTCGCGCGGATGCATGATGCAGACGACCGTATCTGCTGCACCGCTCGAATACAGCGAGCCACTCGTCGCGGCACCGTCCTGCGTGCGCAGCACGACATTGCGCGTGCTGGCGCCCGCCGGCAGATCACGCGGATTCCAGTCGGTGTTGAGAAATCCTGCGGTCGCGCCGCCAACGCGTACTTGTTCAGATCGATTCATCGAGGTCATCTCCTTTTTTTACATCTTAGTCGAATTATTTTACGTTGTCGTCGATTTTTGATTATGGTTTTTACGTATTCGTCAATTCATGGAGCGGCGCGGTTTGCCACGCGTGCCTTTGCCATCAAGAGCGGCAGGCTCACGGCGCGACGGCCGAATGAGGTATCGTGATGTTCTTTCTGACAGATTCGTCGAAAAACGCCGTATGACCCGAACCCAGACCAAGAGCGACGCCTTGCGCGAAAACATCCTTGAAGTGGCGACGCGCCTTTTCATCGAACGAGGCTTCGACGGCACGAGCTTCAACGACATCGCCGATGCGATCGGCGTGAGCCGGCCCGCGCTCTACTACTATTTCAAGAGTAAGGAAGCGATTCTCGAAGTGCTCACGGAGACGGTTACGCGTGCGGCGGGACAACTGGCGTCAGAGGCGGTGCCCGAACACATGCAGCATCCGGCAGGCATGCTGCGGCATCTGGTATTGCGTCATGCGCAATTGATCCTCACGCATCCGCTACAGTTTCGGGTCGTGGAGAGAAACGAAGGCAACCTGCCGCCAAAGCAACGCGAACTGGCGGAGCTGGCGCGCCGAGCGGTGCTCGAGCAGTTTCAGCACGCAATCGAATTCGGCATCGAGCAAGGGCAGTTTCGCGCGCTGGATGCGAAGGTGGCGGCCTTCTCGATCATCGGTATGTGCAACTGGAGTGCGTGGTGGTATTCGCCTTCCGGTCCGCGCTCGCTCGAGCAGGTCGCGGAGCAGATCGCCGATATGGCCCTGCACGCTGTGCAAATGGAAAACGAAAGACAGTTGCGGGAGCCGAGCACCGCCGCAGTGATTCAGTTGCTGCGCGACGATATCGACATGCTGGAACGGCGTCTCTCGTCGGACGGGAGCATCCCCGAGCGTCGCTGATTCTTCAACGAAAGAGCGCATCGAGTTCTAAGCGACACGTGGACCACGATCGTCACGTTCCTGATGGTCTTCCTGATCCAGAACACGCAGAACCGTGACACGGCCGCGATGCAGATCAAGCTCGACGAGCCGATCCGCGCAATGGAAGGTGCGCATAACGCGCTGCTCGATCTCGAAGAACTCGAGGAAAAAGATCTGAGTCGTTTCCGAAAACACTATGAAAAATTGGCCGAAGAAGCGCGGACCGCGTTGCGCTCGGGCGACAGCGACACCGGTTCGCCGTTCGTCGACAACCACCATGGCAATGATGACGAGCGGCGAGGCGATGAGAATCGCGATGCCAAACCGGGGGCCGCGACGCTACGTGGCTAGCAAACGCTGTCCGACTGCGGTGCCCATTTGCTTGCGCGCGTCAACACCTTGGCTGGCGCTTTTCTAGACGGCGAGCGAATGACCGAAAGTGGCCGGTTGCCGAAGTTCGCAGTACGAGCGCCGCCAGTGGATGCGACCACCGCGCCTGCTCCCGCACTCGACCCACCTCGGTCGTTCGAAACTCGGTATGCCAAACGCCTCTGGATGAAGTACAACCGTCAGCCGTTAGATGAGCGTAGCGAACGCCTGGATGAACTTTGTCGCCGGGCCGACGAACAACAGAGAACGGCCGACACCGGCAACTCGCCGCCGGCGCCCCTTGGCGACATCCACTATGGTCGCGGCGGGTTGCGCTACGAGCCTGTCATTTCTCCTGTGCGGACACCGGATCCCCGCTGGCCGCCTGCAGCGCGGCCAGCACCATGGACACCGCCGTACTTTGAGGCTCAGCCGTCAACGCACCGATGCGCTGCACCGCGGTCGACACCTTCAGCGGTAGTTGCCGCAGTTCGCCGTTCAAATCCGTTTCGCCGCGCCGCAAGCGAGTCGAGACGAACAGGCACGGCACGCGCCGCGCCACGGCGCAGTCGGTCAGATGCGACGTCGACTCCATCAACACGTGCGGCGCAGCGACGCCCGCAGTCGCGAATTCGACTTCGAGAGCAGTTCGCATGGGCGAGTCCATTGACGGCATGATCCACGGCCAGGCGGCCGCGTCGCGCCATGTGACGTGACTGTGCCGGTGCAATGGATGATTGTTCGGCGCGACAACCAGAATCTCATCGCTATAAAGCTCCGTGACGTATAGCCTGCGGTCAGCACCACCGATTCGAGGCGACACACAACCATATCGAGTTCGCGGCGCTGCATGAGCGACTGTGCCACTCGCCGGCGCCATCCGGTCATTATCTACGGGCGACTTTTCGCCCTCACCGTTTTGCCTGCTGCTGTCTTGCGGGCCGCTCGCCTGGCCGGTGGCCTGGCTTCGGCGTTGGGCACGCGTCGCGTAGAGGGCCGCGCCGCTGTGCGCAGCGACTTCAACTGTTCCTGAAGTGACGCATGAGCCGCCGGGATCGGCAACATCTTGGCTTAAGCGCGCTTCCCTTCCCGAATGAAGACACGCCGCTCGTCTTGCCGATCGGCGCCACCGCAGCCAACCACGGCACCGAAACCTGTTCGCCTTTGTCTAGCGCCGCCCTGCACGCGATCGTCAAAGCTGTGCTTGCAGGCGCAGAGGCGAGACTTCGCGAGCACGACCGGTCCTCTGCCGCATACGCTGACCTGCTGGAAAAGGCCTCCGCTCACTGGCTGCGGCACAGCGCGGGCTCCCATATGGCGGATCAGCAGGTCGATTTGCGACTCGTGCGCGACAACCTTGGACACGCATCATTGACCACGACAAGCCTTTACCTCCATGTCGATGACGACCGACGCCATCGGGAAACCGACGAGAAGCATCGCATCGACTGGTGACCGACCTTGGAAGCACGACGGTGTCCTACGCATCGAGCGGCACGTTTCCCAAATCGTGCGACGCCACGCCAAAATCGCTTGACCGCGCAACAAGATGAACTCGCCATGGAAGCACTCGACCTTGAAGCACAGATTTCGACTAACCGACGCGACGCGACGTTCGTCCTGGCGGGAAAGCCCGGCGCGGTCGAATGCATGATCGTGCGCGCCGCGCTGGAGGGTTTTTCTGGCTGCCGACCGAGGCGGACGAGGCCAAGATGCTGAAGAGGCCAAGATGCTGACGACTTTTCACGATGGCGCCAACCGTATCCACGCCGTCGCTCATCGCATGCTGCTCGCGTACCCTGCGGGCCACCTAGAACTGACAACGATTGCCTTAGTCATCGCCGCGTTTCGTGCACGCGTGGGGCCGGGTCTTGGTCTCCATCGATCGTTCCTCGCGCCGGGCGTGTCATTCGTCCATCGATGCGCGCCCTGCGTCGAATGCGAGGCGCGGTGGCGGATCACGCAGCACGCACCGCTTCCGGCGGTCCCGCTCGGACAACGTGCGGCGCTCTTGCGGCGGCACCGCGCGGCGGATGCCGAAGATATTCGCCAGATTGGCCTGCGCCTGCCTGAACGGCCGCAGCGCGCTGGCCGGGCCGGTCAAGAGTGCGGTGACGCCGGGACCATGGCCCGCCACGGTGCTGTCGCCATGCACGATGACGCCGATGGTCACGTACGCGCCCCGATAGAGCGGACCGCGACGCGTATCGGAATCGATGATCGCGACCATGTCGCCGAAGCGCAGGCTGCCCAGACGATAACGCGCGCGCAACCGGGCATCGGCGAGCTGGATGTCGTAATCGCCGCGCCACGCCGTGTTCTTGCCGAGACCCGAACCCATGATTCGCGCCGGTACGAGATGCGTGACGGGCACGAGCAGCCGGCCATCCTGCTCGACGACGCCCCATCGCCGCAGCAGGCGCGGAGAGCAGTTGAGCACGTCGACGTGCGGATGATCGGTCAGGCGCATGCCGAGCCCATGTGAGACGATCTGCATGCGATCGCCGATCTGTAGCGTCATCAGCACATCGGCCGGAAAATCGATCAGCACGTGATTCACACCGCCGTGCTTGCCTGTCACCATGCCGGTCTTGCCGGTGCATGGCCCGCTCGTCACCTTCGCGACATTGCCGACGCACGCATAGGTCAGAAGCGCGTTGTTCGGTCCATCGCGCGGGCCGATCACTTCGCGGCTGTTGTTGTGCAGCGCGACGCCCGGCTCGATATGATCGCCCGCGAGTCCCACGCACAGATCACCGATGCGCTTGTTCAGCGCAATGCCGCCGGTGCCGGGCAGCACGCGCGGCACGCCGTCGTAGCCGATACGATACGGAGACTCGCGGCCCACCGGATGCGCGATCTGCCCCGCGACCGATACCGCGACGAGTTCGCCGTCGTTGATGCGCGGGCCGCGCACGCCGTCCTGGCGGACGGGCAACTGGTTCATGGTCCGTCTCCGCTGAAGGACAGCATCTGTGCGGGAATGTTCGCGGCCTCCGCGGTGCGGATGATGAACGCGCGCATCTGCGCGCGCACGGCAGGCGGCACCCGGCCGAGTCCGTCGAGGCGATAGACGAGACGCACGCTGCGCGGCAGATAGTTCACGGCGCCACGCGCCCGCGTAAGTCTGATTTGCCGCCGGACCTGCCTCACATGGCCCGCTATGAGCTCGCGCAACAGGTCGCGGTTGAGCTGACCTCCGTTGACGTAGTGCGGGGCATAGACCGACTTGTACTCATAGGCGATGGCGCGCCCGTGCGGATTCAGAATCACGTCGGCGACCGAGCTGCGCCGGTCGTACCGCTGCACGCGCACCTGATTGCGCACGTCGATGCCGGGCAAGGCACGGGTGCCCGCCGGAACCTGCCGGCGAACCAATTGTCCGCTGGCATCGGCGACGTAGCGCCCCACGCACAGGTCGCGCACGAACTTCCGCTCCCAGCATCGGCCGCGCAGACGGCCCAGGGTCTTGCCGGGAGCGCGGTCCTTCCGCGCCTGGTCATACGCCCTGCAGGCCTTGATCTGACTCCGGTCGATCCACGCCTGCCCGCATTCGTTGATTTCGCGCGCAGGATCGAAGTCCTGCTCGCGCAGCCGGGTCTCGAGCGTGTCGGAGAGCATCTCGTCGACGAACAGAGTCAGTGGCGCATCCATGTTCCCGCTCCGCAAACGCTCAAAGGAAGTACCACCACGCCTGAGCGCGATCCCAAGGATTGCCGCCCGCGCCGTCGTTCGGCCGAGCGACATTCACATGCAGCGCGGCGAGCGGCGGCAAGTCCTGCACGAGGCCCGCGAGCCCCGCCGCCGCGAGGGCGCTGCGCAACAACTCGCGCTCCGCGCCGAACAGCGACGCCGCATGCGATGCGGGCATCGGATCGAGCAGCTGCGCCGGCCGTCCGATGCGCGCGAGCGCCTGCACCGGCCGGGGCGGCGCGCCGCCCGCCGCCGCCATCAGCACGACGGCACTGTCCAGCGCGGCCGACAACGCGAGCGCATCGAGGCTCGCGTCGGTCTGGTCCCAGCCGCCCGGCGCATCGCCGAATCGCTCGACGCGCGCGCCGAGCGATTCGGCGAGCGTCTCGTAGCGCGTCACCACACCTGCGTCGGCGCTTGCCTGCAATTGCGATTCCGCGAGGTTGTCGCCGACCCAACGAAACGGCCACGAGCCCGCATCGGTGCGCTCGCGCAATCCGATCCACGCCTCCAGCGCGGCGGGCAGCGGCCGCGTCAGATCGTCGTTTGCGTCCCAGGCGTCGAATTCGCGGGGGTCGTTCGCGCTGTCCGCGCCAACGAGCTGCGGCATCAGCAGTTCGCTTGCGTCGATGACCTGCCAGAAGCTGCGCGTGAGCCACGGCTCGAGCACCGCCGCCACGCGCAGCGCGAACTCGAATCCGAGGCGCGTGCCGAGCACCAGCGCGGGGTCGAGCACGCAGCACAGCTTGCGGCGATGCACTTGCACGAACAGATCGTCGGATTGCATGGCATGTCAACCTGTGTCAGGCCCGACGCCGCGCTCAGACGCTCGCCGGCTGCGGCACGCCGAGCACGCTCTTCAGCGCGGGCGTGACGCCGGGGAAGCCTCGTCCTTCGGGTGTCATGCGGTACGCGGCGAGCCACGCTTCCGCATGCGCGCCCATCGGACGCACGACGCTCTGGAACAGGATCGGATCGACGGCCGTCTTGAAGTCGTTATCGGCGATGAACTGCAGGATGCGCCTTCCGCTCTCCGCCATTTTTGCGCGCTGCGACGGCTCCGCGACACCGCCCAGATGCCGGTTCGACACGATCTCGACGACGTCCCACTTCGTGTTGGCGTCGAAAGCCTTCTTGATGTCGGGCGCATCGAGCAGCTGCAGCACGGTCTTCAGGTAGTGGCCGGTTTCCATCGCGAGCGCGAAGATATTGCCGTACGTCGAACGGTCCAGCGCATAGCGCAGATCGAGACCGATGCGCTGCACCGTCGCGACGCTGCCGAACGGTCTTTGTTCGATCAGTTGCCCGCCGCGGATGACCTCGCCGATCAGCAGGTCGCGGAAGTACTGCCCGAGCGCCACCATGAAGCCGACGAGCTGCCGGTGGAAATTGCGGTTGACCACCGCGCCCGCCGGCGCCTGCGCGGTGCCGTAGTTGAACGCACGGCGATACGCGATCATGCGGTCGTTGAACGAGTAGCGCAGCGGCGTCCACTTCTGCAGCAAATAGAGGCCGTGCGCGCCGGGGCCGCGCTGGATGCGCATCTTGCCGAGCCGAAAGAGGTGCAGCAGCACGTCGACGACCTGGAAAATCTTCATGCGCTCGTGCTGATAGATGTAGTACAGCTCGGCGGCGGCGTGCAGCTGGCTCGGCACGACGGCATCGTCGAAATCCGGCTGGATGTACGGATACGAGACGTTGTCGAACTCGACAGGCCCCTTGTCACCGAAGCCGATCATGTCGAGGAAGCCATCGCGGCCCGTGCCGTTCGCGGCCTTCTGCAGCAGTTCGCCGAAGCGTTCCTCGAACTGCTGCTCGTAGTTGCGGCGCTGGTCGGGCGGAAGGCTCGCCAGCTGATCGCGCAAGAAGGTTTCCCAAAGCCGCTGGATGGTCTCAGTCGTTTGGAAGCTCATGTTCCTGCTCCTCGGTTAAGACCCGGATGATCCGTGTGCGGCCTTTTTGGCCGCGGTCTTCTTCACCGCGACTTTCTTCGCGGCAGGCCGTGGCGCCGCGGCCCGGGCCGACGCCATGCGCCGGGCGGGCTCATCGGGCGTGGGCTCCGTGTCGTCCGCACCCTCCAGCGCGTCCAGCGCCCCCAGCTCCGCTTCCGCGTCGTCCGCCTCGCTCATCTCCGGCGCAACCTGTGCGCCGGTTCGCGCGGCGGCATAGCGGGCGAGCAGCGTCATGCAGGCGGTGCCGAGCGCGTCCAGATGCTCCTGCGTTATCGCGTCGCCGAACGCGAGCGGCTCGGGAATCGGGATCGACGCTGCGTCGTCGACGATGAGCGCGAGCGCGATGCGCAGCCGCTGTACGTCCTCGACATGCCTCGAATATTCGACGGCGCCCATGTCGGCCGGCAGCGCGCACAGCAGCCAGATGCTCGCGAGACTCGCCGCGAAAACGGGTTCGCTGTAGCGCTCGTCGAATGAGCCCTTGAGCGCCAGCTCGTCGATGGTTGGCTCCAGTTGCCGCACCAGGTCGGTGGCGCAGGCGATCGCGGCGAAACTCACAGGCGCCTTCACCGGCGGCGCCCCGCCGATGTCGAGCCGTCTCATCGGAGCCTCGGGCGCGGGCGCGTCGGGTGCGTGCCGAAAAGTCGACTGTTCCTGCGGGTACGGCGGCGCGATCCGGTCGCGCATCTGCCTAACGTCTTCCTCGATGCTCTGAAGCCGTTGATCGAAATGGATGAGCGAGAGCGCCGCGAGGCCATTGGCCGCCGCGTTCGTGCGCAACGCCTTGTGCAGCCGCGTGCGCCCCTGGTTTTCGAGCAGTTGCAGCGTCTGCTCGCGCAGCGCCTTCCCGGGTACTTCCAGATCGTCGGGTGCCATCATGTTCTCCGCGAGTCAAGATATCGGGCCGCGCTAGTCGCGCGATGAGCCGTCGTCGGGCACGTCGTCGGCGACCGAATTCAGGCTCGTTTCGAAGTGCGGCGGAATCTTGATCGTGACCGGATCGCACGTCGCGGCGCGCTTGTCGAGCAGGTCGCAGATATGATCGAAATGGGGATCCGACGAATGCGCGTCGTTGTAGTCCGCGACGAGTGTCGAAATGCTCGTGCCATCGACCGTTTTGATCATGAACTGGTGCTGCTGCACCTCGAGCGTCGTATAGAGGTTGAACTTGCTCAGGTTGAGCGCCCAGCGCATGAGCCGCTCCAGCACGCCGTCAGGATCGCCGAACAGCGCGGCGTCAGGCACGCAGCCGGGCGCCATCGTGCCGATGAGGTTCTTCAGACGCATCTCGGCATCGCGCTGGATACACAACTCCTGATGACGCCATTTGCCGCGGCAGACCTTGTCGTAGTTCGACGGCAGCGTATCCCAGTAGCGGTTGAGCGGATCCTTGGGCACCGGTCGCAGCAATCCGCGAACGTCCAGCAGACTCAGTTGAATCGATTCGACCACCTCGTCGGCCGGCAGCTGGCCGGACGGCTTGATGATGTCGCACGCGCCGGGGTTCTGCGTGCCGACATCGTAGTTGAGCTTGACCGTGGTGTCGGGAAACTTCGGGCCGAATTCGCAGCACTGCATCAGCGCCGACTCCACCACGTAGCTGTACGCGGACGCGCGACATTCCGGCGCGCCGAGATCCTGATTACCGAGCGCGTAGAGATCGATCGCGCGGTCGACGTCGTACAGCACCTTGTCGAGAATGATCTGGCAGAGCGCCTGGCCATCGCCGCAGTCACAGTTGTTGAAACAGTCGAGCTGCCCGGCGAGCACGCCGCGCTTCTGGATCAGCAGCAGCATGCGCTCGTCCGCGCGTTGCAGACGCTGCATGCCGTACAGACCGTAGAGCAGGATCGGCGGCCGCGCGATGCGCAGCAGGCGGATGCCGCCCGACGGATCGAACGCTTCCGCAAACAGCATCAGCGCTTCGAGGAACGCCGCAAGCGGCGGCGACTCGGGCTTGGACAACTGATGCGCGACCGACACGAAGCGCCGGAAGCGCGCGAGATCGATCTGCGCCGTCGAGCCCAGGGCGCGCAGTCCGTCGATGTTGCCGTCCGCCGCGCGCTGGATGAGTTCGTCCATCGTTCGCGACAGCTCGTTTTCCTCCAGCAGCGAGCGCAGATCGCCCTGCCCCTGCGCTTCCAGTTGCTGATACAGCGTGCGATAGGCGTCGAGTCCGCGTGGCCAGTCATTCGGCCCATAGGCCTGCTGCGTCGCGCCGACGAGATTACGCAGCGCGTAGATCGCCGCGTCGCGACGTGTCTGCAGCTCGGTGTAGGGTGCCTGCAGCAGATAGCGGCCGCCGCCGAAGCCGACGTTTGCGAGCGCCTCGCCCATCGCGACGAGCAGCACGGCGGCCGCTTCGTCGAGACTTTGCGCGAGCTTGCGGTAGTTTTGCGTCATGCCGGCCGTGAGCGCGCCCACGAGCCGCGACACGCGCGCGTAATCATTGAGCTGGCGCCGGATCGCGAACGCCTTGTCGCGATTGCGCGGATCGAGCGCGGCGCAGGCTGCCGCGTAGCCTTCACGCAGCGCCGAGCGGATCGCCTGTGCCCAGCCAAGCAGCTCGGGCGTCACGTCCTTGAGCAGCGCGTCGGAGGATAGCGCGCGCAGATCGCATTCGATGTCGTTGAGGGCCTGCTGCCATTCGGCGGCGCTCGAGGTCGGATGCGCGGGTGCGGCGCTCGCCGGCACCGGCATGCGCAGGAACGGCAGGCCACGCGCTTCCTGCGCGATCGCCGCCGCGCGCGGATCGCCCTTGTAGCGATCGAGCAACGCGCTCGCGATCTGCAGCGGATCGTTCGGATTGCCCACGCGCAACTCGCGCCGAATCAGGTTGTCGAGCGCGAGGCGTTGATGTCCGTGGGCGGCCGGATCGGGGCCGGAGAGCGGACCGGCAGCGCCGCCGCCATAGGAGCCGGTCGCGGGGCCGGTGGAGAACGGAGGGGTCGACATGATCAGAATCTCAGCGTGAGATAAGGGCCGGGCACATGGGCACGGTCGTCAGCAGGCCTGACCGGGCCCGGCGCCGTGACGGCGCATGCATGCGGCTGGGTGAGCGCGCAAGCTGACGCGCGCGTTCGAGGCGTCGCCGCCCTTTCCATGACGCGCCTGTCGGTGCGTTTTCCGCTACGTCGGGTGACATGCTGTTCTCCTGTTCTGCGTCTTTGATGCGTCGTTCAGCGGTCCTTCATGCGACGAGCCGCAGCGGCTGCGTCTGCCGCCCGTCGGCGCGGCTCATATGCCCGGTCAGCAGATGCGTCACGCAGTGCGCGAGGCGCGTCGGCGCGATCCGTCCCTCCGCGAGCGCGTAGTGCGCCGCGCTCACGAGGTGCCGCGGCGGCAGACGCGCATCCTGCTCGCGCGCGAGCGCATCGGCGCCCGCGCGGATCGCGGCTTCGTCCTCCCGACTGAAAGGGATGATGTCCACGAGCGCGCGCTGCGCCAGATTGCGCCGCGTCTGGAACGCAATCTCGTCGACCACGGCGGGTATCAGACGTGGCGCGCTCGCCATCAGCGGCGCGGGAATTCGGTGATTGCGCGAAGGCCGGTAGAGCCCTTGCCATACGCGCAGGAGCCGCGTCGCGTCCCCGGCGAAGCCCATGCGCCGCAGCATTTCCGCGAGCAGGTACACCCGCAGATACGCGGTCGGATGCGCGCCGCCCGGGCGGTAGGTCAGCGTGCGGGGCTGCGGATGCGCGAGAAAATCTGCCATTCCCCACGCCGCTGCGGGACCGCCGAGGAGGATGGCCGCGAGATCCGCAAAAATTTCCTTGTGCCAGCGCCCATAGACGCTCGCGAGAAACGGGTCGCGCGCGCTGCCCATCACGCGCCTCAGCACGGCCTGGCGGTTTTCCTGCCAGATGCCGAGATCGGCTTGCAGGTTGTGCGCGACTTCATGCAGGAACACGGACTGCCACGGCTGATCGCGATCCCACGGAATGCGGATCAGGGGAAACGGATTCGCCTCGCCGAGCAGCCGCGCGAGCTGCACGCCGCGGCGCATCGTGGCGGGCGAATAGCCGTGCTCCATGTAGCACACCGGCTTGAGCAGCGGCGCCTCGAAGATGCGTGGCGCCGCGCGCCGCACCGCCTGATAGCAATCCTGCGCGATGACGTCGTGCGCCGCGAGCGACGGCCCGTAGCTCGTGCCGCGCTGTGCGAAAACTTCGTAAAACATCCCGAAGAGCCGCCGCGCGCGGTCGAGTTCGCGCTCGACGAGCGCGATGTCGATCAGCACGCGCTCCGGCGCGCGCTGCGCCGCGCCTTGCTCGCGCAGCCTCGAGAAGCGTCCGCGGATTCGATGTTCCGCCTGCGACAGCAGCCTGTTTGCCGCCTGGAAGTGCTGCCGCGACGGCGCATACGGCATGTCCTGCGGCCGCAGCCCGACGAACGCGTTGTCGACGCGCGCGAGCCGCGACAGCCGAGCCGACAGCCCGTTGATCTTGGCTTGCACGAATCGTTGCAGGTCCATGAGCGGCTCCGTCAGGCTCGTTAGATTGGGCCATGCGAATGCGGCTCAGCCGCGTCCGCGGATCGTGATGGTCACCGGCCCGCGCAGACGCAGCCGCCGTTGCTGTCCGCAATGCGGGCAGGCGCCGCCGCCGCGACGCGGGCTGGTCGCCGCCACGCGTCGCGCGACCGGAGCCACCGTGCGCGCGATGGCCCGCGCGCCCTGGCCGCGCGGCGTCGCGCGCCGGGCCGCGGTCACGAGCGGACGCGCCAGCCGGCGCGT
>NZ_JAQQDB010000049.1:0-59078 GCF_046030135.1 Caballeronia jiangsuensis
CAGTTACTTTCTTTGCTGCTGCAAAGAAAGTAACAAAAGAAAGCAGCTTCTCACCGCCCGCAGTTACACGCACGTTGGCCATGCTTGCCAGCCGTCGATGGCACTCGCCTAAGTGTCGCCCTCGAAGGCCCAATCGGGCTTGGCTCGCGCACGGTCTTTCGCCTCGCACCGCTTCACTGACTGGTTCAGCACCAAACGGCTCCGTCCCGCTCCGCGGCCGATGGGTCAATCGGGTTTGCGGGCGCACGGGTACTGCTACGCTTCCATCTCACTGCATTCGTGATTCGTTGGTTTCCCTAGCATACCCAACGGCAGCGCGTAGCGCTGTGCCGAAGCTCTTTCGTGCTGAACCAGCGCGCTAAAACATTTGGGCCGGCAGACCGTGCGCGAGCCAAGCCCAATTGGGCCTGTGAGGGCGACACTTAGGCGAGGGCCACCGCGGGCTGGCAAGCATGGCCAACGTGCGTGTGACCTCGGGCCTGAACGAGCTGCTTTCTTTGGTTACTTTCTTTGCAGCAGCAAAGAAAGTGACTGCCGCCCCGCACAGGGGCAGTGCCAATAGACCGACACGAATACGGGACCCAGCGAAAGCAAAAACAAAAAAACTCACCCCAACGGCCTCAACCCCTCCAGCAAAGTAGGAATCAACTCACTCACCGTCGGATGAATATGCATAGCCCGCTGCAAAGTCATAAACGGCGCATCCGCATTCATGATATCGATGAACGTATGAATAACCTCATCCCCTTCGATGCCATAAATCGCCGCACCTAAGAACCTTTGCGTCCTGGCATCGACGAGCGCCTTCATAAAACCATCGGTTTCACCGCGCTCTCTCGCGCGCCCCACCCGCGACATCGGCATGGTCGCAATGAGCGCCTCGCGGCCGTCCTTGCGCACCTCTTCCTCGCTCATCCCAACACGCGCGAACGGCGGATCGACGAACACCGCGTAAGCCATGATGCGCGTATCGACGCTTCGCGACTCCCCATCGAGCAGATTCGAAGCGATGATCTCGTAGTCGTTCCAAGACGTATGCGTGAACGCGCCGCGCCCGTTGACATCGCCGAGCGCATACACGCCTTCCACCTGCGTGCGCAACTGCCCGTCCACGTCGATCATGCCGTGTCTGTTCACCGCGATACCCGCATGCTCCAGACCGAGATCGTCGGTGTTCGGCGTGCGTCCCGTCGCGAAGAGCAGATGCGACGCGTCGAGGGTTTCATCGCCGCAGACGATGCGCATGCCACCCGACGACGGCTCCACGCGCTCGATCTGCGTCCCGAACCGGAACACGACACCTTCGCGCACGAGCACGTCCTGCATCGCGCGCGCAACGTCTTCGTCTTCACGCGTCAGAATGCGCTCGCCGCGCACGAGCAAGGTTACGCGGCTGCCGAAGCGCCGGAACATCTGCCCGAATTCGAGCGCAATATAGCTCGCCCCGACGATCACGAGATGCTCGGGCACTTCGGTCAGTTCGAGAATCGTCGAGTTAGTCAGATACGGCACACGTTCGAGACCATCGACCTTCGGCACCACAGCGCGGGTGCCCGTGTTGATGAAAACGAGATCGGCGTCGATGTCTTGCGTCGAACCGTCGGCCGCCTCGATGGAAAGCGCGTGCGGCGCCGTGAAGCGTGCATGTCCTTTGAATACCGTGACGTTCTTCGTCCCGCGCAGCCACTTCTCGATGCCCGTGCGCGAGCCTTCGATCACCTCGTCCTTGCGCGCCTTCACGCGCGCCATGTCGATGGTGATATCGCCGCCGATCATCACGCCATACTGCGCCGCCGTTCGCGCGACATGCGCGGCGCGCGCGCTCGCCACGTACGTCTTGGTCGGCGTGCAGCCGACGTTCACGCAAGTGCCACCGAACAGATGCCGCTCGATCACGGCCGTGCGCTTGCCGCTTTGCGCGAGCCGCACGGCAAGCGGGGAGCCACCCTGCCCCGTGCCGATGACCACTGCATCGAAATGCTGTGCCATGCTGGGTTCTCCGTGCGAATGAAGCAGATGACGAATCGCGATGCCGCCATCGAAATGCATCTTACGCGCAAGTCGATGAACCGGCAGACACGCTGTACGAGGCGTGTCCCGCGCAAACGGGCATGGCGCGTGCTGTCGCTGTTACGAACGTGACGCGCGTCACGGCGCGCGGTCCGCTCAACCATCAGCACACGAAGTCCGAAGGCATTCATGATCGAGACGATCTGGTTTCTCGTCGTCGGCGGCGTGCTCATTTTCATGGGCCTTGCCAGCTCGACGTTCAAGCGCCTGCCGATCAGCACCGCGATGTTCTATCTCGCGATCGGTTTCGCGATGGGCCCCGGCGTAGCCAATCTGCTGACGCTCGACCTCGCGGCCGATGCAACCGTTCTCAGGCGCATCACCGAAGTCGCGATGCTCGTGTCGCTATTCGCGATCGGCCTGCGGCTGCGCGTGCCGCCCATCGACCGCCTCTGGATTCTGCCGATCCGGCTCGGCTTCGTCGCGATGGTGCTCACGGTCGCCGTCCTCACGCTCTTTGCCGCGTACGCGCTCGGCCTCAACTGGGGACCGGCGCTGTTGCTTGCCGCGATGCTAGCGCCGACCGACCCCGTGCTCGCCCACGACGTGCAAGTGGAAGCACCCGGCGACATCGACTTGCTGCGCTTCTCGCTGACGGGCGAAGGCGGGCTCAACGACGGCATTGCGCTGCCCTTCGCGCTGCTCGGCATCGCGGTGTGCAATGTCGATGCGACCCCGAACGAGGCGTCGCTCGGGAGCTTCGCGTTGCAGGCGATGTGGGGCATCGCAGGCGCGCTCGTGAGCGGCTGGCTGCTCGGCGCCTTGTCGGTGCGGCTCGTCGCCTATCTGCGCACGCGCCACGGCGAAGCGCTCGGACCGGAAGGTTTCTACGCGCTCGGGCTGATCGCGCTGTCGTATGGCGTCGCCGAGCTGCTGCATACTTATGCGTTTCTCGCGGTCTTTGCGGCTGGTCTCTCGATGCGCCGTGTCGAGCAGAAAGAAAGCGGCGGCAAGTCCGCGCGCCAGGCGGTCGGCAACATCGATGCAGAGGATGTCGGCGCGGCCGCTGCCGATCCGGCGCGCGCGCACGCGTTCATGGCCGAGCGCGTGCACGGCTTCACGATCGAGCTGGAACGCATCGCCGAAGTGGCGGTCATGCTGATGGTCGGCGCCGTGCTCGCGACGATGTGGCGCGACCTGCTCACCTGGAAAGCGGCTGCGCTCATCGTCGCGCTATTCTTCGTGTTGCGGCCCGCGGCGGTCGAGGCATCGCTCATCGGCTCGCATGCGACAGGCGCGCAACGGCGGCTCATGAGCTGGTTCGGCATACGTGGCGTCGGCTCGTTTTATTATTTGCTTTATGCGCTCGAGCATGCGCCGCGTGATGTGGCCGCGCCGCTCGTGCCGCTCGTCATCGCGACCATCGTCGCTTCGGTCATCGTGCATGGCATCACCGCCACGCCGCTCATGAACCGCTATCAGCGCGCGCGCCCGGATGAATGAGTTTGCAACTTCTCTCGAGGACCGATCAGGCGTGAAGCATCTGATTTTTTTCTGCGGCCATGCCGGCACCGGCAAGACGACGCTCGCCAGGCAGCTTTTCGCGCCGCTCATGCAGGCGACCGGCGAGCCCTTCTGCCTGCTCGACAAGGACACGCTCTACGGCGCCTACAGCGCGG
This sequence comes from Caballeronia jiangsuensis, assembly GCF_046030135.1. Taxonomy (NCBI): domain Bacteria; kingdom Pseudomonadati; phylum Pseudomonadota; class Betaproteobacteria; order Burkholderiales; family Burkholderiaceae; genus Caballeronia; species Caballeronia jiangsuensis. Next base: position 3,690 of record NZ_JAQQDB010000049.1, read on the forward strand.
CGGCGATCGGTGCGCTGACCGGCGATCCGCACGATCGGGACAGCCCGCTTTTCATCGAGCATTTTCGCGATCCCGAGTATCGCTGTCTCATCGATACCGCCGCTGAAAATCTCGCGCTCGGCGTGAGTGTCGTGATCGTCGCGCCGCTCACGCGCGAGGTGCGCAGCGCACGCCTCTTCGATCGCGCATGGCTCGGCATCGATGACGATGTCGTCATTCGCGTCGTCTGGGTGCATGTGGATGAGAGCGTGGCGCGCGAGCGCATCGTCGCGCGAGGCGATCCGAACGATGCGTACAAGCTCGCGCATTGGGAAGAATATCGTCAGCGGCTCTTCGTGCCGGACGCGGCGCTCGCACAGACGCTCGTCATGTTCGACAACACCGCTCCGTCCGATCAGGCGCGCGACGCATTGCTCGCACGCCTGATCGCAACGTAACCAAGCTCAGGCAGCGGCCAGTTGCCGCGCCGTCACCACCGCGTTCGCGCCTTCGTACAGCTTGCCGAAGCGATTGTTGAGGAACGCGTCGAGCGGCACCTGCTCCTGACGCACGAAGCCGCTTTGCGGCAGCACGCCTTCGCGGAAGAGATCGAGTTCCGCGCAGATCGCGCCGGCGGTCGTGATCTGGATCGCGCTCATCGGCAAGCCGCACACGTCCTTCGCGAAGATCTTGCGCGTGAAGACGTCCTGCACGAGTTGCCCGCGACGCATGCCCGTCACCGTGACGAAAATCAGCACGACATCCTGCGCCGTCGATGGCACCGCGCGCTTCAACATCGTCTTGAGACCGTCGCGGTCGGATGACATGCGCAGATCGTCGAGCAGAAACTTCATCAGGTCGCGATGCCCCGGATAGCGCACCGACTTGTAGTCGAGCGACTCGACCTTGCCCGCGAGCGTTTCGCACAGCGTGCCGAGTCCGCCCGACGTATTGAACGCCTCGTACTCGATGCCATCGAGCGAAAAATGTTCGACGCCTTCGAGCGGCTGCACCCATTGCGTGCGCCCTTCGCGAATCGCCTCGCATGGCTGGCAATATTCATTAATAAGGCCGTCGATGCTCCAGGTGAGGTTGTACTTCAGCGCGTTCGTCGGAAACTCGGGCAGCGCGCCGACGCGCATTTTCACCTCGCGCACGTCGTCGAGACGCTTCGCCAGATCGTGCGCGACGATGCCGATGAATCCCGGTGCGAGCCCGCATTGCGGCATGAACGCGACCTCAGAATCGTCGGCGATCGCGCGGATCGCGTGGGTCGCGCGCACATCCTCGGTCAGGTCGAAGTAATGCACGCCCGCCGCTTTCGCCGCCGACGCGACATTGATCGCGAGGTAATACGGCAGCGCATTGACGAGCGCATCGAAGCCGATCAATGCCTGGCGCAGCGCGGGCGTGTCGGCGGAATCGACGCGGCGCGTCGGGATGCCTTGCGCATCGAGAAGCGCGAGCGCGTGCTCGTCGCGATCGAACGCGACGACGTCGAAATCCCCCGTTTCACGCAGCAAATGGGCAATGCTTTGTCCGATCAATCCGGCGCCGACGAGGGCCACTTTCATATTCATCTCCTTTATGTGTGCGGATGGCGGGCGATCCAATGCCCTTCTTCACACAGTTTAGGAGCGCGCGAATACTGATCCTAGACACAAAATGATGCGCTTCGACGATGCTTTTCGTCGTTTCGACGATCGAACGCTGCGATATGTAGCGCTCAGCCGACGCGATCGATCTTCCGCGCGAGGATGATGGAGGTCGTGGTCCGCTCGACGCCTTCCAGCGCGCCGATCTCGTCGAGCAGGTCGTTGAGCCTGTCGGGCGAATCGGCGCGCAGCCACGCGACGTAATCGAACTCGCCGCTCACCGCGCAGAGCAACTGAATCTCCGGCATACGCGCAAAGCGCTTCTGCAGATCGCGGCCGTACTTCGGCGTGAGCTTGATGCCGACATACGCCTGGATGCTCGCATCGAGCACGTCCTGCCCGAGCCGCACGCCGTAGCCCGCGATCACGTTGTTCTTTTCGAGCCGCGCAATGCGTGCGATGACCGTCGTTCGCGCGACGCCCAGTTGCCGCGCCAGATTCGCGACGCTCTCGCGCGCGTTCATCTGCAGAAGCGCGACGAGATTGCGATCGATGTCGTCGAGCTGGTCGAGGCGCGGCGGTCTCATGTGTGCGTCTCCGTTGGCATCTTGTGTTTTGCGTTATGCGTTTTGAATGCCATCTGGCATTCGGCGTTTTGTGTTTTGCATTATCGCCGAGACGTCGTGAAGCGAATCCCGATCACGCGATCACACGCCGAGCTTCGTCACCATGAAATCGACGAAGCTCGCGAGCTTGGGCGTCGCGCGCGTATCGCGTGGATAGACGAGATGCGCGGGCGACGGTTTCGGCAGGCAATCCTGCAGCACCGCGACGAGCGCGCCGCTTTTCAGCTCGTCTTCGACGAGCGCATGCGGCTGAAGCACGAGACCGAATCCCGCGAGCGCCGCCTTTTTGAGCGCTTGCCCGTTGTTCGCGCGAAAGCGTGCGGACTGCGTGCGATGCGCGTGCATGGCGTCATCCTCGCCTTCGAGCCGCCAGCCCGCCTCGCGGCCCAGATGCACGAAACCCAGGCACTCGTGACCCGCGAGATCGGCTGGCGTCGCAGGCGTGCCCGCGCGTGCGAGATAGGCAGGCGACGCGCACACGGTCATCGCATACGGCTTGAGCGGACGCGCGACGAAGCTGGAATCGGCGAGCGTACCGATGCGCACGGCCGCGTCGAAACCCTCCTCCACGATGTCGACCATGCGGTTGGTCAGATCGAGCTCGACGCTGATCTGCGCGAACGCCGCCAGAAACTCGGTCACCGCGGGCGTGACGAACTGCACGCCGTAAGTGAGCGGCACGGTCACGCGCAATACGCCACGCGGCGTCGCGCTCATCGATTCGGCGAGCGAATCGGCCGCATCGACTTCCGTCAGAATGCGACGACAGCGCTCGTAGTATTCGCGGCCGATCTCGGTGAGGCTCTGACGCCGCGTCGTGCGCACGAGAAGCCGCGCATCGAGCCGCGCTTCGAGCGCCTGCAGATGCTTGCCCGCCATCGGCGCGGATATCGAAAAGCGCTCAGCCGCGGCGCTCAGGCTTCCGGCCTCGACGATGGCGACGAAGACCCGCATGCTCAACAAGGTATCCACTGCGTTTTTTCCAGAGACGTTTCGAATGTAAGCAGTTGTGGCAATGCAGGCGAATTCGCATGCAATCGTGATACTAATATCCGCCGATGGCGTGCTCATCGCGCTGCCTTTCAGCGCAGCTTACGACGCACGCCGCTCTCCATATCGATCGAAGGTAACCCGAATGAAAAGAACACTCGTTGCATTGGCCGCTTTCTGCGCTTTGAGCCCGGTTTTCGCGCAGACGTCCGCGCCCGCCGCGGCATCGGCGCCCGCCGCGCAGGCCGCGGCATCCGCTCCGGCCGCCAGCAAGCGCGAGGCGCGCGTCGAGGAGCGTATCGCGGATCTGCATTCGAGCCTCAAGATCACGCCACAGCAGGAAGATCAGTGGTCGAAATTCGCCGACGTGATGCGCGACAACGGCCGCACGATGGCCGATCTGTATCGCCAGCGCATCGCGCAGCGCGACACCATGTCCGCGCTCGACGACATGAAGCAATACGAGCAGATCACGCAAGCGAACGCGGACGGCACGAAGCGCCTCGTCGAGGCTTTCGAGCCGCTTTACGCGAGCCTTTCGCCCGAGCAGAAGAAGCTCGCCGATACGAGCTTCCGCGACGAGCACGGCAAGGCGAAGCACACCCACGCGCATCGTCGTCCGCATGCGGCGGGTGCGGACGCGGCATCGACGACCAAGCCCTGAACGGCCGTCGAACCGGAAAGCCCGCATCGCGCGATGCGGGCTTTTTTTCGTCCGACGGGTGCACAATGGCGCGAATGCCGTTACGATCCCGCTCCGCCAACGTCACTCCGGATCGCATCATGCTCAATCTCTCCAAGCTCGATCTCGCCGCCGATCCCGCCGCACGCCGCGTCGTGAAAGACGAAGCCGTCGCCGTTGAATTCGCAGCCGCATCGGGCGAACTCATGAGCCTCGAAGGCCCGAACCGCTATGCGAGCGGCGACGCGATCGTCACGGGCAGCAGCGGCGAGCGCTGGGTCGTGTCGCGCGAACGCTTCGATGCCAAGTACGTGCCCGAAGGCGGCATCGCGCATGGCGAGGCGGGCGTCTATCGCAACCGTCCGAGCGTCGTGCTCGCGAAGGAGATGCGCGAGCCCTTCTCGATCGCACGATCCGCGGCCGGCGACATCCTCACCGGCGACGCCGGCGACTGGGTCATGCAATACGCACCGGGCGACTATGGCGTCGTGAAGGCGGCGCGCTTCGCGAAGGTCTATCGCGAAGCTTAAGCGAAGTCCTCGCCCATCTCGATGTCCACTTCGCGCGGCACGGTCTGGCCGTCCGCGTACATCTCTTCGAGCGATCCGAGCGTCGCTTCGACATACGCGCGCAACACCGCGTAACTGCGCGCGTGCATGCGCGGCGGCATCGCACGATAACGCGCGAGCGCGGCCGGATCGAAGCGCACGTCGATGGTGATGCGCCGCGCGCTCGACCCGAAGCGCATCGCTACGTAGTGAATCACGAGCGAGGTCCGGCCCTCATCGTCCTTACGTTCGGCGAACTGCGTCTGCTCGGGAAAGAGGTCGCAGATCACGTGCGCGAGCATGTCGATGTCCGCGCTCGGACAGTCGTATTGGTAGTCGTCCATTCGATATCGAAATCCGATTGAAGCGCTCGCCCGGCCGCGTTCAGGCGATCCGGGCGGCAGCGCGCCGATAGTAGCGCACGAGCGCCACCGCGACGATCACGCCGAGCGCGAGATACACGGCGTCGGCGGCGATGAGCGGCACGAGCCGCGCCTGAAACAGCGCGGCGGGCAAGCCGACGAGCGCATGCGCGGCGATGAGACATACGAGCGCATGACGCGAGCGCTCGCGCAGCATCTGCCACATCAGCGCGGAAAAACCGAGTTGCAGCACGAAGGCGCTCGCGCGTTCTACGATGAAGATGCCCGCCGACAACGGCGACAGGCTCATCAACACCAGATGAATGCGTGCGAGCGCTTCGAGCGGCGCGCTCTCGAAGTGCGAGTCGAGCGTGCCCCGGTTCGCGAGCACCGCGTAGACGATCCATTGCACCTGCACGAGCACGCCGACGATCCACGCTTCCGCCCCGCCGTGCCCGATGCCGTAGCCGAGCGCCGGCCCGTGACGATCGAGCGCGCCCGGCTCGCGCGAAATGAGCCATTTCATCGCGAGAAAGCGTCCGACTTCCTCGCACAGACCCGCCGCGATCGCGCCGTAGATGACGAATATCGCGGGATTCACGAGCCACGCCGACGTGACCGGATTGCTCAGCATGAAGCCGTGCAGCGCGCGTTCGATGACCATCGCGAAGAGCGCGAACACGGCGATGCCGAGAATCGCCTCGCGCGGCACGAGGCCGAAACGCGGCCGCAGCTTCGTGTACAGCACGATGGGCATCGCCGCGATGATGAGCGTCGCGAGCGCTAGGCTCAGCAACGTCGAAACACTGACCATTCAGATTCCCTGTGATGCTTGTTGCACTTGTTGCGTTTCCCGTGTCGTCGATGCGCGCACGACGAGCTCGCCCGGCAGCAGACATTCGCGCGCGGGCATCGCGGCGCCGCCGAGCCGCTCGTGCAGAAATTCGACCGCACGCCGGCCGATATCGTACGTCGGCTGGCGCACTGTCGTCATGCCCGCGAGTTGCGCCCATTCGGAATCGTCGATCGACATCAGCGCGACGCTTGCCTGCCAGTCGGCGCCATGACGCTCCTTCAGATGCACCGCGACGCGCAGCGCAACCGGCCCGTTCGCGGCAAAAAGCGCGACGCGCCTGCCCGCCGCTTTCGCCGCCGCGACGCGCGTGTCGAGTTCCGTGAGTGCGGGCGATGCATCGGCGAGATCGATCACGAGCGTCGAACCGCTTGCATCGAGCGCGGCGACGGTCTCGCGAAACGCGGCTTCGCGCAGACGCCGCGAGCTCACGTGCGTGACGGGCTGCACGATGAACAGCAGCTCGTCGAAACCTTCATCGACGAGATGACGCGTGGCGAGCTGCACGGCGGCGGGATTGTCGAGCCCGACCATGTCGGTGATGAAACCATCGACCGAACGATCGACGAGCACGACCGGAATGCCGCCTTGCGCGAAGCCTTGCAGCAGTTCTTCCTTCACGCCGAGCGCATTGACGATCACGCCTTCCACGCGATACGTCGTCAGCAGTTGCAGATAGCGGCGCTCCATGTCGATCTCGTTGGCCGCGTGACAGATGAGCGGCATGTAGCCGAGCGCGTGACACGCGGCCTCGACGCCTTGCAGCACTTCGACGGAATACGGATTGGTCAGGTCGGCGAGCAACATGCCGATCAGACGATTGCGGCCGCGCTTCAGGCCGCGCGCCATCTGATTCGGCCGATAGTCGAGCTTCGCGATGGCGGCCTCGATGCGCTCGCGCAGATCGGGCGACAGCACGCCCATCTCGCCGTTCAGATAGCGCGAAATGCTGGTTTTGCCGGTGCCGGCTTCGCGGGCGACATCGGTGATCGTCGCGCGGCGCGCGCCGTAGGCGGCCGGGCGGTTGGTCAATGTGGGATCGTCGGACATAGTGGTCGTGGGCACGCGCTTCGCCTTGAAGCGGGACGCGATGCCGTCATTATCGTTCTCCTCGCATCGCGCATGTTAGCGCATGCCCGCCCGACGCCGCGCTTTCAGCGCCCGAGCGCGTCGCGATTGACGATGTTCTGCGTGAGCGTGCCCTCGAGTGCGCCGATGAGATTTTCGGCGGCATTGCGCGCCATCGCGTGACGCGTTTCGTGCGTGGCCGAGCCGATATGCGGCAGCGCGACGACGTTCTTCATCGCGATGAGCGGCGAATCGGCGGGCAGCGGTTCCTGCTCGAACACGTCGAGGCCCGCGCCGCGAATCGTGCCGTTCTTTAGCGCTTCGATGAGCGCGCTTTCGTCGACGGTCGGCCCGCGCGATGCGTTGATCAGGATCGCGCTTGGCTTCATCTTCTTCAACTCGTTTGCGCCGATCAGACCGCGTGTTTGCTGCGTGAGCGGCACTTGCAGGCATACGAAGTCGGATTGCGCGAGCAGCTCGTCAAGCCCGACGCGCTTTGCGCCGAATTCTTTTTCCGCCTGCTCGTTTGCGCTGCGGTTCGTGTAGAGCACGTTCATGCGAAAGCCGAGCGCGGCGCGCCGCGCGACCGCTCCGCCAATGCGTCCGAGACCTACGATGCCGAGTGTCTTGCCCTGCACGTCGACGCCGAAGCACGCCTCGCCGATGCTCGATTTCCAGTGCCCTTCCTTCACCCATTCTGCAAGCTCGACGACGCGGCGCGCGCTCGCGAGGATCAGTGCGAAGACGGTGTCGGCGGTGGATTCGGTGAGCACGTCGGGCGTGTGCGTCAGCACGATGCCGCGGCGCGTGAGGTCGTCGACGTCGAATTGATCGTAGCCTACGGAGATGGTCGATAAGGCTTTCAGCTTTGTGGCGCCTTCGATCATGTCGGGGGTGATTTTCACGCTTGCGCCGATGGCACCGTCGGCGGTTTTTAATGCGGCGACGAAGGCCGCATGGTCGTTTGGATCGACGTTCACCACGTCGGCGTTTTTGCGAAGGTAGGCTTCGATTTCGCTCGGCAAGGCTTTGTAGACTACGATCGTTTTTTTCATGGGTTTTCTTTAGGTTGGGCTTTTGGGGAATCCTGAATTCGTCGGTTTGAGTATTTGTGAAATCCTGAATTCGTGTCGGTCTATTGGCTCTGCCCCTGTGCGGGGCGGCAGTCACTTTCTTTGCTGCTGCAAAGAAAGTAACCAAAGAAACAGCTATCCCCAGCCTAAGCACTTCACACCGGCCGCGGCACAGGCGATTGGCTGAATGGCCCGGCTGTAGCGAGTGCCCTCACAAGCAGATAAGGGCTTGGATCGCGCACGGTCTGACGAGTCATAACCCTGAGCGCGCTGGTTCAGCACCAAATGGCTCCGGCCTGCTTCGCGGCCGATGGGTCAATCGGGTTTGCGGGCGCACGCGTACTGCGACGCTTCCGTCTCACTGCATCGTGATTCGATGGTTTCCCTAGCATACCCAACGGCAGCGCGCAGCGCTGTGCCGAAGCTCTTTCGTGCTGAACCCGCGCGCTAAAACGTCTAGCTTGTCAGACCGTGCGCGAGCCAAGCCCGATTGGGCCTGTGAGGGCGACACTTAGGCGAGTGTCACCGCGGGCTGGCAAGCATGGCCAAACTGCGTGTGACCGCGGGCCTGAACGAGCTGCTTTCTTTGGTTACTTTCTTTGCAGCAGCAAAGAAAGTGACTGCCGCCCCGCACAGGGGCAGTGCTAATAGACCGACGTGATAACGGGATCCACCAAAAAAACCTCAAGACCGCACAACAACCCCCGCCCGCACCGCAGCCTGCGGTTTAACAGCAAGCGTAAGCCAAACAGAAACCAGCAAAGCAGCACTCATGAACACGTAAGAGGCCGCCGGCGACCCCGTCGCCCCATTCAGATACCCAACAAAATACGATCCAACGAACGACCCCAACGCCCCCATGCTGTTGATGAGCGCCATCGCCCCGCCGGCGACATTCTTCGGCAGCAGCTCCGGCACGATCGCAAAGAACGGCCCATACGGCGCATACATCGCAGCGCCTGCGATCACGAGCAACGCATACGAAGCCCAGAAATTTGTCGAACCGAGCAAGTACGATCCCGCGAACGCAATCGCGCCGATCAGCAGGAACGGCCACACAAACGCCTTGCGCGCCTGAAGCTTGTCGGAAGCCCACGAAGCCAGCAGCATCGCGATAGTCGCCGCAAGATACGGCACCGCGGAAAGCCAGCCCGTCTCGACCATGCCGAGCGTCGAACCGCTCTTCAGGATCGAAGGCAGCCACAGCACGAAGCCATACACGCCGATGCTCCAGCAAAAATACTGCGCGCACAGCTTGATCACCGCCGGCGACTTGAACGCCTCGCGATAGTTCTTCACCGGCTTGATCGCAGCCTGTTCTGCGCGCATCGTCGCATCGAGATCCTTCTTTTCCTGCTCCGAAAGCCAGTTCACCTGCGCGGGCTTGTCCTTCACGATGAACCACCAGATCACCGCCCACACGATGGCAGGCACACCTTCGGCGATGAACATGTGGCGCCATCCGAACGAATTCACGAGATAGCCCGATACGACCGACATCCACAGCACCGTCACCGGATTGCCGAGAATGAGGAACGTGTTTGCGCGCGAGCGCTCGGACTTCGTGAACCAGTTCGCGATGAAGACGAGCATCGCCGGCATCACCGCGGCCTCGACGACGCCGAGCGCAAAGCGGATCGCCATCAGCGATGGAATGTTGCTCACCATGCCCGTGAGCGTCGCGCATCCGCCCCACAATACGAGGCTCCAGAACACGAGCTTCTTCACGCTGCGACGCTCGGCATAGATCGCGCCGGGAATCTGGAAGAAAAAGTAGCCGAGGAAGAACAGCGCGCCAATCAGCGACGACAATCCCTTGCTGATGCCGAGATCCTGGTTGATGCCCGCAGCCGCGGCGAAGCCGTAGTTGGCGCGGTCGAGATACGCGAGGCTGTACGTGATGAAGACGATCGGCATGATCGCCCACCAGCGGCGCACGGCAAGCTTGGGAGTCGTGGATTGCATGGTTGTCTCCGAACGCAATTCGGTTGAGTCTCTCGGTTGCTGGCTTAAGCCAGATCGAACGCGGCTTTGGCCGTCTTGTCGTTGGAATCTTTTGCTTCGAGCATGTCGAGCGCGGCGCGCGTCGGCAAGCCTTCGCTGTCGCCGATCACCTGAATCGCCAGCGCGCCGATACGGTTGCCGCGCGCAATCGCGTGACGGATGTCGCGTCCTTCCAGTAGCGCGCTCACGACGCCGACCGCGAAGCCATCGCCCGCGCCGACCGTATCGACCACGTTGTCGACCGGCACGCCCGCCACGACGCCCGCTTCGCCATCCGCCGTGCGGAAGTACGCGCCGTGCGCGCCGAGCTTGACGACGACGCCCTTCGCGCCACGATCGAGGTAGAACGCGGCGATGTCTTCGGGCTTCGCATGACCGGTCAGCGTCAGCCCTTCGGACACGCCCGGCAATACCCAGTCGGCCAGCGCGGCGAGCGCGTTGAGCGACTCGGCCATCGCCTCGCGCGACGGCCAAAGCGTCGGGCGCAGGTTCGGATCGAACGAAATCGTCTTGCCTGCAGCACGCATTTCGCGGGCCATGTGGAAGGCGAGTTCACGCGAGCTGGCCGATATCGCGGGCGCCACGCCGGTCAGATGCAGATGACGCGCGCCGAGCACGTAGTCGGCGACGTAATCGTCGAGCGACAGATGGCTCGCAGCCGAGCCCTTGCGGAAGTATTCGACCTCCGGATCGCTGCCGTCGTCGCACTTGCCTTTGAGCTGGAAGCCGGTCGGAAAGCGCTCGTCGATCGTCACACGGCTGGCGTCGATGCCCTCGGAGGCCAGCACGTCGAGCACGTAGCGCCCGAATGAATCGTTGCCGACGCGGCTCATCCAGCCCACCTTGAACCCGAGGCGCGACAGGCCGATCGCGACGTTCAGGTCCGCGCCCGCGATGCGCTTCGTGAATTGACCGGCCTGCGCGAGATCGCCGGTGACAGCCGCGACGAACATCGTCATCGCTTCGCCGTAGGTGACGACGTCGAGAGCTTCAGGCTTGGCTTGCATGTCGGGTCCTTTGCAGATGAATGCTGAATGCAAAATGTGTAATTCAGAATGCCGCGATTCGCGCAACCTGGCGTGCGGCGTCGGCGTCGAGCGAAACGTCCGCGCCCGGGATGAACGGATATTCGATGCCGCGCGGCACATCGCCCGGCAGGTGCGCGAGCAGCGTCGCGAAGCGTGCGTCGCCGTTCGCGGGCGCGGCGGCGAAACGGCGCGCGCCCTCGCCCATCACCGCCTTGCAGTGCACATAGGCGACGTGTGGAGCAAGGCGCCTCGCGGCGTCGAGCGGATCCTGCTCCGCCCAGTGCCAGTTGCCGGTGTCGAAGGTCATCGCGAGGCCGCTTTGATCCGGCAGTGCGGCGAACAGCGCGTCGAATGCGCCGATCGTTCCGCCCGCCTTCAGTTGCCCGTTCTCGACGACGACGCGCGCTTTCGACGCCGCGATTCCTGTCATCAGACGGTCAAGCGTGGCCGGATCGGTTGCGACGCCGCGCTCTGTGCCGCCCAGTTGCAGCTTGACGATGTGCGCGTTCAACGCTGCCGCTTCGTCGATGGCGAGTTCGAGCGCCGCGCGATCGAGCGAGCCGTCGTCATGAAAAAGCGTCGCGGGCGTCGAATACACGGCCCACAAACCCAGCGCGCTGATCCGGTCGCCGAGCTGTGCGAGCGATCCCGCCTGCGCGTCGGCTTCGTTTGCGAGCAGTTCGCGGCGCACTTCGAAGCCGTCCGCACCCGCGCGCGCCGCGGCGGCGGCCCAGAAGGCGTGACCGTCGCGCCGAATCGAATCCGCGCCGAACGCGCTCGCGACGATCACGACTTCGGTGCCTTCTCTATCGATCCGGGAAATCTCGTTCACTTGCATCTCGCTGTCGGTTTCAGTGCCAAAACCAGTTTGGAACCGGTTCCATAAACGATCTTCAAAAAGGACGCCGCAGCGCCCCTGTTGAGAACGAATGGTGCGTCAGACCGCCATCGACGCGCCATAGTGGAATTCCCTAGCCGAGCAGACCCGGCTCGTCGCACAACTCCAGAAAGCGCGCCGCGACGCGCGACGGCGTCGCGGCATGCGGCAGCAGGATGGAAAAGCGCCGCGTAAGCGGCTGGGGCGCGATGCGCACACGCTGCAGCGCGCTGTCCTCGTGACGAATCGACATCGCCGAGACGAAGCCGATGCCCATGCCCGCGCGCACCGCCTCCTTCACGCCCTCGACGCCCGCGATTTCCAGCGCGACGCGCATCGGCGCGTCGCAGTCCGCGAATGCGCGCTCGATCACCTGCCGCACGCCGGAGCCCGGCTCGCGCAGCACGAGCGGATGCTCGCCCAGTTCGTCGAGCGTGACGGATTCGCGCCCGTCGGCGAGCGGATGGCCGTTCGGCAGAATCGCGACGATTTCGTCCTCGCGCCACGACGTAACGGTCGTGCCGAGCGGCAGATCGTGGCCGGGCGAGCCTTCGACCAGCGCGATATCGAGCGAGCCGAGGGCGGCGACGATATCGGCGGTATTGCCGTCGATGGTCGTTACGACGACGTCCGGATAGCGCTTGTGAAACGCCGCGATCAGATACGGCAGCAGATAGCTCGCGGGCGTCGTGCTCGCGCCGATGCGCAGCGTGCCGCGCTCGAGCCCGCGCAACGCGTCCCGCAGCGCATGCGCCGCGCGGAAAGTCTCGCGCAGGCGCTCCGCGTGGCCGAGCAACTGTTCACCGGCGGCGGTCAGACGCACGCCGCGGCCGTCGCGCTGATACAGCGGCTCGCCGAATTCCTCCTGCAGAAGCCGCAACTGGCCGGACACCGCGGGCTGCGACAGATGCAGCGCCACCGCCGCGCGGCTGATATTGCCGTGCTCCGCGACAGTCGCAAAAGTTATCAGTTGTTCCGGGGTCATCTTCCGTAAATATCAGCTCGTCCGATACTTCTCATTCTAAATCACGATTTTTCATATTGATATATCGGGAATAGGATTAGCCCATCGAGTCATCCAATCCAAAACAGGTTCATCCATGTCCACGGTTCAGTCCGCACATACTCTCGCGCCAGCCGCGTCGTCCACACGGGGGCAGCTCAACGGCATCCTGTTCGTCGCGTTGTTCGCGGCCGCCGTCACGCGGCTCGCAAGCATCCCCGCCGTCGCCGGTCTCGGGATCAGCCCGCTGATCGTCGGCATCGTCGCGGGTGGCATCTACGGTAACGCGTTGCGGCACGGCATGCCCGATAGCTGGGCGGCAGGCGTCAACTTCTCCGCGCGCAAGCTGCTGCGCATCGCGGTCGCGTTTTTCGGGCTGCGCGTGAGTCTTCAGGAAATCGCGCAAGTCGGCGTATCGGGCTTCACGGTGTCGGTGCTGGTCGTCGTCAGCACGCTCGTGATCGGCACGTGGGCCGGCATGAAGCTGATGAAGCTCGATCGCGACACCGCGCTCCTCACGGCAGCCGGCAGCGCGATCTGCGGCGCGGCGGCGGTGCTCGCGTTCGAATCGACCCTGCAATCGAAGCCGCACAAGAGCGCGATGGCCGTCGGCAGCGTCGTCTTGTTCGGCACGCTCTCGATGTTCCTCTACCCGCTCGCGCTCAACGCCGGCTGGCTGCATCTCGATACGCTCGGCGCGGGCCTGTTCTTCGGCGGCACGATCCACGAAGTGGCGCAGGTCGTCGGCGCGGCGAGCAACGTGAGCCCGGAAGCGACGCACATCGCGACCATCGTCAAGATGACGCGCGTGATGCTGCTGGTGCCCGTGCTGCTCGTGATCGGCTTCTGGATCAGCCGTTCGCGTGCCGCGTCGGCGGACGGTTCGGCGCAAGGCAAGGGCAAGATCGCGGTGCCCTGGTTCGCACTCGGCTTTCTCGCGCTCGTCGTCGTGAACTCGCTGCACGTGCTGCCCGATGTCGCGACGAGCACGATCAACACGCTCGACACCTTCGCCCTCACGATGGCCATGACCGCGCTCGGCATGGAGACGCGCATCGCGCAGATCCGCCAGGCCGGCCCGCGTGCCCTCGCCACCGGCGCGATCCTGTATGCATGGCTCGTCGGCGGCGGTCTGGCCATCACCCTTGGCGTCGAAAAGCTGTTCGGCTGATCGAAGCACTGAAGTACCCATCGCGCGAGTGTCCCCCTCGCGCGAAACGCTTTTGGAGGAGCACTCATGGAACACGGCGCTCGTACCCAGAACGAAAAGCTCGAAGTCAAGACCACGACGTGCTACATGTGCGCATGCCGCTGCGGCATCCGCGTGCATCTGCGCGACGGCGAAGTCCGGTACATCGACGGCAATCCGAACCACCCGCTCAATCAAGGCGTGATCTGCGCGAAAGGCGCGTCGGGCATCATGAAGCAGTACTCGCCCGCGCGCCTCACGCAGCCGCTGATGCGAAAACCCGGCGCACTGCGCGGCGAAGCGCAATTCGAGCCGGTCTCATGGGAGGTCGCGCTCGACACGCTCGAAAAACGTCTCTCACATCTGCGCGCCACCGATCCGAAGAAGTTCGCGCTCTTCACGGGCCGCGATCAGATGCAGGCTTTGACCGGCCTCTTCGCGAAGAACTTCGGCACGCCCAACTACGCGGCGCACGGCGGCTTCTGCTCGGCCAACATGGCAGCCGGGATGATCTACACGATCGGCGGCTCGTTCTGGGAATTCGGCGGCCCCGATCTCGATAGCGCGAAGCTCTTCTTCATGATCGGCACGGCGGAAGATCATCATTCGAATCCGCTCAAGATCGCCCTTTCGAAGTTCAAGCGCGCGGGCGGGCGCTTCATCGCGATCAATCCGATCCGCACGGGCTACGCTGCCATCGCCGACGAATGGGTGCCGATCCGCCCCGGCACCGACGGCGCGCTCTTCATGGCGCTGATCCACGAACTGATCGCCGCCGATGCGTGGGATCACGAGTTCGTCACGCGTTACACGAACGCGGCCGAACTGCTCGACATGAACGAAGCGAGCGATACCTTCGGGCTTTTCGTGAAGGACGGCGAGACGCCCGAGTCGAATCCGCTCTTCCCGCAAAATCATCTGTGGTGGGACACGAAAACGAATCGCGCGGTCGCGCATCATGCCGATGACGCCGAGCCCGCGCTCGATGGCCGCTACACGCTCGACGACGGCACGCCCGTTGCGCCCTCCTTCGCACTGTTGCGCGAGCAGGTGGCATCGTGCACGCCCGAGTGGGCCGGCGACATCACCGGCATTCCCGCCGCGACGATCAAACGTCTCGCCGCCGAAATGATTCAGGTGGGCCGCGATCACAAGATCACGCTGCCGATCGAATGGACCGACTGCTGGGGCAAAAAGCACGCTACCGTGACGGGCAATCCCATCGCTTTTCACGCGATGCGCGGGCTCGCCGCACACTCGAACGGCTTCCAGTCGATCCGCGCGCTCGCGGTGCTGATGTCGCTGCTCGGCACGATCGACCGGCCGGGCGGTTTCCGTCACAAGTCGCCGTTTCCGCGCGCGGTGCCGCCGTCCGCCAAACCGCCGAATCATCCCGATCAGGTCAAGCCGAACACGCCGCTCGCGAGCGGCCCGCTCGGCTGGCCGGCCGCGCCCGAAGACCTCTTCATTCACGATGACGGCACGCCCGTGCGCATCGACAAGGCGTTCTCGTGGGACTATCCGCTCGCGGTGCACGGCGTGATGCACAGCGTCATCACGAACGCGTGGCGCGGCGATCCTTATCCCATCGACACGTTGATGATCTTCATGGCCAACATGGCATGGAACTCGTCGATGAACACGATGGAAGTGCGCAAGATGCTCGCCGACAGAAACGATAACGGTGAGTACAAGATTCCGTTCATCGTCGTATGCGATGCGTTCCAGTCGGAGATGACCGCGTTCGCCGATCTCATCCTGCCCGACACGACCTACCTCGAACGTCACGACGCGATGTCGATGCTCGATCGCCCGATCTCCGAGTTCGACGGTCCCGTCGATTCGGTGCGTGTGCCGGTCGTGCCGCGCACGGGCGAATGCAGGCCGTTTCAGGAAGTGCTGGTCGAACTCGGCAGCCGCCTGAAGCTGCCAGCCTTCACGACGCCAGAAGGCACGCGCAAGTATCGCGACTATCCGGACTTCATCATCAATCATCAGACGGCGCCCGGATCAGGCGTGGGCTTTCTGATCGGCTGGCGCGGCAAGGATGGCAAGGACGCGCTCGTCGGCGAGCCGAATCCGAACCAGTGGGAAGAGTACGCGAAGCACGATTGCGTCTATCACTACACCTTGCCCGAATCGCTGCAATACATGCGCAACTGCAACGGGCCTTATCTGCAGTTCGCCGTCGACAAGGGCTTTCGCAAGTTCAGCGAGCCGATCCTGATCCAGCTCTATTCCGACGTGATGCAGAAGTTCCGCCTCGCCGCGCAGGGGCGCACGAAAGGCCGCCAGCCACCCGAGCATCTGCGCGCGCGCATCGAACAGTATTTCGATCCGCTGCCGTTCTGGTACGCGCCGCTCGAACTCGATACGACCGATCTCAAGGCGTACCCGCTCGCGGCCGTCACGCAGCGCCCGATGGCGATGTATCACTCGTGGGACTCGCAGAACGCGTGGCTGCGGCAGATTCACGGCGAGAACCTGCTGTACATGAATCCGCGCATGGCGATGGCAAACGGCATCGAGGATGGCGGCTGGATCTACGTCGAATCGCAATGGGGCAAGGTGCGCTGCATGGCGCGTTACAGCGAGGCGGTCGAGCCGGGCACGGTGTGGACATGGAACGCGATCGGCAAGGCGTCGGGCGCGTGGAGTCTCGGCCCCGACGCCAACGAATCGCAACGCGGCTTCCTGCTCAATCACCTCATCACCGACGAGCTTCCGCCGTCCGCGAACGAAGGCACGCGCTTCTCCAACTCCGACCCGATCACCGGTCAGGCGGCGTGGTACGACGTGCGCGTGCGTGTCTATCCAGCCGAAGCCGATGCGAGCCACACGCTGCCGCAATTCGCACCGATGCGCCCATCGCCCGGCATGCCGGGTCCGATCCAGCGCGTCGTGCAGACGTATTTCGCCGGGCGCGGCGAGTTTGCGGCGCGTTTGCGCAATGTCATCAAGCGAAACCCAGGCAACTGAAGGAGACCATCATGACTCAAATGGCCCTCGTGATCGACCTGAACGTCTGCGTCGGATGCCACGCGTGCGTGACGAGCTGCAAGGAGTGGAACACGTCCGGCGAAGCGGGCAGCCTCGCGGATCAGCGCCCTTATGACGCCGATCCGTCCGGCACCTTCTTCAACCGCGTGCAGACCTATGAAGCGGGCGAGTTTCCGCTCGCCGACACGATCCACTTTCCGAAGTCCTGCCTGCACTGCGAGGATCCGCCGTGCGTGCCCGTCTGTCCGACCGGCGCGAGCTACAAGCGCAAGGAAGACGGACTCGTGCTCGTGGACTTCGACAAGTGCATCGGCTGCAAGTACTGCGCGTGGGCGTGTCCATACGGCGCGCGCGAGCTCGACGAAGAACGCAAGGAGATGACGAAGTGCACGCTGTGCGCCGATCGCATCTACAACGAGGCGCTGCCCGAGCGCGATCGCAAGCCCGCATGCGTGCTCGCGTGCCCGACGTCGGCGCGGCTCTTCGGCGATATCCACGATCCGGATTCGGTGGTGTCGAAAGCGATCGCGGAACGCGGCGGCTATCAGCTGATGCCCGAATGGGAGACGAAGCCCGCGAATCATTATTTGCCGCGGCGTCCGGTGAACTCGTGCAGTAGCGGCGGTTCGTGCGGCTGTCATTCCGCCGATGAAGCCGCGCCCGAAACACACGGCGACCTGAATCTCGCGGCGATGGCCGTGCGCGTCTGACTTTTCATCGGAGCTCAACCATGAAACCCGCGTTTTCCGTCGTGTTTCTCACGACATTGAGCGGCGCCGCGCAAGGCTTGCTGATCGCGCTCGTCGGCGTCGAACTATTCGCGAAGCTCGGCTTGACCGGCGCGCCTTCGCAGATGTTCTTTTTCGTCGGCGCGGCATTGTCGGTCGTGCTTGGCGCGCTCGGGCTGCTCGCGTCGTTCTTTCATCTCGGCCATCCGGAGCGCGCCTGGCGTGCAATCGCGATGTGGCGTACGTCGTGGCTCTCGCGCGAATGCCTGTGCCTGCCCGCGTTTCTCGCGTGCGATGCGCTGTACGGCGTCGCGCATTGGCTCGGCACGCCCTGGTCGCTCGTGATCGGCGTGATCGGGGTGATTGCGTCGGCGGCGCTTTTCGTCTGCACCGCGATGATCTACGCGTGCCTGCGCTTCCTGCAGGAATGGGCGACGCCGCTCACGATGGTCAACTTCGTGCTGCTCGGCTGCGCCTCCGGCTTCACGCTCGCGACCGCATGCGCCGCGCGGCTCGCGCCGTCGTCGGCCGCGGGTCTCGCGGCTTGCGCTTGCACGTTGACGCTCGCGGGCTGCGCGACGCGCGTCGCCTCGCTCAGGCGCAATGCCCGCTTGCGGCCCAAATCGACCGTGCAAAGCGCGACGGGCATCAAGGGGCCGAACGTCGTTCAGAAATCGCGCGGCTTCACGGCGGGCGCGTTCAATCTGCGCGAGTTCTTTCACGGACGATCGGCTGAAGCGATCAAGCGCATCAAGTGGACGTTTCTCGTCGGCGCGTTTGGTGTGCCCTTCGTGCTGATGCTGGCGGGGATCGGCGCGCAGTCCGTGGCGCTGTTCGGTCTCGCCTTCGTCACGCAGTATCTGGGGCTCGTCGCCGAGCGATGGTTCTTCTTTGCCGAAGCGCGGCATCCGCAGAACATCTACTACGCGCGCGCTTCGTGAAAGATAGTGATTTTTCTTGCGAGTCCTAAATACATATGCCGCATTGAGCGGCATATGTATTGCCCGACTAACGAATCAGCCCTGGCATGTCAAAGTGCAGCGCCACGTCACCAGTTGAATCCAAAGTCTCCTCCGTAGCCAAAGTCGTTGTTGAACGACCCCCAATCCCAGTCGTCCTCGCCGCTTCCATAGTCGTCGCTGAGAGAGAAGTTGTAAGCATTTCCTCCCGATGACATGACCATCCCGTTGCCGCCGTAGTCGGCCCAACCGGTCTCGTAGCCCGTCGGTCCGTAGGCAATGGCGTCATAGCCGCCGCCTGCTCCATACGTGAACTGAGTGAAGCCTGTGAGTTGACCGCTGCTGTTGAAAGCGTCGTACTCGATCTCCTGACCGTTGCCGTTGAAAATAATGGCGTCTTGCGAGTTATCGGTGTTGAACAAGTGGGCAATCATGCTGCCATCGTTGCCGTACTTGTCGTACTCCGTCTCCCGCCCTGTTGTGTGGTCGAAGAAATAGTCGTCCGTTTTCTGGCCGGCCGAGCTGAACTTCGCGAACTCGATTTCGTTCCCGAATGCGTTGTAGACGGTAGCTGTCTGTGAATTGTCCGCACCGAAGGTTCTGACGATGGTCTGCGTATTCGAGTATTCGTTTAATTGAGTTTCGCGGCCGGTTGCGTCAAAGAAAGCGTCGCTCGTGATCTGGCCGTTTTTGCCGTAGGTTGCATACTCGGACACACGCCCGGACGGATCGAAGACCGCTGAGTTTTGCGTTCCATCCGTATTGAAGACATGTGCGACGCCACCGCCCGAACTGTTGTAGTCGGTTTCCTGCAACTCGCGCCCGGTGCTTCCGTCGAAGATGATGTCCTGAGTCAGTTTCCCGCCGGTATCGAACGACGCCTGCTCCGTCTGATGGCCAGCGCTGTTGTAGACGATCGCGTTTTGGGTGCCATTGATGTTCAGGATATGGTCGACCTGGCTGCCATCGGCGTTGATGTCGTTTTCTTGCGTTTCGCGGCCCGTGTTTGCGTCGAAGTAGACGTCCTGCGTCATCTTTCCATTTGTGCCGTACGTGGCGTATTCGGTCTCGTGGCCAGCCGCGTTATAGACGGTCGCGTTTTGCGTGCCGTTGGTATTGAAGATGTGATCGACCTGGCTGCCGTCGGCGTTGATGTCGTTCTCTTGCATCTCGCGGCCCGAGTTCGAATCGAAGAAGACGTCTTGCGTCATCTTGCCATTCGTACCGAAAGATGCGTATTCGGTTTCGTGGCCAGCCGTGTTATAGGCGATCGCATTGTGGGTGCCGTTCGTATTGAAAATATAGTCGACCTGGCTGCCGTCGGCGTTGATGTCGTTTTCTTGCGTTTCGCGGCCCGTGCTTGCGTCGAAGTAGACGTCCTGCGTCATCTTGCCATTCGTGCCGTACGTGGCGTATTCGGTCTCGTGGCCAGCCGCGTTATAGACGGTCGCGTTCTGCGTGCCGTTGGCGTTGAAGATGTGATCGATCTGACTGCCGTCGGGGTTAAGGTCGTTTTCCTGCAGTTCTCGGCCCGTATTCGAGTCGAAGACGACGTCTTGCGTCATCTTGCCGTTGACGCCGTATGTCGCGTACTCGGTCTCGTGGCCCGACGCACTATAGACGATGGCGTTCTGCGTGCCATTGGCGTTGAAGACGTGATCGATCTGACTGCCGTCGGCGTTGACGTCGTTTTCCTGGATTTCTCGACCCGTGCCGGCGTCGAAGAAAATGTCTTGCGTCATCTTGCCGTCCGCGCCATATGCCGCGTGTTCGGTCTGCTGGCCGGCGGCGTTATAGACGTTTGCGTTATGTGAGCCATCTGCATCTAGCAGATAGTCGGTCTGGCTGCCGTCCGCGTTGAAGTGATTTTCCTGTGTCTCGCGACCGGTGGTGGGGTCAAAGAATACGTCCAGAGTCTTCTTGCCGTCGACGCCAAAGACGCCGTACTCGGTTTCGTGGCCAGAAGCGTTGTAGACGGTCGCATTCTGCGAACCGTCTGCATTCAACGTGTAGTCAACCTGACTGCCGTCGGCGTTGAGGTGATTTTCTTGTGTCTCGCGGCCGTTTGTGGGGTCGAAGAAGGCGTCGAGGGTTTTCTTGCCGTCGGTGCCGAAGGTGGCGTATTCGGTTTCCTTCCCTGAGCCGTTATAGACGGTTGCTGCTTGGGAGCCGTCGACGTTGATTTGGAAGGCAACTTCAGACCCGTCGGCGTGAAATTGATCTTCGTTCGTCAAGCGCCCTTGAGCATCGTAGATGTCTGCGTTGTAGCTGCCGTTTCCGTTCCGCGCATATATTGTTTGAGAAATAATATTGCCCGACTGGTCTGTCTCAACCGAGGAAGCGAGAGAAGAATTGCTGAAATGGAGAGAGGTGGAGTCGCCGTTGCTGAATTTTTCCGTAACCGATGAAAAATCGCCGTTCGGTCCTGAATCCGTAAAATCAACGTCGGTGATCGCGCCAGGTAGAGCCTTCCCTGACGCAATACCCATCTCGTTGAATATTTCGCCCCCGTGGGCAGCATATAGGTCCGCGTAGGTCTCCGAGGGATCTGTTCCGCTAAGATGCAATCCTGCAAACATTTTTCCGGCAGTTTCGATCATTGCGTTCATGTCCTGCGCCGAATCGAGTCCATTGGCCATGTCGGACGCATGCAACGATTTTAGTGTCTGATCGATTTTACCATTTGGTCCAG
Organism: Caballeronia jiangsuensis; assembly: GCF_046030135.1. Lineage (NCBI taxonomy): Bacteria > Pseudomonadati > Pseudomonadota > Betaproteobacteria > Burkholderiales > Burkholderiaceae > Caballeronia > Caballeronia jiangsuensis. Next base: position 24,946 of record NZ_JAQQDB010000049.1, read on the forward strand.
CGTCGCCATTAATGTAAATGGCGCTTCCGCCCTTTTGCACGATTTCCTGCTGGACGAGCCAGTTGTTATACACTGCCTCCCCTTCCGCCCGCAAACCTACCGCACTATACAGTGCACCGGCGTTTGGGTCATCCGCGTTGATTTGCAGACTGTTAAAAAACTGGTTGTCATTTTCCAGGTTCACAAAGTGGCCGATTTCATGGCTTAGATTACCAACAAATTGCTCTGGCGACCATGATGCCCAGTTTATTCCGAACTCCACAAGGTGTCCTGTGAACTGTAATAGTCCAGCCTGCTCAAGATTAACGGTCATTGGCTGGATCGTTCCATCACCACTTGCCGCCGCCGCACCATACTGAAGTAGTTCGTTCACAAGTGTGGAACTTTTGTTTATCTCATCAAGTGTATCTTTTGAGAGTTGTCCCTTCAACGGGCCCCAAAAGGCTTCATTTCCTGAAATTTGAGGTATAGCCGACATAATTACTCCGACAACTTATTTTGATCGATATTAATGAACTCAAGGCAACGTGTTTGCCTAGAAAAAACATAAATCACAATTACATTATCATTCCTCTTCGAAATAAAATCGTACCGAACATGCGCTTCGTACGACAGCCTTTCGTTCCATCCCTCGCCACCCACAGCGCCCGTCAATCTTTCTTGCGTCAGGCATTCTGCGTCTGGTCGAATTGGGATTTGCATGAAGCTTGGATTTTGGTCGCGACTTCTATTGAGTACATAGACAACCTTGCTCTGATCTATGAACTTCCCGTAATAACTGGACGGCGACATAGCCTCATAGCTTATGGAAAGGATATTTGTTTTCACGCCCAGCCTAAAAACTGGCTTTTTGGCCTTAAGGGCAAAGTCGATTCCAAGCTCTTTCGAGGTATATTTGTAGTCACCAAGATCCCCGTATCTCGCTATATTATGTATAGTTGAAACAAGACCGCTCCATGAACCGTCATGACGGGCGATATCCGTTGCCCCAGAGCAGGCGGAGACCGTGATCAGACATGCCGAATTCATCAGCAGGAGCATCTTTTTCAACCAATGATTGCGGGTCTCAGTCGGCACAGTTATTCACCTAGTCAAATCGATTCTGAAAAAGATAGAAAGCGTTTGCGCACTTTTCATTTGAAGGATCGAACATTACACCTAAGTCATAACTCTGCCCCCTCTTAATGAAATATCGAAAGATTTTGACCGGAACATCGGGGTTGAGAAAAGGTCTTGCAAATCCGAACGCTTTGAACATAGACGCTTCATCGATACAGCTTTTGGACCCTAAGTGGTATATCGACAATCCCCCTCGATACTTGTTTCCCCCACTCGCCCTAGAGAGTCCATAATTGAAATCATTTGGCATCACAGAGAACCTGGCCGTTATGCTTTCATCTGTGAAAAACTCCATCCGGTCCCCCCGGTAGTTATGTGTCTCCGGATCCGAAAGCGTTTCCAATGGCCCCGCCTTGATATTGATGCCGAGTCTTTGAGCCACATACTTATAGTCATCGAGCTGACCGTGATCCACGATGTCGCGGATTGCCGCCGCCAAGTCCGGATTGTCTGCGCTCGCCATTCCGGCGGACCCACATCCGGATAAAGCAGCGATTAAACTCAAGCAATACAACCAAATACGCATCTTGATTAACGGCACAAAAATCCACCTCCCGTTTTGAATTTGATCGCGAGCAAGCTCAACTCAATCCCGCATCGACCTCTGAATCCCATCCCTGACAGGCTCCAGCAAATACTCAAACGCACTCCGCGTACGCGTCCTGATGAAAACCTCCGCCCGTAAGCCGGGCCCCAGCACCACCGGTTCCTTCGCCAACCGATTCGCTCGTGCCAGCGCCTGCGCCGAAATCTCCACGCGAGCTACGTAGAACTGCTGATGATTGTCACGATCCGCAAGCGAATCGGCCGAAAGATAGGCGACCTTCCCCTCGAGAACCGGCGACGTTCGCGGGTTGTACGCGGTCAGTCGCACATCGGCCTCGCTGCCGATAGCGATCTCGCGGACGTAATCGGGCTTGATCTTCGCCTCCACGATCAGCGGCGTTCCAGACGGCACGAGGTCGAGGATAGGATCACGTGGGCCGATTGCTTCCCCGATCGTATGCACTCTCAGTCCGACGACTTCCCCGGCCACCGGCGCGACAATGTGCGTTCGTGCATCCATGTCCCGCGCGGGACGCAACTGCTCTTCGATCTGTCCAGTCTTTTCCTTGCATTCTTTGAGTTGAGTATCGGCCGATCGAACATAGTCGTTACGCAATGAGGCGATCTTGAGGGTGAGATCCGTTTGTCGCTGCCGCGATCGAATCAGCTCCGCTGTATCGGATTGCTGGCGTGACTGATAGTCGGCAGCAGCACGACGAAGCTCCATCATTTTGGTTTCCGTAACATAGCCTTCGGTTCGCAACTGCTCGTTGACATGCAACTCCTGCTTCGCGATGCCGAGGCTCTGCTCACTGGTGCCCACGAGTGCGCGTTCCGCTTCCGTTTCCTGACGTGTTTGAGCAAGTTGTTGTTGCAACAGAACGAGTTGATCGTCAAATGCGCGACGTTCCGAATCGAACAGCGTGCGCTCGCGTTGCAACTGCGCAGCGACCGCAGGATCGCTCTGCCGTGCGAGCAGGCGCTGCGAAAATGCGATCGAACTTTGCATGTCTCGCTCCGCAGTCAGACGCGCCGCCTTCGCTTCTTCATCGTCCAGTTGCGCTTGCAGGGCGGTCATTTCGGCGTTGGGGCGCACGTCATCGAGCATGACGAGCGCCTGGCCAGCCTTGACGCGGTCGCCGTCCTTCACGAGGATCGCCCGGACGATGCCGCCTTCCTGATGCTGAATGGTCTTGCGCTCACCTTCGTCGCGGACCATACCTTCGGCCACGACAGCCCCGGACAGCGGCGCAACCGCTGCCCAGACACCCATCGCGCACGTGCCCACGAAAACCGAGAGGCACCCGAATGCAATCACCCAGCGTGGCAAGGCGAGCCCTGGAGCCGGGACGGCAGAACGCATCACGCTGCGCCGGGCGAGGCGACACACCGCCCGATACACGCTCATCACAATACGAGTTCTCATGACGCGGGCGTCTCCTGCCGGGACTCGTGCGAAGGTGCAGCGGCCGGCTTCATGCGTGATTGCATCCATCCTTGCACGTGTTCGCGTGTGCCAAAGCAATCGATCTCGCCCGCGCGCATCACCATCACGCGATCAGCAAGCGCAAGCACGGTTTGACGATGCGTCACCACCACGACCGTCACGCCGTCGCGCTTCAGAGCCTGCAACGCCATATTGAGCCGACGTTCGCCTTCGACATCGAGGTTCGAATTCGGCTCGTCGAGAAGCACGAGGCGCGGGTCGCCGAAGAGCGCCCGTGCGAAAGCGATCATCTGCCGCTGCCCGCCCGACAAGGCCAGTCCGGAATCACCGATGTGCGTCTGATACCCGTCCGGCAAGGCGAGAATCATGTCGTGCACGCCCGCTCGTTTCGCCGCGAGAATGATGGCCGCCGAATCATGCCGTGACGCGTCGGGATCACGAGCGATATTGGCCGCTACGCTTCCTCCAAACAACTCGACGTCCTGAGGCACGTAGCCAAGGAATCGACCCAGCGACTCTCGCGGCCACTGGGCGATGTTCGCGCCATCGAGTCGAATCGCGCCGGCATGCGGCTTCCAGATGCCCGCAAGCAGGCGCAGCAGCGTCGACTTGCCGGAAGCGCTCGGACCTACAATCACCAGCAATTGCCCGGCCCCGAGCGTGAAGCGCACATTCCCGAGCAGCGCGCGCCCGCGCGGATCGCCGATCTCCCTGCTGCTGAAGCCGATGACATCGCTACTCAGATGACCGGCGGGACGTGGCAAAGCGACCGTCTGAGGCGCGGGTGGCTGACAACAGAGCGCGTTGAGCCGGCTCCACGCTTGCCGCACTTCGGTCAGCTGTTTCCAGCTTCCGATGATCTGATCGATCGGTGCGAGTGCTTTGCCGAGCAGCAGCGTCGTCGCCATCATGACGCCGCCCGTCGCGAATTGATTGATGACGAGCCACGCGCCGGTTCCCATCATCGCCACCTGAATCGCCTGCCGTGCAATCTTGCCAATATTCCGATTGAGCGCCGACACGTCCGCTACCGATGTCTGAGCGTCGACATCGATGCGTCGACGCTCGGACCAGGCGTCGATCATCGCAGTGTTCATTCCGAGGACCGTCACGATTTCGGCGTTCCTGTTGATCTGCGCGTAGAGCTGCTCGGTTTCCCGCTGACGCGCCGTGTTGCTTCGAATGTTCGCCTCGGTCAACCGGTCGTTGACGAGCGCAAGCCCGATCAGCAGCACCGCGCTCGACATGGCGATCAATCCCAATGACCAGTGGAACAGAAACATGATGAAGAGATAGAACACGAGCCAGGGCAGATCCATCAGGGCGATGACCCCGGCGCCCGACAGAAACGAACGAAGCGCCGCGATATCGGAGGGGTTGGCCAACGCATGTGTGGACGCACGACGTGCCTGCATCTCGACCCGCGCGGCCAGCGCAAGACGATCGAGTCGATCGCCGATCTCGCGCGCGAGATGGCTCAGAATGCGCGCACGCACGACATCGACACACAGCATCATGCCCAATGCAATGCACATGAAAACGATCAGCATCAGGAGTGTTTCGATGCTCCGGCTAGGCAGCACCCGATCGTAGACCTGCAGCATATAAAGCGTAGGCGCGAGCACGAGCAGATTGCTGGCGACACCGAACGACGCGGCGACGATGAGATGTCGTCTGATCGCGTGCAAAATGGATCCGTTCATTTCTGTTGCGCTTCCGAATGTTTCACCGAAGCATTCGCGAGGTCTTCGAGTGTCGTCTCGTCCAGTCGAGCAACGCTTGCCCGCAAGCGCAGAAACTGCATCACGGCGTCGTAACGGGCTTTCGCAAGATCACGCCGCGTCGTGAAAAGCTTCTCCGCCGCGCCGAGCACATCGGCGTTGATGCGCACGCCCGCCTTGAATCCCTTCTGATTCGATTTGAGCGACGTTTCCGCCGACAGTTGGGCCGTGCGCAACGCGGCGATCTGCGCAACGCTTTCTTGCAGCGCGAGGAACGACTCACGCGCGTCGAGAGCGGCCGAGCGTCGAGCGTCCTCGAGATCGCCCCGTGCCTTGTCCTGCAATGCCAGCGCCTCGGCTTTTTTGCTGGACGTCTGTAAGCCGTCGAAGAGGGGAATGTTTATCTGAATGCCGATTTCGCCCGAGCTTGCCCGGTTGGCGCCCGTGTAGAAGCTGGTCTGGCCGTTGATGAAAGCGGCATTTCCGTGGTTGATGTTGCCGACGATCGATACGCTCGGCAGGTAGCCCGCATTGACCTTGCTCACCTCGCGCATTGCGATTTCGAGCGCGATCTCCTGCTGCCTCACGTCGAAAGACTCGCGTTGCGCGGTATCCGCCCAATGATCGGCGCCATCCGCGCCGATTGCGGGCGCGCTCACGTCTGGAGCGAAGGCATCGACGTCGGTGACCGGATGCGCCACGATCTTCTCGATGGCCGCATAGCGCTTCAGTACCTCCGCACTGGCATGCACGAGATCGGATTGCGCCGCGTCCGCACCGGCCTGCGCTTCGTTCAGGTCCACGATCGTGGCAGTGCCGAGGTTGAATCCGCGCTGACTGATGGCCAGTTGTTCGTCGAGCGTACGGACATGCTCGCGCGCAAGGACATGCTGATCCTGGGCGGCGAGCGCGTCGAAATAGGCCTGCGCGGTGCGCAGAAGCAGATCCTGCCGTGCCGCCGCAAGTCCAAAGCCGGCGGATATCGCACTGAGCTTGCCTTCCTGATAGGACTGCCAGTCATCCCACTTGAAAACAGCTTGATTGAGCGACAGGCTCGTGCCGAGCGTCGAATACGATTCGGGGGATTTGCCCGGAACAAAGATGCCGTTGCGGAAGACGGACTGACTCAGCCCCAGATGAGGCAATAGCGCCGCTCTTGCTTCCGGTTCTTTTTGTATGGCCGCGCGAAACTGCGCGTCGGCGCTTGCGAATTTGGCGTCATGCTGTGCAGCTTCCTGCAAAAGCTCAGGCAGGCTTTCGGCCGGACAAGGCGCTGCAACAAGGATCGTCTGGAGTCCTGATAGGACAATAAGGCGCTTGATGCAAAGCGCCCGCCGCCGCTTCCCGCAAAGCGGCGCAACTGCTGTTTTTCTCATTCTTGCTGGCCTCGATAGTGAACGGGGTCCCGAACGTTTCCCTATTCACCATCGCGACTATGCCGCACCACCTGCGTTGTGGCCCTAATCCAAATCCGAATTAAATAGTTAATGAATAAGCAAGCTTCCTTGCATTTTGATGCGGCCTTTAAACCTCATAGCGTGCATTTGAAAGCTTGGTTTAAATCGCGCCCATGCTCCGATTACACCGCGAGCCTGAGCGCCTGTTCAAAATCGGCGATGAGATCGTCGATATCCTCGATGCCCGCGGACAACCGCAGCATGCCGTCCGAAATGCCCATCGACTTGCGCACTTCCGGGCCGGCTTCGTAGAAGATCGTCGGCGCGACGGGAATGATCAGCGTGCGTGTGTCGCCCAGACCCGTCGCCTTGATCGGCAATTGCAGCGCGTTGACGACGTCGATCATGCGGCCGGCATCGCGCAACTCGAACGACAGCAGCCACGACGCGCCCTTGAACAGCGCCTGCGCGATCTCGTATTGCGGATGACTCTTCAGCCCCGGATAGAACACCCGCCCGATAGCCTCGTGCTGCTCCAGAAACTGCGCGAGCGCGAGCGCATTCTCGCTGCACTTCGCAACGCGCAGCGCGAGCGTTTCCGCGCCCATCGCGATCGAATGCGCCTGCTCCGACGACAGCGACGCGCCCATGTCGCGCAGCCCCTTCTTGCGGATCTGCAGAAGCCCTTGCTCCTTCGACGGCGAGCGGCGGTAGTCATCGGCGATATTCGGGTACTGGCTCCAGTCGAAGAGGCCCGTGTCCGTCACCGCGCCACCGAGCGCCGCGCCATGCCCGGCGATGGTCTTCGTCAGCGAATTGACGACGAGACTCGCACCGACCGCCTTCGGCCGGAACAGCGCGGGCGACGTGATCGTATTGTCGACGACATACGCGAGACCACGCTCGCGGCACAGTTCGCCGATGCCCGCGAGGTCGGGAATCTGCGTGCCCGGATTCGCGATGGTTTCGACGAACACCATGCGCGTGTTCGGCTGGATCGCGCTCGCGACGTTCGCGGCCGATGTCGAATCGACCATCGTCACGTCGATGCCGAGCGTTCGCAGCGTGCCGAAGAGGCTGTTGGTGTTGCCGAACACGTAGCGGCTCGACACGACATGATCGCCCGCGCGCAACAGCGTGAGGAACACCGCCGTCAGCGCCGCCATGCCGGTGCTGAAGCAGATCGACCCGACGCCCTCTTCGAGATTCGTGATCTTGCGTTCGAGCGCGGCCGTCGTCGGCGTGCCCTGGCGCGCGTAATTGAAGCCGCCCTTTTTCGTGCCCTGAAAGACGCCGATCAGATCCTCCACGCGCTCGAATCCGTACTGGACCGATGTGTGGATCGCCTGATGTACGCCGCCATGTTCCACGCCCACGTTTCTGTCGCCGTGGACGATGCCTGTGGTGAAGCCTTGCTTGTCCATCCCTTCTCCGCTGCGTCGAAAACCCAAAACATCGATTTTGGCACGATCCGCGCCGATTCATGGCGTCGCCGCGAAACAGGAACGCGTGTTGCTCGCTCGCCATTTCGTACGCGTGTTTCGCAGCACGCCAAAAAACGCGCACACTCAACCGTCGCCGCGGATGCGGCACGCCTCGACGAGGAGCCTTTTCTCATGGCTTACGAACTCCACTACTGGGACGGATTGCAGGGCCGCGGCGAATTCGTCCGGCTCGCGCTGGAAGATGCCGGTGCCGAATACATCGATGTCGCCCGCGAATCGAAAACGCATGGCTACGGCATGGACGCGATGATGAAAGTCCTGAACAGCAAGACCGAGCCGCACATCCCTTTCGCCCCGCCGTTTCTGAAAGACGGCGAGCTGATCGTGCCGCATGTCGCGAATATCCTGCTGTATCTCGGACCGAAGCTGAAACTCGCGCCGAAGGACGAAGGCCTGCGCTACGTCGCGCATGGCCTGCAACTGACGATCGCCGATTTCGTCATGGAAGTGCACGACACGCATCATCCGCTCGCGACCGATCTCTACTACGAGGATCAGAAGGACGCAGCAAAAATCCGCACACAGAATTTTCTCGACAAGCGCGTACCGAAATTCATGAAGTATTTCGAGCGCGTGCTGAAGCAGAACCCGCACGGCGACACGCAGATGATCGGCGATGCGGCGACTTACGTCGATCTTTCGATCTTCCAGATCGTCGACGGTCTGCATTACGCCTTTCCGCGCGCGATGAAGAAGTTCGGCGCACAGTATCCGCGCGTCGCGGCAATCCATGACGCGGTGCTGCAAAGGCCGAACATCGCGGCCTATGTCGATTCGGAACGGCGTATCCCGTTCAACGAGTCGGGCATTTTCAGGCACTATCCCGAACTCGATCAGGACGCTTGAACCGCTCGAATCCCAACGCAAACCAGGAGCCAGCATGGTAGAAACGATTCCTTCCTTCGGTCTCGGCACGTTCCGCGTCGATGCCGCGAAAACCACGAACGCCGTGAAGAGCGCCTTGCAGATCGGTTACCGTCATATCGACACCGCGCAGTTCTACAACAACGAGGCGGCCGTCGGTCAAGGCGTGCGCGATTCCGGCGTGCCGCGCGACGACATCTGGGTCACGACGAAAGTCTGGTGGGAGCGGCTCTCGCGCGATGCGCTCGTCGCGAGCCTGAAGGACAGTCACGCGAAGCTCGATATCGGCACGATCGATCTCGCGCTCGTCCACTGGCCGTCGCCCGATGGCGCTGTGCCGATCGCCGAAACGCTCGCGGCGATGCAGGAAGCGCAGAAGCTCGGTCTGATCCGTCATTACGGCGTGTCGAATTTCACCGCGCCGCTGCTCGAAGAAGCGCTGAAGGCGCCGGGCGGCAAGGAGATCGTCACGAACCAGTTCGAAGTGAGCCCCTTTCTCGCGAACCGCAAGCTCGTCGATGCGACGCAGCAGCTCGGCGTGAAGGTGACCGCGTATATGCCGCTCGGCGAAGGCCGCGCGCATACCGACGCGACGCTCAAGGCGATCGCGGAGAAGCACGGCGCGACGCCCGCGCAGGTGACCTTCGCTTGGCTGCTGTCGCGCGACATCGTGGTGCTGTCGGCATCGACGAATCCGGCGCATCAGCAGGCCAACTGGGATGCGCAGAAGCTCAAGCTCGGCGCCGACGACATCGCGAAGATCGACGCGCTCGACGAAGGCAAGCGCCACGCGAATCCGCCCTTCGCGCCGAAGTGGTGACGCGCGGAGCATCGAACGGAGCCCGGCTGTAAACGCCGGGCTTTTTTTGTACTCGTCGCAAGCGTGCCCGCAGCGCCGCCCTGCGATGCTATCCTTGCGAGTCCCTTATTCCGTTTGCTTCTAAGCTTTCCACGATTTCGTAAAAGTGCTCTCATTCCTGCTCAAGCTCCGGACACGCGCTCAACGCCTCTTCCGTCTGTCGGACTCGCATACGATGCTCGTCTGGGCGGTCGTCGTCGGCGTGGCGGGCGCCTTCGCGACGTCCGTCTTTCGTGAAGGCATTCAGGTCCTGCAACGTCTTCTGGGCAATCCATCGGAAGGGCTCGTCGCGCTCGCGCATGTTCTGCCCTGGCCCGTTCGCGTCCTGCTGCCGGCCGTGGGCGGGCTCATCGCGGGTGTCTGTCTGCTGATCGCGCGCAGGCACGCCAGCAAGAACGCGAGCACGGACTACATGGAAGCCGTCACCATCGGCGATGGCGTCGTGCCCGTCTGGCAGAGTCTCTGGCGCAGCCTCTCCTCGCTCATCACGATTTCGAGCGGCGGTTCCATCGGCCGGGAAGGCTCGATGGTGCAGCTCGCCGCGCTCTCGTCGTCGCTGATCGGGCGCTGGGTCCACTTCGATCCGCCGCGCCTGCGTCTGCTCGTCGCGTGCGGCGCGGCGGCCGGCATCACGTCGGCGTACAACGCGCCCATCGCCGGCGCGTTCTTCGTCACCGAACTCGTGCTCGGCTCGATGGCGATGGAAAGCTTCGGACCGATCGTCGTCTCGTCGGTCGTCGCCAATATCACGATGCGCGAGTTCGCGGGTTATCGCCCGCCGTACGAGATGCCGGTGTTCCCGACCGTCACGGGCGTCGAAGTGCTGCTCTTCGTCGTGCTCGGGCTGCTGTCGGGCGTGCTCGCGCCGCATTTCCTGAGACTGCTCGCGGCGTCGAGGAAGCGCTTCTCGACGCTGCCCTTGCCGTTGCCCCTGCGCCTCGCGCTCGGCGGCCTGATCGTCGGCGTGATTTCGATCTGGTGGCCCGAAGTCTGGGGCAACGGTTACGAGGTCGTGAACTCGCTCCTGCACGAGCCGTGGACGTGGACTGCGCTTCTCACCGTGCTCGTCTTCAAGCTCATCGCGACGGCGGCAACCGCCGGCTCGGGCGCGGTCGGCGGTATCTTTACGCCGACGCTCTTCGTGGGCGCGGTGCTCGGGTGCCTGTACGGCATCGGCGTGCACACGATCTGGCCGGACTCGACGTCCGCACCCTTCGCCTACGCGATGGTCGGCATGGGCGCGTTCCTCGCCGCCGCCACGCACGCGCCGCTGATGGCGATCCTGATGATCTTCGAGATGACGCTCTCGTATCAGGTCATGTTGCCGCTCATGGTGTCGTGCGTGATCGCCTACTTCATCGCGCGCACGTCCGAGCAGACGTCGATGTACGAAGTCACGCTGCGCCGCAATCGTGAGGAGAAAGAGCGCGTGCGCCTCGCCGCGACGCAGATGCGCGAGCTCGTCAAGCCCGCGGACACCGTCGTGCCGCTCACCGCGAACATCAAGGACATGACGCGCGTGTTCCTCGAATATCCGGTGAAGTATCTGTACGTGGTCGATGAAGCCGAGCGCTTTCGCGGCGTGGTCGCGCTGAAGGACATCACCTCCGATCTCCTCGACGAGCACGACACCAAAACCAAGACCGCCGCCGACTATCTTCAGCCGCAATTCGACGTGCTCACGCCCGACATGTCGCTCGGCGAAGCGCTCCAGCACTTCCTCGCGTTTCAGGGCGAGCGCCTTCCGGTGATCGAGAAAAAGACGCAGCCGCTGCTGCTCGGCGTCGTGTACAAAACCTCCCTTCTGGACGCATACTTCCGTTTGAACCCGACGTCGCGCTGAAACTGCGCAGCCGTGCAATTTCGCGGCGCGCAACGACGCGTGCGCGCGTGTTTCGCGCGAGTCGGACCGACTTCACAATTCACTCGAAGTATGTCCGCGCGACGCCCACTCGTCGCGCCCGTGTGCGCATCGTCCGAACGGACCGCGTGCATGGCGAGCGGTGCAAAGGCCCATCGGCATAGGCTTTGCTTGGTGCCTTTCGCTGCTTACGTGAGGAGGGGTTGCCCGATGAAGACCTCAACGTTGTTGTCGATGGCCCTGGTTTCGGTCTCGTGCTATGCCGCGCCGCTGCATACGAGTTCGACCGACGAATCGACCGCCACTATCACCGCGACGCGCGCCGCGCTGCGTATGAACGCCGCGCCCGTTGCGCCGCCCGCGCCCGAAATTTCGTCGCAGGACCTCGACCATGCGCGCTGGCGACACGTGCCGCTGCCGAAGTCCCGAACGCCGAATCACGGCATGGCGAGCCAGCCCATTCAGGTGCAGACCTGAGCGCCCTCCTCTCCACCGACTCGACCCTGGACCTCGGAATGACCGACACGCACGCAAAACACGCCTTGAACGACGAGCCGATCGACGACGAAATCGCCCAGGTGCTGCGCCTCGTGAAGTATCCCGCCAACAAGGACGCGATCGTCGATGCTGCGCGGGAAGCGGGCGTATCCAACGACGTCATCACGGTGTTCGACGGGCTGCCCGAGCAGGATTACACGGACGCGAATTCCGTCGAGCAACTGCTGGGCAGCAACGGCGGGCCAGGCATTTCCATCTGATCCCGTCGCGGCGCGCGAACGATGCGCGCCGGTGCGTGCGCGCGTTCGGTCAGGTCGTACAAAACGTGGTTCATCAAACACTTAACATCGATACGCGCGCCTTTTCAACACTGCTATCCACAGAAAATGTGGATAAGTCAGGCATCGGACCGATGCGCCTCGCGAGCGCGAAAAAGTGGCGCGATCCGCGTCGCTCGGGGATTTCAGCGCGAAATCAAGAAACTAGATGAGTCGCCAAGCGGTTTTCCACAGCCCTTTCCCCTTGCGCTGGGGATAAGTTATGCAAGGCCCGACGCGCATTGATGCGCCACGAGGCGCACGCGACTTTTCCTTGGGCATCAGTCATTTAGCAGACTTTTGAGCGCCTTTTCAACAGGGTGCTCCCCAGTTCGTGGGGACAACCTGCTTTCGACATGCCCGCCGTCTGATCCCAGGAATTTCTGTCCGTTTTGCTTTGTAATACAAAGTAACCCGATGGCATAATCCCCGCACTCGGGATCTGAACAAACCTTCACCCTCATGCGCGGTCGCGTCCATCAACGAACGGGTTCACTGCTGGCATTGCTCGCAATGCTGCTGATCACGTTCGCGCCGATGGTCTCGCAACTGCTCGCGGCCAACGCGCATGCCGGCGACCTGAGCGCCGAGCTCTGTTCGGCGCATGCGTCCGCTTCCACGGTCGAGCTTTCTGCCGGCCATCACGATCCAGACGCGCTCGCGCATCTCGACGATCACGCCTGCGGCTACTGCCATTTCTTCGCGCATGCGCCGGCAATCTCGAGCGCACGCGCATCCGCGACGCTCGACGTCCCGGCGCGCCGCATAGTCGTCGTCGCGCGGATTGGCGACGAGCGTCCCGCTCCCGCGTTCACCACAGCGCAACCACGCGCTCCACCGGTTCTCATCTGACTTCGTCAAAACGGATCGATGCCATCGCGGCATCGAACGGCGTCGCGCGTCCATAACATCGCGCCGCGCTCCTTCATCACGAATTCAAGAAGAACCATGCTCACTCTTTCAGCGAGGGGCGGCGTCAGGCCGTCCGTACATCCGCGCGTCGATGGCGCGTCCCGATCGCACGACATCGCGGGGACGCAATCATGAAGCGTTCCGCCCGACGAAGCATCTTCGTGACCGGCATGACCGCGATGTTCGCCACACGCGCATTCGCACAGACCACGGAAACCGGCGAGCCCACGACGCTTCCCGCCGTGATCGTGCAGGGACAGGCGCAACATTCGCTGACATCGCAAAACGTCGCCGACGAGAAGCGGACGCTCGATCAGACGGTCGGCTCCGTAGGCTTCGTCGATAGCGCCGACTACCAGAACACCTATGCCTTCACGCTGCGCGACGTCCTCAAGAACGTGCCCGGCGTGTTCGTGCAGAACCGCTACGGGCAGGAGCTGCGCGTGTCCATTCGCGGCTCGGGGCTCGCGCGCGGCTACCACACGCGCGGCCTGGAGATCCTCCAGGACGGCATCCCGACCAATCTCGCCGACGGCAGCGGCGACTACTACCAGATCGATCCGCTCGCACTGCAATCCGTCGATGTCTACAAGGGCGGCAACGGCCTCGCGTACGGATCGTCGATGATGGGCGGCGCGATCGACTTCGTGACGCCCAGCGCCTATACCGCCGATGCGCCCAACATCCTGCGGCTCGAAGGCGGGAGCTTCGGCACGGTCAGGGGCAGCGCGCAGTTCTCGCGCGTGATGGGACCGCTGGATTTCATCGGCACGTTTTCCGTGAATCACGCGGACGGCTATCGCGATCACGAGCGCGGCCAGTACGAGCAGTTCAACGCGAATATCGGCTATCGATTCTCGCCGGCCGTCGAGACGCGCTTCTATCTCGGCGCGTATGTCGTCGATCAGCAGCTTCCCGGCACGCTGTCGCTCTCCGATGCGCTCAACAACCCGACGAAGGCATCCGCGAGCGCGCTAGCCGGCGATCAGGCGCGCGACACGCGCACCGAGCGCATCGCCAACAAGACGACGGTCAAGCTCGATGTCGGCCAGCTCGACTTCGTCACCTGGGCGATCCACAAGAGTCTCTATCACCCGATTTTTCAGGTCATCGCTCAGGACGGCTGGACCTACGGCTTCGCGCCGCGCTATACCGCGACGTTCAACGTCGGCGGCATGCGCAACGACGTCATCGCCGGCGCGCGCTTCTTCGGCGGCACCACGCAGGCGCGGCAGTATGTGAACGTGTCGGGCAACGAAGGCGCGCAGACGCTCGACTCGACGCAAAGCGCTTACAACTACGAGGCGTATGTCGAAGACCGGCTGTTCTTCCTGCCGACGGTCGCGCTGATGGCCGGCTTCAAGGCGTTGCGCGACGTGCGCAAGTACGTCGATCACGGCGGGCTCGCGGCCGATCCGACCTACAAGTCGGCGAGCGAAACGTTCAGCGGCGTGAATCCGAAGCTCGGCGTGATGTGGCAACCGAATCGCGAGATTCAGGCGTATATCGACATCACGCGCAGCCAGGATGTGCCGGATTTCACCGACCTCACGCAGACCTTCGCGAACACCACGCGCTTCACGCCGCTCACGTCGCAGCACGCGTGGACGCTCGAACTCGGCACGCGTGGCACGCGCGATCGCGTGAGCTGGGACCTCACCGCGTATCGCTCGCTCGTGCGCGATCAATTGCTTCAGTACACGACGAATCCCGACATCCCGGCATCGACGTTCAATGCGAACAAGACAGTGCTCCAGGGGATCGAGGCGGGCTTGTCGGTCGATGTGTGGCGCGACATCACGCACGCGGGCGCGGGCGACAAGCTCACGCTGTCCGGCTTGTGGAACCTGAGCGACTTCCGCTTCAAGGACGATCCGCAGTACGGCAACAACCGCATCGCGGGCGTGCCGGTCAATGTGCTTCGCGCGGTGCTCGGCTACTCGCGGCCCAACGGCTTTCATGTGTCCGCATCGGTCGACTGGGTGCCGGCGGGCGCGTGGGCCGACGACGCCAACACGCTGCGCGTGCCGGGCTATACGCTGCTGGGCGTGCAGGCGGGGATGGATTTTCGCAACGGCCTTTCGGTCTTTCTCGATGCGCGCAATCTGACCAACAAGCGTTATGTGAGCGACATCAGCACCATTGCGAATGCGCAAACGGCGTCATCGACCGCGATCTTCTATCCGGGCGAAGGCCGCAGCATATTCGCGGGCGTGCGGTACGCGTTCTAGCCGCGAGGCGGTCGATCAACTCCCCCGATACTGCGCCGCACTCGCCGGCGCAGGCGCGGCGGGCTTCTTCGCGCCCTTGTCCTTTGCCGCGCCACTCGCCGCCGCATCCGACGACATATACGCCGGCGCCGCCTTTGCCTGCTGCTTCTGCCCGGCGGGCGGCGCGCTCGGCGGACGGCCGATGTCGGCGAGCATCTGCTGGCAAGGCAGCGGCTTGTTGTTGCTCGGCGCGATGAGCGGAATCAGCGCCGCGAACGGATTGATCAGCCCCAACCCGACAGCGGCGGCGCCACGCAACGCCAGGACCGGACTCACGCCGATATGCGGATCCTTGAACGTGCCCTTCACATACAGCGGCGAGCGCAACGAGAAAACGCGCAGGCCCTTCGTGTGGGGATGGATGCCGAGATCCATGTCCTCGGTCTTGAGATTGATCGTGCCATCGACGTTGATGACCGCGTCGTCGGTATCGAGCGCGAACACGCGTGAATCGAGCACGCCGTCGGTCACGACGAAATCCGCCGCCGCGCAGTTGATGTTCACGTCGCGCTTGCCGAACAGCTTTTCGTACACGACGTTCGCCACGTTCAGCCCGGCCGCCTCCATATACAGGCGGCTCACGGTGCCCTCCGTGATGAGCGCCTTCACTTCGCCGTTCGATGTCGCCGCCAGCGCCGCGGGCGAGTTGCCCGTGGCCGAGAGCGCGGCGTCGCCGTTGACTTCGCCGAGCGCGGACTGCATCGTCTTCACGGTCGGGAAAAGCTGCTTGAGCTTCAGATGCCGCGCCTGCGCCGACACGCGGCCCTTCAGCGGCGTGGTGCTGCCGTCGAGATGAATGTTCGATGCAAGCGAGCCGCCCGCCACGCCGAACTTGAGCGGCTCGAACGAGAGCACGCCGTTCGTCATCAGGACATGCGTGTACAGGTTCGTGATCGGCAGATCCGGGTCCTTGATGATGCGCTCGCCGGTGAATTTCACGTCGGCGTCGATGGCCTTCCAGCGATCGGTCTTGAACTCCTCGGTCGGCAGCGCCTTAGACGTCGGCTGCTTTTCCGTCTCGCCGCGCTTGGCCTTGCTCGCGTTCGAATCGGCGCCGATGATCGGCGCGAGGTCCTTGAACTGCAACAGATGCGACACGAGTTCGCCCTGCAGCAGCGGCCGCGGCTTCTTGCCCGCATAAACGAGCGATCCGTTGATGTCGCTGCCGCCCACGCGCCCGGTGAAGTTCTCGTAGTGGAACACGTTGCCGTCTTCGCGGAACTGGCCGGTCAGGCGCCCTTCGGTCGCGAAAGGCGGCGTCTCAGGCAGGGTCACGCCGGTGAACGGATAGAGATGCGCCATGCTCACGGCCTGAATCCACAGCCGCAGATCGAGCGCGGCGAGATGCGCGGGATCGGTCACGGTGCCGACGAACGCGATATGCGTGTCGCCCAGGCGCACGTCGGCCTGAACCGGGAACGGGCGCGTCGCGTCCTGCACCGCGAGCACGCCGCCCAGCTTGCCGTCGCCGGAGACCTTGCCGCCGTTGTAGGTGCCCTTGACGGTCCAGCCGAACGCGTATGGCGGAATCGGCGGCTTCGGGCCTTGCTTGGTCGTGATGCTCGTATTCGCCGACGTGCTCGCCGGATTCGGCGCGGACGCATTCGCCGCGGCGGCAGCGGACGCGGCAGACGCCGCCGACGCTTCCGATGCCGCGGCCGCATCGGCCTGTTTGTTGAGCTTCGCCGCGCCGCTCTTGCCGACCATCTCCGACGACGACTTCGCGGATGCCGCTTCCTGCTGCTTCATCACATCGCCGATCGGCACGGGCTGCCCGAGCGTATCGATGACGACGTGCATCTCGGCCTTGGTGACCTCATCGCGCACGTCGACGGTGCCCTTCGCGAGGGAGATATCGCCGAGCTTGAGATTCCAGGTGGACGGTTCGGTGGACTGCTTGAACTTGAACGTCCAGTTGTTGCGGTTGTCCTTGAGCCGCTCGATATCGATCGACGGATTCACGAGATTGATCGTCGGCACCACGATGTCGTGCGCGAGCAGCGGCAGCACGGCCACCTGAAAGTCGATTTCGTCGAGCGTTGCGAAGAACTTCTGACGCGTCCAGTCCGGATTCGCGATGGTGATTTTTTCAGCGGAGAAGCGCGGCCACGGCACCCAGCGTTTCCAGCCCGTCTCGTTGGGCGGACGACGCCAGCCGACTTTCAGATCCCCCGTGATTTCGAAGCGGCGGCCGATCGCTTCGGACACTTTGTCATCCATCCAGGGTCGCAGACGGTTCCAGTCGAAGGTCAGGAATATGACCACCAGTATTGCGATCAGAACCGCCAGAACGGCAAAAAACCATGCGACGATCCTTCCGATTTTTCCGGTCGTTCTGGCCTGCGGCATGACGGCTCCATCCGTTTTTTCTGATTATGAGTGCGGCAGCACATAGTGTGCCCGCGCGAATCGCGCGCGTTGTCGCCGCAAACCGCCGAATGTCCGTAAGATGTCCGCTCGAAGAACGAGACCCCACATAAAAACGATGCCCGACGCGACATCGCCCGCCCTTTCGCCTTCGCCTTCGATCGAGCTCGTCGCCGCGCATGGCGTCGTGCGCCGCGACGCCGTGCGCGGCACGGTGCTTCTGCATCCCACGGACTTCACGCTCTACGCGGGTCAACGCGCGGCGATCACCGGGCCATCGGGCTCGGGCAAGAGCGTTTTCCTGCGCACGCTCGCGCTGCTCGATGCGTGCGATGCCGGTCATGTCACGTGGCGCGGCGAGCGCATCGCGCGTTCGCGCATACCGGCTTACCGGCGGCGCGTCGCCTATATCGCGCAGCGGCCCGCGATGCTCGATGGCACTGTCGAAGACAATCTGCTTTATCCGTTCACGCTGAAAACCTATCGGGACGCGCAGTTCGATCGCGACACGGCGATGCGGCTCGCGCTGGCTGCCGGCCGCGCCCCGGATTTCCTCGACAAGCTCGCGAGCGACCTCTCCGGCGGCGAGGCGCAGATCGCGGCGCTCGTGCGCGTGCTGCAACTTGCGCCCGACGTGCTGCTCCTCGACGAGCCGACCGCATCGCTCGATCCGGCTTCGGCGCGCTCGATCGAAGCACTCGTTTCCGCCTGGTTCGACGCAAACGCGGAGCGCGCGTGCATCTGGGTGTCGCATGATCTGGAACAGGCGCGGCGCGTCGCCACGCGTCATCTGACGATGAACGCGGGCGTGCTCGGAGGCGATACGCGATGAGCGACTATCAGAACCTCAGTCTCTTCGATATCGGCCTGGCGGCGGCGCTGATCGTCGTCAATGGCGCGCTGTCGGTCGCGCTCGACCTCGGGCTCGAACGCAGACTGCTCATCGCCGCGGTGCGGACCGTCGTGCAACTGCTGCTGATCGGCTATGTGCTCGGCTGGGTGTTCGCGTTCAGCCGCTGGTATGTGGTGCTGCCGCTGATGGCGCTGATGACGATCATCGCCGGCTTCGCCGCCTCAGGCCGCGGACGGCGGACCTACGCGGGACAGCGCGCGGACAGCATCGTGTCGATCTGGGGCAGTTCGTGGCTGATCGGCGCGTTCGGGCTGTTCGTCGTGATCCGGATTCATCCGTGGTACGAGCCGCAATACGCCATCCCGATTCTCGGCATGATTCTCGGCAACACGCTGACGGGCGTGTCGCTCGGCATCGAGCGCATGACGGAGGAACTGACCGCGGGACGCGCGGCGGTCGAGATGTCGCTCGCGCTCGGCGCGTCGCGCTGGGAAGCGGCGCAAGGGCCCGCGCGCCAGGCCGTGCGCGCGGGCATGATTCCGACCCTGAACCAGATGGCCGTGGTCGGGCTCGTCAGCCTGCCGGGGATGATGACGGGCCAGGTGCTGGCCGGGCAGTCGCCGTTGCAGGCGGTGCGGTATCAGATCGTCATCATGTTTCTGATCGCGGCGGCGTCGGGGCTCGGCGTGGTCGGGGCCGTCGTGCTGACGTATCGGCGGCTGTTTTCGAGCGATCACCGGTTCATGGCGTCGAAGCTGATCGAACGCAACGCCCGCAAGCGCGCCGCGTAACTCACTCGCCGTTGTATGCCCGCTCGAGCGTCGGGAGATCGAGCTTGATCATCTCGCGCATCGCTTTCATGGTGCGGTCGGCCTTCACCGGGTCCGGGTCCTGCAGCATCTTGAGCAGGCGTCTCGGCGCGATCTGCCACGTCACGCCGAAGCGATCCGTGAGCCAGCCGCAGGCCAGCGGCTGGCCGCCGTCCAGCAGCTTGTCCCAGTAGTGGTCGATCTCTTCCTGCGTATCGCATTTGATGAACATCGAGATGGCCGGCGTGAACTTGAATTCCGAGCCGCCGTTCAGCGCCAGGAACGCCTCTCCTTCCAGTTCGAACAAGACGGCGAGCACGCTGCCGACCGGTCCCGGACTGGACTCCGTATGACGCATGATCTCCGTGATGCGCGCATTCCTGAAGGTGTCGACATAAAAGTTCACGGCCTCTTCGGCATTGGCGCTTTCGAACCATAGACAGGGCGAAATCTTGTGCATATGCGGATCTCCGTTGGTGGAATCGTGCGTCACGCGCACGGTTGCTGTCCCATCGCCTGCTTCATTTCTTCCGGCGTGACGTCGCGCGTGTGCGTCGCGACCGACCATTGATGGCCGAACGGGTCTTCCAGACGTCCGTAGCGATCGCCCCAGAACATGTCGGCGACGGGCATCGTCACTTTCGCGCCGGCGCTTTCGGCCTGCTTCACGGTGGCGTCGGCGTCTTCGACATACAGGTGGATCGTGACCGGCGAGCCCTTCAGCGCCTTCGCACCGACCGATCCAAATTGCGGGAATTCATCGACGAGCATCAGCATCGAATCGCCGATCTTGACCATTGCATGCATGAGCTTGCCGTCCGGTCCCGGCATGCGGCCCAGCTCGACGGCGTTGAACGCGCGCTTGTAGAACTCGATCGCTTCGGCCGCGCCCGCGCAGACGAGGTGCGGGGTCAGCGAATGCATGCCTTCGGGGATCGGCTTGACAGCGGAAGTGGACATATCGGCTCCGTGTAGTGAACGAGGCGCGCCGGGCTCGGCGCGGCTCTCATACCCTACAACGAACGGGCAGCCGGTCAATCGACACGACTACCCACACCGCCGTCAAATTTCGTGTACCGGCACGCAGATAGCCTATTTCGAAGACTGCTCCGCGAGCGATTGAATCAGCGCTTCGAGCCGCGAGAAATTGACGGGCTTGGTCAGATGATCGCGAAAGCCCGCTTCGCGGCAGCGGCGAATGTCCTCGTCCATGCCGTAGCCCGTGATCGCCACCGATGGCTTGTCGGGCTGAAAGGTCTGCCATGCGCGAGCGACGTCGAGCCCGCTGCCGTCGGGCAGGCCGATATCGCTGACGAGCAGATCGAACGGCCCGCTCTTCGCGCGCTCCAGCGCCGCCGCGACGGTCACCGCGACCGTCACTTCGTGGCCGAGCATTTCGAGCACCTCGGCCATCGCCGACGACGTCTGCTCGTTGTCCTCCACAAGCAGCACCCTGAGTGCGCGCCCCTGCTCCTGACGCGCGGCCTCGACCGCCGGCTCGTCCTCGTGCGCGGGCTGAACGCGGGCGAGCGGCAGTGTGAGCGTGAAGCGCGCGCCGGCGTCGCGCCCCTCGCTATGTGCGGAGAGCGTGCCGCCGTGCTTCTGCGCCAGCGTGCTCGCGATCGCGAGGCCGAGGCCCAGGCCGCCGAACGAGCGCGTGATCGAATCGTCGGCCTGTTCGAACGCGGAGAAGATGCGCGGCAGCGCCTCGGCGCTGATGCCGATGCCGCTGTCCGTCACCGAAACCGCGATCGTCGCCGGGTCCGGGTTCCAGGTGCGCACGTCGATGCGCCCGCCCGCGGGCGTGAACTTCACCGCGTTCTTCATCAGGTTCCAGACGATCTGCTGCAGACGGGCCGCGTCGCCGAGCACGACGAAATGGTCCGCATCGAAACGCGTGTCGAGCGTGAGGTCCTTCGTGCGCAGATCGGCCTCGGACATGTCGAGCGCGCTCGTGAGCAGGGTATCGAGCGCGACGCTCGCGAAATTGAGCGACAGCTTGCCGCGCGCGATGCTCGTGAGATCGAGAAGATCGTCGATCAGACGCGCTTCCAGCTCGACATTGCGGCGGATGAGATCGAGCGTCGGATGGGCCTCGCGCGGCAACGAATGCTTCATCTCCAGCAAGCGCACGGCCGCGAGGATCGGCGTGAGCGGCGTGCGCAGCTCATGCGACAACACCGCCAGAAAATGGTCCTTCGCGCGATTCGCGGATTCGGCCTGATCCTTCGCGAGGCGCAGCGCGTCGGCGGCCATGTGGGCGTCGGTCGCGTCGCGCACGATCTTCGAGAAGCCGATCAGCTCGTCATGCTCGCTGCGGATCGCGGTCGTCACGCCCGACGCGAAGAACGAATGGCCGTCCTTGCGCCAGAGCCAGCGGTCGTCGCTCGCGCTGCCTTCGCGCCGCGCCGTCTCCAGCTCGGCCTCGAACACGCCCGCTTCGCGATCTTCCTGCGCATAGAAGATGCTCGCGGACTGGCCGAGCACGTCCTGCGCGGGAAAGCCGAGAATGCGCTCGGAGGCCGCGTTCCACGTGCGGATGCGCCCTTCGGGATCGAGCGTGATGACGGCGTAGTCCTTGAGCGCATCGATGAGCAGGCGAAAATGCGTTTCCGTCTCGCGCAGCGCACGCTCGACCGCGATGCGTTGCGCGCGCTCCGCGCTCTCGCGCATCGCCCGGCGCACGACCGCGGGCAGACGTTGCAGGCGCTGCTTCAGAACGTAATCGGTCGCGCCGCGCTTGAGCATATCCACCGCATGTTCTTCGCCGAGCAAACCCGACACGAAGATGAACGGCGTGTCCGGCGAGCGCTCGCTCGCGATCGTGAGCGCCTCGATGCCGGAAAACGTGGGCATCACGAAATCGGCGAGGATGACATCGAAGCGCTTCTTGTCGAGCTCGCCGATAAAGGCCGCGGAGTCGTACACGATCGATGCGTCGACCGCGTAGTCCGCGCGCTCAAGCTGGGCGATCGTCAGCTCCGCATCGAGTGCGTTGTCTTCGACGAGAAGCAGATGCAGAGGCTGCATGATCTAGACGTCCTCTTCAAAGGACGCTTGCGGGCCCATCGGACGGGGCGGGTTCGCGAACATGAGCGCTGCGGTCATTGAGTGGACGTCGGCCGCCGGAAGCGCGTGGAGCCGGGCGGCGGCTCGTTGAGCACGGCCCAGAATACGCCGAGATCGCCGATCGCCTCGACGAATTCGGCGAACTCCACGGGCTTGACGACGTACGCGTTCACGCCGAGCTCGTAGCTGCGTATGAGATCCTGTTCTTCGCGCGAGGAGGTCAGCATGACGACCGGCACGCTCTTCAACGATGCATTCGAGCGGATCATGTCGAGCACTTCGAGACCGTCGATCTTCGGCAGCTTCAGGTCGAGCAGGATCACGGCCGGATTGCCGGGCGCGCGCTCCTTCCACTCGCCTTCGCAGGTGAGATAGTCGATGGCTTCCTGGCCATCGCGCGCGACGATCACTTCGTTCGCGAGCTGACTCTTGTCGAGCGCGACGAGTGTGAGCTCGAGGTCGTTTGGATTGTCTTCAACGAGCAAAATCGGTTTAAGCATGGTCTTTTCTTGACTTTGTAGCTGGCGCGCCCTGCGTTCCATTCGCATTGCGGAATTCGACCGGCAGCGAGAAATAGAATACCGCGCCCTTTCCCAGCCGGCCTTCGGCCCATGTGCGTCCTTCGTGACGCTCGACGATGCGCCTCACGTTGGCGAGCCCGATGCCCGTGCCTTCGAATTCTTCCGCGCGATGCAGCCGCTGGAACACGCCGAACAGCTTCGCGCCGTACTTCATGTCGAAGCCGACGCCGTTGTCGCGCACGCCGATCACGTATTCATCGCCGTCCCGGCTCGCGAATATCTCGATTTTCGCCGATTCCCGCGTCCGCGTATATTTCACCGCGTTCGAAATCAGGTTGCGCAGTGCAAGCTGCAGGAAAGCCGCGTCGCCGATGACGCGCGGCAGCTCGCCGATGACCCATTCGATGCGCCTTCCCGCGCTTTCCGCCTCGAACTCCTGGACGACGCCGCGCACGAGCTGCCCGAGATCGGCCGGCGCGGGTCTGAGCGCCGCTCGGCCCATCTGCGAGAACGTCAGGAGATCGTCGACGAGCGTGCCCGCGAAGCGCGCCGAATCCAGCATGTTGTTCAGAAAGCGCCGGCTCTTGTCCGACATGCGTTCGCCTTCCTGCTCGCGCAGCAGATCGCCGTAACCCGCGATATGACGCAGCGGCGCGCGCAGGTCGTGCGACACCGAGTACGAAAACGCTTCCAGCTCCTTGTTCGCGCGCGCGAGCTCGGTCGCGAGCTCGGCGCGTTCTTCCGCGCGGCGCAGCACGATGTTCAGCAACGCGCCGCGCAATTCGCCGGCGATTTCGAGTTCGCCCTGACGCCACATCGCGGACTGGCCGCGCACCGTTTCGAGCCACGGCGAAAAGTTCGTGCGCGGCGCGCTCGCGCCATCGGCGCCTTCTATCTTGACCGGCTCGCCCGCCCACTTGATGGTCTGCATCACTTCCGGTCTGAACCACAGCAGATAGTTGCGAAAGATCTGCGAGACCGGCACCGCGAGCACGCCGCACGCGTGGTCTTCGTGTCCCTTCGCCGGCGCCCATTCGCGCGCGAGCGAATCCGTCGCCCATACGCCGGACGTGTTCTCCGCGAGCCAGTGCGTGAGCGCGCGCACGGTGTCCTCGTCGGGCGTCGAGCCGAGCAGCGTGATCTGGTCGTCGAAGACGATCGCCGCGCCTGCCGAGCGCGCGAAGCTCAACACGTCCGTCGGCACCGCCTGCAAGCCCGCGACGAAGTTCTCATGCTCGCCCATCGCGGAGATCAGACGGCCCATCGTGCGACGCAGCGCGGCCAGATACTCGCCTTCGGCGCGCTCTTCCTTCGCTTCGATCTGCAACGACAGCATGTGACCGAGATGCTCGACCGCGACGCGCGTATTGAACGGCACGATGCGCGCGTCGTGATCGTGACACGAGACGAGTCCCCACAACTGCCCGCGCACGACGATCGACACCGACATCGACGCATGCGTGCCCATGTTGCGCATGTACTCCAGATGCACCGGCGAGAAACTGCGCAGCGTCGCGTAGGTGAGATCGGTGGGACGGCCCGTGGCCGGGTTCACGCCCGGCACGAGCCGCGCGGGCGTGTAGTTCACGTCGGCGACGAGGCGGATGCGGTGCTTCAGATACAACGCGCGCGCCTGGCGCGGAATGTCCGATGCAGGGAAGAACTGATGCAGGAACGACGGGTAACTCTCCTCGCGATCTTCCGCGAGCACATGGCTGCGGCCTTCCTCGTCGAAGCTGTAGAGCATCACGCGGCCGAAGCCCGTGATCGCGCGCACTTCGCGCACCGCGAGCTCGGCGAGCGCCTGCACGTTCCCCGCGTCCTGAAGGCCGCGCGCGAACGTACGCACGAGCGGATACATCGATGCGAAGGCATCGCCACTGGCCGCGGCGGCTTCCATCTCGACGATGAGCGCGCCCTCATGACGATGCATCGTCACATCGAAGCGCAGCGGATTGTCGGAAGACGCAGCGGTCACGTCGATCGGACCGATGTAGAGCGGCGCATCGTCGAGCGCGGACGTGACGGCCGCCTGCGCGATGCGTTGCGCGCCCGCCGCGCCGATCACAGTATCGAGCGGCGCGCCGAGCAATGCATCGACGTCCTCGCCTGTCAGCGACGCAAGGTTTTCGCTTGCCTGCACGATGCGCAGATCGTCGGCGAGCACGAGCAGAAATCCATGCGGCTGGATGCCGCCGGGAATATGAATCGGCTCGGCATCGCAGTCCTTGCCCGCGACGCCCGAACTGAGCGTGCGACGACGCGCCTCGGCATCCGGCGGTCCTTGCGATGCTTCGTGCGAAGCCTTCGCGATGGGCGGTTCGCTTGCGGACTCGTTCATCAGGCCGCTCCCGCCGCCGGCTGCAGACGCTGCTGCACATCGTCCGCTTCGGGGCATAGCCACGCATGCAGACTATCGAAGGTCGCGATGGCGGCTTTCACCGCATCGTCGTACTGGCTTTCGGGTACGCTGGCCGCCGCGGTCTCGCGAAACGCATTCCACATGCTGCCAGTACGCGGGCCGTAGCCTTCGAAATACGCATTGCCGCGGCCCGGTGCGAGATCGAGCCGTTCGGCGACGTGAGGCGCGATGAAGCGCCCGCCGAGCGTGCTGCCTTCCATCACGTACATCGAGCCGAATGCATCGCCGATGTTATGCATGCGCGGCAGATCGTCGTGCGAATCGGCGTGTTGTACTGAAGCGCTGCGCTGGGTCTCGCCCGTCAGCGCGACGAGGTCGGCGGCGAGAAGCTGCGCCTTGCGGCGCGTATCGAAGAAGTCTGCGAGCGATGCCGGCATGCACGCCGCGGTCGCATCTTCCCACGGCGCGACATAGCCATAGAATCGTTCGAGCAGCGCGATGTATTCGTCGCCCTGCAGATCGTCACGCATCAGGTCGAGCGCATTCTCGAGCCGCGCATGACACGCGGCGGTTTCGTTCTTCAGACGGGACAGAAGGTCGTGTGGCATGTTCCGTTAAGTTGGCTTCGGTCCGCATGGCGGGGCAAAGGATGCAAGCATCGGAAGGGCTTACCGTTCGCGCGTCCCATCTATTGCGTGCATCGGTAGAAAAAACGCGGCAAACGATAGCTTCCAGACCCGCTCATGATCAACGGTTCATTCTACGCAAGCGGCCCGTGCGGTGCCATTCGCGAAGGCTTTTCACCGTTCGGTTCACCGCTTGGCCGAGCGCCCTTCATCGCTGTTCACGTTTGCGTGTTCGTCGCGCTGCGTATCGCGTTGATAATCGTCGCCGCCCCGTCGATCCGTATCGACCAGACCGCGTTCGATGTCCTCATGCGCCTGCATGCCGACATCGCGCGGCTCATGTTCATGCTGCGATTCGACGCTCTGATCCGCCTCGTGAGGCAGCGGCGCGTTCGATGCATCGTCATGCGTTTGGGTCGCGCGATCCTTGCTCGCCATCTCGCGTCCGCGATCGGGCGCGCTCGCGGGTGTTGTGTTCGTCTGCTTCATCTTCGTCTCCCTGTGTGAACGCTCACTTGCGTGAGCCGTTCATGCCGAGCCGCTTCTTCATCTCGGCCGTAAGTCGTTGACGCGCCTTGTCATAGCCCGCCCACGGATCGCCTTTCAACGCATCGAGCCGCTCGCGCACGTTGCCGATGTTCCATTGATCGCCGCTTTTCACATCATCGAGTTCGTCCCACGAGAGCGGCATCGATGCGCCGAGCCCCGGCCGCGCGCGCAGCGAAAACGCCGCCACGGTGCTCGACCCGCGGTTGTTGCGCAGATAGTCGATGAAGATCTTCCCCTTGCGGTTCTGCATGCCCATCTTCGCGGAGAAGAGCTTGGGCAGCGCGCTCGCCATGTGCTGCGCGACCGCCTGCGAGAAGTCCTTCATGTCGTCCCAGCCGGCCTGCTTCGCGAGCGGCACGACCACATGAAAGCCCTTGCCGCCGCTCGTCTTGCAGAACGACGTGAGGCCGAGTTCGGCGAGCAGATCCTTCGTCAGCTTCGCGGCCTCGATCATGCGTTCCCAGCCGACGCCTTCGCCCGGATCGAGATCGAACACCATGCGATCCGGCTTCTCGATGTTCGATGCCACCGCGTTCCACGTATGCAGCTCGATCGTGCCCATCTGCGCGGTGCCGACGAGCGCTTGCGACGATTCGATCGTGAGCAGCGGCGGATGCCCCGGATCGATTTCGGGATGCTGCGTGATATGCGGAATCGCGAGCTTCGCGCTGTGCTTCTGAAAGAACAGTTCGCCGCCGATATCTTCGGGCGCGCGCACGAGCGACACCGGGCGATCCTTCAGATTCGGCAGCATCCAGTCGGCGACGGACGCGTAATACTCGACGACATCGATCTTGGTGAAGCCGGTGGATTTGTCGATCACGCGATCCGGATGGCTGATCTTCACGCCTTCGATTTCCGCCGAACCCGCTTTGGCTTTGGTAGCCGTTTTCTTTGCAGGCGCTTTCTTCGACGCCACTTTCTTCGCCGATGCCGGCACTTCCTTCACGATCTGACGCGCGGGTTTATCGTCGCGCAGACTGACGAACGAGGCTTGTCGCACGATGCGCTCCTTGGTCCATTCCGCAAAATTGCATTCGGCCACGAGTTCGGGCTTCACCCAATGCACGGGCGTACGGCTGCGTTCCTGCGGCTCGCTGGCGAACGGCATGCGCTTCACTTCGCGCTTGTCGAGCTCCTTCTTCACCGCGATGAGCGTCGCGTGATCGAAGCCGCTGCCCACGCGTCCCGCGTACTGCAGTTTGCCGTGCGTGTCGTACACGCCGAGCAGGAGCGCGCCGAACTGCCCGCGGCTGCCCGACGGCTCCGAATAGCCGCCGATCACGAACTCCTGCCGGCGACGGCACTTGAGCTTGATCCACGAGGTGCTGCGCCCCGACACATACGTGCTGTCGATCCGCTTGCCGATGATCCCTTCGAGCGCCATGTCGCACGCGCTTTTCAGGAGATCGTCGGCGTGAAAGGCGAAGTCCTGCGAATAGCGCAGAACGGGATCGTCTATCGGCTCGATGAGCGCCTTCAGGATCGCGCGGCGCTGCACGAGCGGCACGTTGCGCAAGTCGTAGCCGTTCAGATAAGGCACGTCGAAGAAATACACGACGATGTCCTGCGGGCGTCCTACATCGAACGCGTTTTGCAGCGCCTGAAAATCAGGAAGGCCGCGATCGTCGAGCACCACGGCTTCGCCGTCGAGCCAGCCGCTTTCGATATCGAGCCGTTCGAGCGCCTTCACCTGCTTCGAAAACTTCGCGGTCCAGTCGTTGCCGTTGCGCGTATAGATCAGAATCTCGTGCTTGCCTTTGATGGTTTCGATGCGCGCGAGCACGCGATAGCCGTCGAATTTTATTTCGTAGGCCCAATCATTTCCGGGCGGCGCGGCATCGACGAGCGTTGCGAGTTGCGGCTTGAAGGTCGCGGGCAGCTTCGCCTTTACCGCGCCTTCGATCGCCGGTTCGTGCGACAACGTGCGCAACGACTCCGCGCTGCGATTCGCGACGATATCCGGATGCGCGTGTCCGTTCGCTTTCTTGCCGGCCGGTTTCCGCGCCGGCGCTTTCTTCGCGACGGCCTTGCGTTCGGTGCGCTCGCGTACCGCGCCGCTTTTGTCGCGCGCACCGAGCGATGTCGACATCACGCTGCCCGGCTTCTTCAGCAAAATGTCGTATTCGGCTTCGGGACGCGCTTCGTCGTCGCGTTCTTTGATGAGCAGCCACTGCTCCTTGTCGCCGCTGCCGCGCATGTGGCTCTTCACGAGCGTCCAGCCGCCGTGCAGCTTTTCGCCGTCGAGTACGAACTTGAGCTTGCCTTTCTCGTACTCGCGCGCGGCCTCCTCGACAGTGCCCGACTGCGGCGCCCACGTCCCGCGATCCCACACGATGACGCTGCCCGCGCCGTAGTTGCCCTCGGGAATATCGCCTTCGAACGAGCCGTA
The DNA here is from genome assembly GCF_046030135.1 of Caballeronia jiangsuensis. Classification (NCBI taxonomy): domain Bacteria; kingdom Pseudomonadati; phylum Pseudomonadota; class Betaproteobacteria; order Burkholderiales; family Burkholderiaceae; genus Caballeronia; species Caballeronia jiangsuensis. The sequence goes on from NZ_JAQQDB010000049.1 coordinate 53,810, forward strand.
GTCGAGCGGATGATCTTCGACATGCACCGCGAGCCGCTTGACCGAAGGATCGAGGCTCGGTCCTTTCGGCACCGCCCACGATTTGAGCGTGCCGTCGAGTTCGAGACGGAAGTCGTAATGCAGACGGCGCGCGTCGTGTTCCTGGATCACGAACGACAACGCGTGATCCGCGGACTTCCTTGCGCGCGCACTTCGCTTCGCGGCGCCGGAAGGCTCGGGCGTCTTGTCGAAGGTACGCTTGCGCTGATAGGTTTCGAGTTTGTCTGCCATCGTCGTCTATCGCCGTCTATGCGTGCTCACGCGCGTTTGCGACGCGTCGTCTTGCGTGCCGGGCGCGCCGTTTCCTCGCTGGTATCGTCGTCGGATGGCGCGGCCTTGCTGCCGCGTTTCGCCGGAGCGCCCTTCTTCAGACTGCGCTTGAGCAATTCCGACAGATCGAGAATTTCGGCGGATGCCTTTTGCTCGCCGCCCTCCTCGACCTTCATGACTTCGGCGACCTTGCCTTCCTTCACCTTCTTGTCGACGAGCGCCATGATGTCGTCCTTGAAGGTGTCGTGATACTTGGCCGGATCCCACGAGTCGCTCATGTCGTCGATGAGACGCTTCGCCATTTCCAGTTCCTTCGGCGTGACGCCGGCCTTCTTGGTGTCTTCGTCGGGGAACTTGAACTCGCTGAAGTCGCGCACTTCGTCGCCCCAGCGCAGCGTGTTGAGCGCGAGCGCGGGGCCGACTGGAATCAGCGCCGCCAGATGCTGCTTGTTGTGCAGCACGACGCTCGCGATGCCGACCTTGCCGGTGTCCTTCAACGCGTCTCGCAGAAGCGCGTAGACTTTCTCGCCCTTGCGATCGGGCGCGAGATAGTACGGCGTATCGAGCGAGAGGAACGAGATGTCGGGCGCGTCGACGAAAGCGAGAATGTCGACCGTCTGCGTCGATTCGGGATTGGCCGCGCGGATTTCGGCGTCGGTCATTACGACGTATTTGCCCTTCTCGTATTCGAAGCCGCGCACGATGTTGTCGCGCGTGACTTCCTTGCCCGTGTTCTTGTTGATCTGCTTGTAGCCGATCGGATCCATCGAGCGCTTGTCGAGCAGGTTGAAGCCAACCTTCTCCGACTGCGTCGCCGGATAGAGTTGCACGGGCACGTGGACCAGCCCGAAGCTGATCGCGCCTTTCCAGATCATGTGCGGCATCGCGGCACCTTCGCTGTCGGATCGAGTCGATGGATACGCCCGGCGCGTGTGCCGAGGCGGTTTTCGCGCCGGCAATCAGCGCGGTATCGAATGGAATCGCACGAAGCGTGCCAAGAGGCGTCCAGGCGCCGATCCGCGCAGCATATGAAGGATTGCGTTTACGCGCGAAGCGATGCTCCGTGCGTATCTGTAAGCTTTACTGACGATGAACGCGCGAGGGAAATCTGGGACGGTTGAAAATAAAGACCGTTAGTTGCGGATAGCGCTTTTAAAAAACGCGCCGATCGGAAATCGGCGCGTCGGACAGCGATGATTATTTGCGGTTCGCCGTGACGGTCAACTGCGTGCCGTCGTCGAGCGTGACGGTTTTCTTGGAGCCTGTGGACGTCGGCATCGAAAAACGCACGATCTGGCTGAAGCGATTATCGACCGGACATTGCACGGTCTTGCCGCCCACGTTCACCTTGCTCGTGCCCTTCGGCGCGTAGGCGCGAAAACTGATCTGCACGTTCGCGGAACCGTTATCCGCGACGACCGGCGCGAAGCGGATCTGCACCTGCCGCACCGCCTGCCCGTCCGCGCTCTTCGGCACCGACGCCGCCTGCGGGCAAGCATCCGGAACCGCCTGCGCGCCGCTCGGCGCCGAGCCCTGCCAGGTGAAGTCATCGGTCTGGCCGGAACGGATGGTGCGCGTTTCCTGCTCGTTGCCGAAACTCTTCGATGCCATCTTCACCGTGTACTTGATGGGACCGTCATTGGGCGCTTCGGAGAGAACCTTGATGCCTGGCGTCGCGTGGGCGGTCGCCGCGAACATTGCGAGCGCGGCGACGGAAACGATGCGACGAACGACCGAACGACGATTCATGCCGCCACCTCCGTATCGAGCGCTGAGGAAGGCCGGCGCCGCGAAGCGCCAGCGTGCTGTAGGGCGGTTTCAGTCTAGCGCCCCGCATGGCGGCTCATCCTAGTGGAAAACCCGCGTGCGCGGCACTGTCGATGACGTTCGTCAACGCGCGCTCAGAAGCCGGTCAGCACGAGCTTGCCGACCGTGCGCCCTTCTTCCAGCAGCCGATGCGCCTCGCGCAGATTCGCGGCGTCGATCCTGCCGAGATCGCGTCCGAGCGTCGTGCGAATCGTACCTGCGTCGATCAGCCGCGCCACTTCGGAAAGCAGCTTGTGCTGCTCGATCATATCGGGCGTCTTGAACATCGCGCGCGTGAACATGAACTCCCAGTGAAACGCCGCGCTCTTCGATTTCAGCAATTCGACCGGCAGCGGCTTCGCGTTCTCGACGATTGTCGCGATCGCGCCTTGCGGCTTGATGACTTCGGCGGCGGCGGGGAAATGCTTGTCGGTGTCATTGAAGATCAGCACGTAATCGACTTGCGGGAAGCCGATATCCTTCATCTGCTTCGGGATGTCCCCGAAGTGATCGACGATGTGATCCGCGCCGAGATCCTCCGCCCATTTCGCCGATTCGGGCCGCGAGGCCGTGGCGATCACCTGAAGCTTCGCGACGCGCTTGGCGAGCTGGATGCCGATCGAGCCGACTCCGCCCGCCCCGCCGATGATCAGCACCGACCTGCCCGCGTCCTTGCCTTCCGCCGACACGCGCAGCCGGTCGAAGAGCGCTTCCCACGCGGTGATGGTCGTGAGCGGCAGCGCGGCGGCGCAGGTGAAATCGAGCGACTTGGGCTTCGCGCCGACGATGCGCTCGTCGATCAGATGGAACTCGCTGTTCGCGCCCTGGCGCGTGATGTCGCCCGCATAGTAGACCGGGTCGCCCGCCTTGAACAGCGTGACCTCGGGACCGACCGCCTCCACGACGCCCGCCGCATCCCAGCCGAGCACGCGCGGCGCTGCTTCGACCTTGTCCTTCGGCGCGCGCACTTTCGTGTCGACGGGATTGACCGCGATCGCCTCGATTTTCACGAGCAGGTCGCGGCCCGTCGGCACGGGCGTGTCGAGCTCGATATCGACGAGCGATTCGGGGTTGGAAATGGGAAGGTAGCGCGTCAGGCCGATGGCTTTCATGTGTGTGCTCCGTGAAGTGGATTTGCTTCGATCTTAGTGCGCGATCGCCATCTCGAAAACGGTCATAATCGATGAAACATTTTTCGGGAAATCCATCGAATGGCGAGTGATCCCCTGACGGACGGCGCAACACGCGAGCGGCTCGATCTGCTCGACGTCGGCCTGTTCATGCGTGCGGCGGCGCTGGCGAACCTGTCGGCGGCGGCGCGTGAGTTCGGGTTGTCGCCGGCGGTGGCGAGCGCGCGCATCGCCGGGCTGGAACGCATGCTCGGCGCGCGGCTTTTGCATCGCACGACGCGGCGCGTCTCCATCACGCAGGAAGGTGAAATCTTCGCGGCGCATGCGCGCGAGCTGCTCGACGCCGCCGACGCCGCGCGTGCCTCGGTCGGGCAGGCGCGCGAGCATCCGCACGGCCGCCTGCGCGTGACGATGCCCTCGTCGCTCGGCCGCCAGCACATCTCGCCGCTGATTCCCGCGTTTTTGCGCGCGTATCCCGGCGTGAGCGTCGATCTGCGCATGACCGACCAGATCGTCGATCTCATCGATGAAGGCATCGACCTCGCGATCCGCATCGGCGCGCTGAAGGATTCGACGCTCGTCGCGAAAAAACTCGCGAGCAACCGGCGCGTGCTGTGCGCATCGCCCGCGTATCTCGCCGCGCACGGCACGCCGCGTCATCCGGCCGATCTCGCCGGGCACGAATGCGTGATACTCGCCGATCAGCGCGACTGGAGTTTCGTGACGCCGACCGGCGTGATCGATGTGCGCGTGTCGGGGCGGCTCGTGACGGACAACGGCGAAGTGATCCGCGACGCGCTCGCGGCGGGCGTCGGCATCGGGCTCAAATCGACGTGGAGCGTAGCGCCCCTGATCGCGAGCGGCGAGCTCGTCACCCTGCTCGACGATTACCCGCTCGCGCAGACGGTGGCGATCTGGGCCGTGTATCCGAGCCGCGCGTTCGTGCCGCCGAAGACGCTCGCGTTCATCGACTTTCTTGCGGCGCAGTTCGGCGAGCCGCCTTACTGGGACGTCGATCCTGCGCGCGTGCAGCGCTGAAGGTTCTTTACAATGGCGGTTTCCGCCTTCATGCGTTTGCCCGCCGATGAACCTCGTCATTCAAAGTCCCAGCCCCATCTCCGATTCACATCTGCGGCCGCTCGCGGCGCTCGCGCGTTCGCGAGAGACGCAACGCGCCGACGACACGCTGCTGCGCCTGATCGGCGCCGATCCGCTCCAGCGTCCGGATATCGACGCCTACTGCGGCGCGCATGCGCTCGATTACGCTTACATCGATCCGACCGCGAAGCTCGCCGATTTCGGCCTTGTCGCGATGGATATGGACTCGACGCTCATCACGATCGAATGCATCGACGAGATCGCCGATTTCTGCGGACTGAAGGCCGAGGTCGCGGCGATCACGGAAGCGTCGATGCGCGGCGAGATCAAGGATTTCAACGAGAGCCTCACGCGGCGCGTCGCGCTGCTGAAGGGCCTCGACGCGGGCGCGCTGGAGCGTGTCTACGAGGAACGGCTCAGGCTTTCACCGGGCGCGGAACGCATGCTCGAAGGCGCGCGCGCCGCGGGTCTTAAGACGCTGCTCGTGTCGGGCGGGTTCACGTTCTTCACCGAGCGTCTGAAGACGCGCCTCGGGCTCGATTACACGCGCGCGAACACGCTCGAAATCGTCGATGGCAAGCTGACTGGGAAGGTCGTCGGCGACATCGTGAACGCGGATGAGAAAGCCCGCACGCTGATCGACACGTGCGCGAAGATCGGCATCGAGCCGAAGCGGGCCATCGCGATGGGCGATGGTTCGAACGATCTCAAGATGATGGCCGAAGCGGGGTTGTCGGTGGCGTTTAGGGCGAAGCCCGTTGTGAGGCAGTCGGCAAGTGTCGCGTTCAACTTCGTTGGGCTCGATGGGTTGTTGAGGCTTTTTTGATCGATGTATGGGTGGGGGCTTTTTTGCTGGATCCCGTATTCGCGGTGGTCTATTAGCACTGCCCCTGTGCGGGGCGGCAGTCACTTTCTTTGCTGCTGCA